>NZ_BAABAT010000043.1:0-96912 GCF_039537565.1 Dactylosporangium darangshiense
AGACTTCCCTCGACCATCGAGCGCACCGGCAACCCGGCCGGTCACTCCCACACGCCCTGACCCGCGTCCAAGATCATCGGGCTGGACCGGCCGGGCACCGAGACCTCGTCGGTGGATCAGGGCTTAGAAGTGGGCAGTGAACAACAACGCTGCCCGGCGGAGCACCAATTCAGGCCGGTCGACGAGATCGGCGATCAGGCGCTGGCGAAACTCCTCGCAGTATTTCTCGTCGAGTTCGTCAAAGAACCTGCGGGTGCCGTGGGTACCGTACCAGCGCCACATCGTCTCGGGCTCGTCCAACGCGAGTTCGACCTGGAGGTGCTGCTCGGCTACGTCGCGGAAGCCAGTCATTGCAAGGAGGCCGCGTGCATCGAAGGGTGCGTCCGTGCGGCCGTCGCGAGGCAGGTAGCGCGAGTATTCGGCGAAGAGTTCGTGGCTGCGATCGCCGGGCTCGAATCCCCTCGGCGGTGGGCCCACGACAGTGAAAGCCAGTAGCCCGCCAGGCACCATGACCCGTTTGAACTCGCGCAATGCAGCCTGCGGATCGTTCAGCAAGTGGAGCACGAAGCCGGCGGTGACCACGTCAAACGTGCCGTCGTCGAACGGAAGGGCCCCGGCTTCGGCCACCTGGACGGCTGGTAGCGACTCGGACAAGCGCGCCACCATCGCGGCTGACCCATCCACCGCACACACCTCATAGCCACGACGTCGGGCCGCAAGCGCGATCGCTCCCGCCCCCGCACCGACATCAAGCAGCCGTGCCCCCGCGGCCGGCGCGGGCAACGCGGCAACGGTCAACTCGCCAAACGAGGAAAAAAACGGCACCACGGTGTCGAACGAGTCTGCAACGCGGTCGAACAACGCGATCCAGGGATCATCCACGAACGACGATCATCCGCGCAGTCGAGATGAACTGTCCACGCAATTTGCCGCAGCCGACGTCCTCGGCTGCAGGTCATCGGCATGAGCGAGCGTGCAGGATGGGTGAACCATTGATCGCGCCGATCGCGGCTACTTGAGCGTTTACCTTGACTATCGCGAGCCGACCGCGTTGAGCGCTGCGGAGATGGGTTCGAGGTCGGCGATGAGCTGGTCGCGCTCGCTCGGCCCCAGGCTGGAGTACGCCGCTGCGGCAAGGTCGTCGGTGATCGACTCGATCCGCTCTTTGGTCTCGCGGCCGGCGTCACTGAGCAAGCCGGAGCCGTCGATGAGGCCACGGACGCGCATCCCGTCCACAACCGCGGCCAGCCGGTCCGCGGGCAGGTGGTGGACCCTGCCGAACTTCTCCGGGGGGAGGCCCTCGGACAGAGCGTGCAGCACATGGGCCTCCGTCTCGCCGATGCCGGCCGCGACCAGGGCGGCGATGTGACCGTCCCCGCGGTGCTCGCGCAGCAGGGTGGCCGCGTGCCAGAGCCGGGCCACGGGCTCCTCGGGCGCAGTCGACGCAGCACGAGAACAATCATCGAGACGATCGTCGTCCCCGTCGCGAGGCCCAGCAACAGAAGGATCATGCCTACGCCGTACATGCCGGTGTCGTCAGCCGAGGCCGCGCGACGCCGCCGTTAAGGTTGCGAAAAGTGGCGATCAGGTGAGACGGCTTCCGCGGGCCTGCGGGTACCGGGATCCTGCGGCGGGCTCTGCGATCTGAGAAAGCCCCGCCTTGCGCTGATGTACGGCGCTGGCCGTGACGAGTGTGAGGGCGAACGTCGTGCACATCGCGAGCATGGCCGGCAGGCCCTTGAGCGCGTCGGCGGAAACCCAGGGCGGATCTGCGATCCCCTGGCTCAGGGGCCACACGCTGAACAGCGAGACCCAGTCCGCGGCGACCAGTCGAGCGGCGATCGCGTAGAGCACAGTCGTCAGTTCGAGCGTGGCGAGACCGCCGACTACGAGGACCGTCACGGCGATGCGGGTGCGTCCTCGCCGGATGAGCACGGTGATCGCGGCACCCAGCGTGAGCATCGCCGCGCACCAGCACAGCGCGGACAGGAGCGTGGCCGAGCGCGTCTCGCCGAGCATGTCACCGGCGATGGGTAGATTCGCGATGGCCAGTATTCCCACGGTCAACGACGCCGGTACGGTAAGCGCCGGTGCCACCAGGTGGTGCTGCTGGGGCATTGGTAGCGCCAGCGCGACGATCGCCCCGCACACCGCCAGCACGCTCAGCGCGATCGGCACGCTGAGCACCGCAGGACTGACGTCGTAGCCGCCGTCCTTCGCGTACGTTGTGGCGATCATGAGCGCACAGACCGCCAGGGTCACCGCGGTGAGGCCGAATCCCAGCGGTGCGGCGGCGAGCCAGGCCATCCGGCGAAGCTGCGGGCGGGTGCGGGTCCACGTCCAGGTCGCCGCCTGCTCGGTCAGTGCGGATCGGCCGACATCGGCGATGTCGCGCCATGGTCGGGTCGAGTGCGCGAGCAGGTCGGTGAGCTCGGCGCCGTAGCGGTCGCGGATGGGCGCCGGGTAGATCGCCATGGCGAGGCGGATCAACGTCGCGCGCATCAGGCTGTCGCCAATCGACGCAGGCCGGTGCTGGCCATCGTGCGGATGCGCAGGAGTTCGGCCTGCAACGCCTGTGCGCCCAGATCGGTCAGGCGGTACGGCTTGCGGCGGTCCTCGTCCGGCAATTGCTCGATCAACCGATGCTCTTCCAGACGTCGGATGGCGCCGTAGAGTGTGCCCGGGCCGGGTCGCTCGCCGGTCAACGCGGCGATGTCTTCCTGCATCGCATAGCCGTGCTTGGCGCTTTCGGCCAGGCTGATCAGGATCAACAACGCCGGCTCGGAGAACCTGCCGAGCTGCCACAGTCCGGTCACACGTTCCTCCAAGTTGCTACGTTGGGCGTAGCATCGCAGGACGTAGCATCCTCGTCAACCGAGTGCCTACCGCAACGTCATCCACCCTGCTCGGCGCCAATCGCGGCCCGATGACCAGTCATGATCCGTTCGAGTCCGTCGTTTCGCCGGTCGTTTGCCGGCGGCGTCGCTTCATGCTGCTTCGACCGGTGTTTCTCGGCGTGACGAACGCGTCGCGCCGCTGCGACCGCTGAGAGATCCTGTGATTGCCGCAGGAGCGGACGCCTCGCTGGAACTCGCCGGCTGCGCTGCCGCATGAGCCGGGGGACCGTCGATCAGGGCCTCCGGCTCAATGGCAGGCTCGGCGTGCGTGTCATGCCGCTCAATCTGCGTTTGCAGCGGGTTGGGTGTGCCGCCATGACGCGGCATCCGGGCCGTCGTTCGGGTCGGGGATCATCTGGCAGGCAATGCCAATCTCTCCTTCACGGACGAGTCCCTCGATTGCTTCGATCATCGCGGTGATCCCCGGCCGAGGCGTGATGACGAGGTCCGTCGTGTAAAAATACCGGCCTCCTGCGGCTTCGCCGGTATGCGCCCATCGGCGAAGCACTGCATCGATCGCGTCGAGGGTCATGAGACTCACGTAGTAGGTCGGACCCCCGGCAACGGTCACGTAGATGTCCTGGTCCCGAAGTTGTTCAAGGTCATCCCCGTGGTCCGGGAAACGTGCGACGAACCGCTCGCGCTCGATGACGAAGAAGGGTCCGTCTTTCGTGACTTCCATGGTGAGCCTCGTTCGGAGTGTCGACGTGGTCATGATCCCGTAGGTCACGCTCAGTACAAGGTGATGATCAGGTCAAGGTCGCGCGCGGCGACCCCGCGGCAGTGCTCGGCGAAAGCGCGCAGCTGGGCCAGTACGCGGGCGAAGGCATGGTCGTCGTCCTCCTCGCGGTGCACCTTGTACAGCCCGAGGTGGTCCATCTCAGCGACCGAGAACTCCCGGCGAACCGCGGCGACATCGAGCGCGTCGATCCGCTGCACCGCTGTAGCCAGGAACGCCGCCGAAGAGCACCGCCACGCAAAACCCTGGCCGCTCGTGGCGTGCGCGGCAAAGGCCTCGTCGCCGGCGACGATCCGGTAGGCCGTCGTCCGCTCGCGCTCCTTCCAGGTCCGCGCCTCCGCACGGTACGCCACCGGGTCGAGCAGGTACTCGGCCTGCTGGAAGGAACGGTCGCCGAAGTGGCCGACCCAGGCGGCGCCGGCCGGCGCCACGGCCAGCAGCGCCCGGCTGATGTCCGGCAGCGGCTCATCGCCCCATGCGGCACAGAACGGAGGCTGCTCGCTGGCCAGCGCCCACAACTCGGGGTCGGCGCGGATCGCCCGTACCGCATCGGCATCCAGCGGCACCGCGAGACTCTTCAGGGCCATACCCACTACGGGATGCGTGCGACCGCGCAGTCCGTTGCCGTCTCCGACTCGTCCGGACGGGGCTCCGGCTCCTGCTCGGCGCGCCAGTTCGAGATCGACACCACGCCCGGGTCGAGCACCTGGAGGCCGTCGAAGAAGCGGGCAACATCGTCGTGTGTGCGCAGGTAGACCGGGATCGCTCCAGTGCGGAAGGCATGTACCGCCTCCGGCGTCAGGAAGTCGCCGGTCGAGTGCGACAGCACCAGGTAACTGCCTGACGGCAGGGCGGAGACCAGCCGGCTGACGATGCCGTGCGGGTCTTCCTCGTCGGCAATGAAGTGCAGGACCGCGATCAGCATCAACCCGATCGGGCGGCTGAAGTCCAGGATCTTCGCCGCTTCCTGCAGGATGTGCTCCGGAGAGCGGACATCGGCTTCGATGTAGCTGGTCGGGCCGGCGCCCGGCGCGACCGTGAGCAGCGCGCGGGCGTGGACCATGACCAGCGGGTCGTTATCGACGTAGACCACGCTGGACTCCGGGGCCAGGCGCTGGGCGACCTCGTGGGTGTTGTCGGCGGACGGCAGGCCCGTGCCGATGTCCAGGAACTGGCGGATGCCCAGCTCACCGGCGAGCAGCGTTACCGCGCGGCGCAGGAAGTAGCGGTTCTCGATGACGGCGGTGCGAATCGAGGGGAAGAGCGCGACGACCGCGTCTCCGGACTCCCGGTCGGCGGCGAAGTTGTCCTTGCCGCCCAGCCAGTAGTTGTACCGGCGGGCCGGGTGCGGCACGGATGTGTCCAGGCGGGATGCCATCTCCTGCGCGTCTGCCACCGCGGCCCCCTCAGTCGAGTCTGGCGCCAATCGTACGGCCGCGCATCGGAGGCCGACGATCAGGATCGCCTGGCGACCCGCTCACGCAGGGTCGCCAGGCAGTCGCACGGTATGCAAAGGTCCGCGATCGGTGCGGTGTTCAGAGGTTGTAGCCGCCGGAGACCTCGATGTCCTGGGCGGTGATCCAGCGGCAGTCCTCGGACAGCAGCGTCGCGACGACCATGCCGATGTCGTCGGGCTCGCCGATCCGGCCGAGGGCGGTCTTCGCCGCGAGGCCCGGGATCACCTCGGGGAAGCGTTCGAAGGCGTTGTCGGCGATGCGGGTGCGGGTGGAGCCGGGCGAGACGGAGTTGACGCGGATGCCGCGCGTGCTGAGCTCCTTGGCCAGGTAGCGGGTGAGCACCACCAGGCCGCCCTTCATGGTGCCGTAGGCGGAGTAGCCGGGCTCCAGACCGGAACGCAGCGCCGCGTTGCTCGTGGTGTTGACGATCGCGCCGCCGTCGGCCAGCAGCGGCAGCAACGTCTGTGTCAGGAAGTACGGGCCCTTGAGCAGGACCCGCATGAGCGTGTCGAACATGTCCTCGGTGGTGTCCTCGAACAGCGCCATCCGGCCGAACCCGGCGTTGTTGACGAGGAAGTCGAAGGTGTCCCGGGCCCACGTGTCGCGCAGCGCCGCCGCGACGGACTCGCGGAAGGGCGGAAAGGCATCGGTGTTACCGACATCCAGTGGCAGGGCGACGGCCGTGCCGCCGGCCTTGTCGATGAGCGCGAGGGTGTCCCGTGCGCCGGGCTCGTTGCCGTGGTACGTCAGGATCACCCCGGTCCCGCGCCGGGCGAGCTGCACAGCGGCGCTCTGGCCGATGCCGGAGCTGGCGCCGGTGACGATGGCGATTTTCACGGCTGGACCTCCACCGGGCGGCGGCAGTAGTAGACGAAGGCCGGCGGCACGTTCGCCCACACCGTCCGGCTGCGCACGACCTCCTCGAAGCGTGCGCGCAGCGTGCGGCGCAGCCGGCGGGCCGGTGGGGCCCAGCGCGTGTGCGTGTACGCGAAGGTGGTGAACGAGCCGTCGGGCGCCAGGCTGCCGGTCACCGCGTCGAGCAGGTCGTCCTGGCGGCCGGGCGCGAACGCCGCCCACGGCAGACCGCTCACGATCACGTCCGCGCGGCGGTGGCCGCGTTGCGCCAGGATGTCGCGCAGGTCGCGGGCGTCGGCGACGGTGACGTCGACCCCCGGGTAGCGCGCGGCCAGGCGCCCGGCGAACCGGGCGTTGAGCTCGATGGCCACGTGCCGGCCGCGGCCGGCGAGCCGCGCCTGGATGGCCGCGGTGAAGGCGCCCGTGCCGGGGCCGAGCTCCACGACCAGCGGCTCGCCGGCGCCCGGGACGGTCATGGTGACCGCCTCGGACAGCGACCGGCCGCTGGGTGTCACGGCGGCGACCGTGAACGGGTCGCGGAGGAACTCGTGCAGGAACGCGCTGCGCTCGGGTGCGAGGGTGGTCATGACGCCGCCAGCACGCGGGTGAGCCAGTTGTTGCGGGTACGGCGGGCCGCGGCGGAGACGCGGGTGTGGGGGAAGAGGGCGTCGAAGCCGTGGCAGCCGCCGGCCCAGACGTGCAGCTCGGCCTGGCCGCCGGCGGCCCAGATGCGGGTGGCGTAGGCGACGTCCTCGTCGCGGAACACCTCCGCCGTGCCCGCGTCGATGTAGGTGGTCGGCAGGCCGGACAGATCGCCGGCCGTGGCGGGGGAGACGTAGGCGGGCACGTCGGCGTCGCGGAGGTCGCCGAGCACCGACCGCCAGCCGAACTCGTTCATCTCGCGGGTCCACACGCCCGGCTCGCCGGAGTACTGCCGGCTCGATGCGGTGGTGTTGCGATGGTCGAGCATCGGGCAGATGAGCATCTGGGCGGCGATCGCCGGGGTGCCGCGGTCGCGGGCCATCAGCGTGACCCCAGCGGCGAGGCCGCCGCCGGCGCTGATGCCGGCGACGATGATCCTGTCCGGGTCGATGCCCAGCTCCGCGGCGTGCTCGGCGGTCCAGAGCAGGCCGTGGTAGCCGTCGTCGACCAGGGTCGTACCGGTGGCCTCCGGCGCCAGCCGGTAGTCCGCCGTGACCACGACGGCGCCGAACCGTTCGAGCCATTCGAGGGGGATGTCGATCTGGGAGAACCGGTCGCCCATGACCATGCCCCCGCCGTGCAGCCAGTACACGCACGGCGCCGCAGTGGAGCGTCCGACCCGCTGCGGGCTGAAGACGGACAGCGGGATGGCAGCGCCGGTGACGTCGTGCCGCTCGATCGCGCGGCCCTCGAGGAGGGTTTCGACCGGCGGCGAAGGCATCTGGCGGATCTGGGCGAGCAGTTCGGGGGTGAGCTCGGACGACAGGGGCAGGTCGGCGAGCAGCGCCCGCAGCTCGGGATCGATGTCGGGTCGGGTGAGGCTCATGCGGCGCTCCTCAAAGAGAACGTGGGCTTGCCGCCGACGGGGATCAGGTCGCTGTACTGCGACTCGCCTGCAAGCAGCGGCTGGAGCTTCGCGACGAACGCCTGCGCCGGCGCCGCGGCGAAGAACGCGGCGTGTGCCTCCTGGCTGGTCCAGCCCTCGGCGACGGAGACGACGTCGGGATCGGCGGCCGAGCGGCTCACCAGGAAGACGACGCAGTCCTCGTTCGGCAGGGACGGCGCGTCGAGCAGCAGCGCGACCAGCTCGTCGCCGTGGCCCGGCCGGGCGGTCATGACGGCGTGGAAGCCGTGGTTGACGGTCATGACGAACACTCTTGGCCGCGGCCCGGCCGCGCTCATCAGTCATCTGTCAGCGACTTCGCGAGCCGTTGCGGCCGGCGACTTAACGGGCCGGCGGAGTCACCGCTGCGTTAGGTCGTTTGACGGATGTACCGCAGCGGCCTGTGTTCAAGAATCGAGTCCGTGACGCAGCGCATCGCGCAGGCCGGCGCGCGAGGCGACGCCGAGCTTGGGGAAGATCCGGTAGAGGTGCGCGCCCACGGTGCGGTGCGACAGGTACAGCCGCTCGGCGATCTGCTTGTTGGTCAGGCCGGTGGCCGCGAGCTCGGCGATCTGGAACTCCTGCGCGGTCAGGGCCGAAGGACCGTCCGGCGGTACGTCGGTGAGCCGGTACTTCGTGGCGCGCAGCTCGGCGTGTGTGCGTTCGAGCCAGGGCACGGCGGCCATCGCTGCGAACCCGTCGCGGGCGGCGAGCAGGTGCCGGCGGGCCGGCGAAGCCGGCCCGGTGCGGCGCAGCTTCTCGCCGAGGGCGAGCCGGATCCGGGACGCCTCGAACAGCCACCGCTCGGCCGCGGGACCGGCCAGCAGCGCCTCCAGCCGTGTCGTGGCCGCGTCGTCGTCCTCGACCTCGACGAGGACGTCCGCCCCCGCCTGGATGAGCGCCATCCGGGCCGACAGCGCGGCGACGCCGGCGGCCCGCATCGCCGCGACGTGCGCCCGGGCCTCGACCGTCCGCCCGGTGCGCACCGCCGCCTCGACCAGGTCGAACATCACCCAGGTGCTGTGCGGCGCGTGCGAGGCGAGCACGCCGGGTGCGCTCATCGCGGCGGCGTGGCGGAAGGCGGCATCCCAGTCGCCCTGACCCAGGGCCGCGAGGGTGCGCGGATGATGGGCGAACAGGGCGGCGGCCGCCACGCCGCGGGGGAGCGCCCAGTGGGTCATCTCGTCGGCGAGCGCGTACGCCTCGTCGAAGCGGCCCCGGCCGGCGGCGACGATGGCCCGGTTGTACCGGAAGTACCACGCGAAGAACGAGAAGCCGCTCGCGGCGCAGACCCGCTGCCCCTCGAGCGCGAGCTGTTCGGCCTCGTCCCAGCGGCCGACGAGGAAGTCGTCCAGGCACAAATGCATCAGGGCACCGAGGTGCCGGCGGGGCGGTCCGCCGTCGCGCCCGTGCTGCACGAGCCGCCAGGAGGACTCCCGGCAGTCGCCCAGCCGGTCCAGGTAGACCGATGCCGTGCCGATCCGCACGATCCGGGTGGGATCGGCCTCGCCGGGCAGCGACTCGAGGATCGGGTCGATCAGCGGCAGCGCGGAGGCCCCGGTGCGCACGGGATCGGGAAAGGTCCGGCTCGCCAGCGCGAGGACGTCGGGCGGTTGCGGTCGCAGCCGGCCCAGCGCCTCGTAGAACGGTTCCCAGTACTGCGGGGCGCCGCCGTACCAGCACAGCAGCAGCAACGTGTGCATGGCCTCGTTCAGCGCCGGATCCTCGGTCCGGTACCCGTGCCCGCCGGTCTGGATGGCGCCGACGAGGAGGCGGTGCGCGGTGTTCACGTCACCGTCGCCGTTGAGCATCAGGAACGCGGCAGCGTTGGCCGCGTGCAGGGAACCCGCGCTGTCCGGCGCGGCCCGGCGCGCATCGGTCAGCAACGTCTTGGCGTCGTCGATGGCGCCGCTGGCCTCGGCGCCGATGTACGCGGCCTCGGCGAGCCGCCGGCCCCGGCCGGAGTTCGTCTCGCTCAGCTCGGCGGCGCGGATCAGCGCCGCGACGGCGGCGAAGGCGTCCCCGCGCAGCATCACGCGATGCGCCGCTTCCTCGAGCAGCTCGGCCACCGCCTCGTCCGGCCCGGTTGCCGCCGCCGCCAGGTGCCAGGCGCGCCGTTCCCGGTCACCGTGCAGTGCCTCGGCGAGCGCGAGGTGCGCGCAGCGGCGCTCCTCGTGCGTGGACATCGCGACGATCGCCGATCGGATCAGCGGGTGCCGGAACGCGATGCGGGCCTTGGCATCGTCCACCCGCACCAGCTGCGCCCGCTCCGCCGGGGCGAGGTCGCCGAGACCGGGCCGATCGTCGGCCGCGGCCCGCAGGACCCGGACGTCGCCGGCGCCTTCGAACGTCGCGAGCAGCAGCAGCCGGCGGGTCGGCTCCGGCAGCTCGCCGATGCGCGCGGCGAACATCGCCTGCAGCCGGTCGCTGAGCGGGACCACCTCCGCTCGCGCCGCGGCAAGGTCGAGCGTCGTGGGTAGCTCCATCAACGCCAGCGGGTTGCCCTGGGCGAGGTCCAGCAGCCGCTGCCGAATCCGGGCGGTCAGCCACGGGAAGGTGGCGTCGACCAGGCGCCCGGCCGCCTCGTCGTCGAGCGGCTCGACGACGATCTCGGGCAGCCCCCGCGGATCGAGGAGGCTCCCCGTTCCCGTCCTGGCCGACGCCAGCAGGCCGGCCCGGCAGCCGTCCAGGCGGCGGGCGACGAAGCTGAGCACGACGGCACTCGCGCGGTCGATCCACTGGACGTCGTCGACGAGCAGCACCACCGGTACTTCGGCGGCGACCGCCTTGACCAGCAGCAGCGCGGCGTTGCAGACCAGCAGCGCGTCCGGCGGCGGGCCGGCACCGAAGCCGAGCGCCACCGCCAACGCCTCCCGTGGACCGGGCGGCAGGCGGTCGAGCTCGGCGAGTACCGGCAGAAACAACTGATTGAGGCAGGAGTAGCTGACGTCGGCCTCGAACTCCGACCCGGACGCGCGCAGCGGGCGCATGCGCGCCGCGAGCGCGAGCCGCGCCGCCGCGTCCAGCAGGGATGACTTGCCGACGCCGGGCTCGCCCCAGATCAGCCGCGCGCCGCCGCGCTCACACGCGCAGTCCAGGAACTCGGCAAGCTGCTCGAGCTCGGCCCGGCGGCCGAAGAGTTCAACGGTCGCCACGAACACACATGAAACCAGCCCGGGACCCGAAGCGGCTTGCCCAAAGGTCGCGACCTCTAGCCGGATAGTCTCACGTATGGCCCTCGACGAGCTCCGCTGCCTGCTGGCCCGCCACGCGCGCCCCGACCTGAAGACCGGGATCGACGACGTGCTGATCTTCCGGGCCGACCGGCCGTACCCGCCGACGCCGGCCATCTACAGCAGGGTCCTCGCGGTGGTGGCACAGGGCACCAAGGGGCTGGCGCTGGGCGATCGCGTCTACCGCTACGGGGCCGGGCAGTACCTCATCGCCTCCGTCGACCTGCCCGTGAGCGGCCATTTCATCGAGGCCAGCCCGCAGTTCCCCGGCCTCGGGGTCGGCCTGAACCTCGATCCGGCCGCCGTCGCCGACGTGCTCCTGCAGGCGGCACCCGGCGATCTGCCGGATGTCGGCGACGACGTGCCGCCCGGCCTCGTCGTGAGCACCGCGTCCGCCGAGCTGCTGGACGCCGTCGTCCGCCTCGTGCGCCTGCTCGACCGGCCGCGCGACATCCCGGTACTCGCGCCACTGGTCAAACGCGAGATCCTCTGGCGGCTCGTGACCGGCGAGCAGGGCGCGACGGTTCGCCAGTTCGGGCTGCCCGACAGCAGCCTCAGCCACATCGCCCGGGCGGTGCGCTGGATCCGCGACAACTACATGGAGAGCTTCCTCGTCGAGGAGGTCGCCCGGCAGGCTGGGATGAGCGTTTCGGCCTTCCATCGCAACTTCCAGGCCGTGACCGCGATGAGCCCGATCCAGTTCCAGAAGCAGATCCGGCTCCAGCAGGCCCGGCTCCAGCTCGCCGCGGACGCCGGGGACGTCGCCGCCGTCAGCCGCCGCGTCGGCTACGGCAGCCTGTCGCAGTTCAGCCGCGAGTACCGCCGCCAGTTCGGCGCCCCGCCCAGCCAGGACGCCACCCGGTTGCGCGCCGGGTCCGGTGGGGTGCCGGACCCGGCGCGGGCGGGGCGGTCAGCGGCAGGCGGTGCCGTTGAGCGTGAAGCCGCTCGGCGCGGCGCCGTTGCCGGTGTGGGTGGCCTGGAAGCCGATGGTCGTCGAGCCGCCCGGCGGGATGGCGGCGTTGTAGCTGACGTTGGTCGCGGTCACCTGACCGCTCGTCGGCGCGTAGGTGGCGCTCCAGCCGGAGGTGATGTTCTGGCCTGAGGCCAGGTTGAACTTCAGCGACCAGCCGTTGATCGGGGCCGTGCCCGTGTTGGTGATGGTGATGTTGTCGGTCAGGCCGTTGTTCCAGGCGTTGACGGCGTTGGTCACCTGGCAGGTTCCGGTGCCGCCCGTCGGCGTGGACGGACCCGGCGAGCTCGGGCGCGGCGACGACGTGACCGTGGGGCCGCCGCCCTCGCTCACGGTGATGCTGGAGCTGCCGCTGCTCTGGTAGCCCTCGGTGGCCAGGATCTGGTAGTCGTGGCTGCCGAGGTTCAGGCCGAGGCTCGCCCAGGCGTTGAAGTGGTTGGCGGTGGTGATGGTGCCGCCGGTCCGCTTCTGCTGCCGCACGCTCCAGTACTGGTAGAACGTCGCGGTGCCGATGATGGAGGGCTGGTTGACGCGCTGGGTGCGGTAGATGTCGTAGGTGCTGCCATCGGTGGTGACCGAGCCCAGCCGCTGTGCGCCGGTGCTCGGGTTGTAGCTGCCGAAGTTCTCGACGATGTAGTACTCGATGAGCGGGTTGGTCGTCCAGCCGTACAGCGCCAGGTAGCCGTTGCCGTTGACGTTGAACGTGCCGGAGTAGTTCACGGTGTGGCTGGAGCCGGGCTTCCAGCCCTTGCCGACGACGGTGTTGTTGATGTTGCTCCACTGGACGCTGTACGAGCCGCCGGCGCCCAGGTTCATCGTGACGTTGCCGTTGTCCTTCCAGTACGAGAAGAAGTAGCCGTTGTGGGTGCCGGTCGTGTTCGACGTGACGGTCCGGTCGGCCTCGGCGTGGGCTGTGCCGGCCAGGACGACCGAGGTCACGGCGAGCGCGGCGGCGCAGACGCCGCCGACGAGCAGTCTCGCGCGCATTTGCGATCCCCTTCTTCGTGATGCCCTGCTATCAATTGCCGCCGAGCGTCGATGCGTCGCAGATGCGCTGTCAACGGCGAGCCGAGGTTGCGTTTGCGCCTCGTTTTCGAAAAGCCGAGAGCGGTGAAAACGGCTGCTCACGGCCGCTGAAAAAGCGATATCCCGCTGTAGTACGCCGGTCGCGGCATTTTCGAAACGAAAGTTTCAACCGCGATCACGATCGAGAGCATGTTCGAGTTTGTTCGGAGCGGAACGGTTCTGTTCTGTTCGTGGCGATCGTCTTGCGGGTCCGTTACCGATGGTCACACAGGACATCGGTCGGTTTCGGCCGCAGGGAAGGGGAGCCAGTGAGACGGTTCCGAAACGCACTCCGGGCGCTGACGGTCGTCGCGATGGCCGCCGGTGCGGCCGTCGCGGCCCCGTCGCCGGCCGGGGCGGCGACGAGCAACTACAAGGGCGTGAACTGGGCGGACGCGAGGGACAACTTCGTCAACGGCGTGTTGTACGTGTCGGGTCTGAGCGCCTCGGACACCTACGCCTCGGCGACCGCCGTCGCCAACCAGGTGGTGGGCCAGCTGTACTCCATCACCGGCGCCAACACGGTCCGGATGCCGATCAACGAGCCGACCGTGAGCGGCTACTGGGGCACGTACACGGGCGCGATCGACGCCGCCCTGGCCAAGGGCAACGTGATCCTCGCGTACTGGGCCTACAGCAACGGCAAGCCGGCGAACGCGACGGCGTTCAACCAGATGTGGGACACCGTCGTGGCGAAGTACGGCGGCAACGCCAACGCCTACTTCGAGGTCATCAACGAGCCGTACGCCTACAGCACCACCGATCTCAACAACCTCTACAACGGCTGGCTGGCGAGGTACCCGTCGGTGCCCCGCGGCCGCGTCATCCTCGACGGCGCCGGCTACGCACAGAACGTGGCGGCCGTGGGCGGCGACAGCCGGCTCAACAACACGCTGCTGGCCGCGCACGACTACTCGTTCTTCGTCAACCCGCCCTACGAGGACGAGACCGACTGGGCCAACCACATCGGCGGCTACATCGGCTCCTACGCCTCCCGCACCATCGTCACCGAGTGGGGCGGCCCGATGAGCCCGGGCAGCAAGAACGGCGTCAACTACGACACGATCAACTACAGCGTCCCCAGCGGCTCGTTCTTCGCCGACTACATCCGCGGGGTCAGCGGCAAGCTGCGCAGCCTCGGCGTCGGCAGCGTGTACTGGCCGGGCCTGCGCGACGGCGACTGGTACAGCCTGACGACGAGGACGGGCAGCGGCTCCGGCATCAGGCTCACCCTCGCCAACGCCTCGGGGCTGACCCGGCTGCAGTACGCCTGGGGCGTCGGCACCGGCGGTGGCACCTACGTCACGATCCGCAACGGCGGCACCGCCCTCGCCGCCGACGGCATGGGCCGCACCACCAACGGCGCCAACGCCGGCCAGTGGACCCTCAACAGCGGCACGAACCAGCAGTGGGTCATCGAGAACGACGGCAGCTACGTGCGGATCAGGAACCGCGCCACCGGGCTGTACCTCGACGGCATGGGCCGCACCGCCAACGGCTCCGCGGCCGGGCAGTACGGCGACACCAACGCCACCAACCAGCAGTGGACCGTCGTCACCGCCGCCAACCGGGTGCGGATCAAGAACCGGGGCACCGGGTTGTACCTCGACGGCATGGGCCGCACCGCCGACGGCGCCGACCTCGGGCAGTACGGCGACAGCAACGCCGCCAACCAGCAGTGGGCGATCGTCGCGGCCGGCTGAGCACTCGATCCCGTTCACGAAAGGAGCACTTGCATGCGACGACGACTCGCCACCATCGTCTCGGCGATGGCCGCCGTGGTGCTGATCGTCCAGCCCGCGTATGCCGCCACGGTCACGGTCACGCCGGGTGCCGTGTGGACCGACACCGGCGGCAACGTCATCCAGGCGCACGGCGAAGGGGTCACGAAGGTCGGCGACACCTACTACTGGCTGGGCGAGGACAAGACCTCCGGGTCCGCCTTCCAGAACGTGCGGTGCTACTCGTCGACCGACCTCAAGACGTGGCGGTTCGTGGCCAACGTCCTGACGCGGCAGTCCAGCGGGGACCTCGGGCCGAACCGCATCGTCGAGCGGCCGCACGTCATCTACAACGCCGCCACGTCCACCTACGTGATGTACATGCACATCGACAACACCAGCTACTCCGAACGCAAGGCCGGCGTGGCCACCAGCGGCAGCGTCTGTGGCAGCTACACGTACCGCGGCAGCTTCAAGCCGCTGGGCCACGACAGCCTGGACGACAACCTGTTCCTGGACGGCAGCACCGGTTACTTCCTCAGCGAGGACCGCACCAGCCAGAAGCTGCAGGTGTACCGCCTGTCCGCGGACTTCCTCAGCGTCGCCGCGCTGGTGAACACGCTCAACCAGTACGAGGCGCCGGCCATGGTCAAGATCGGCGGCACGTACTTCCTGTTCGGGTCGCACCTGACCGGCTGGTCGACGAACGACAACCAGTACACGACGGCCACCTCGATCACCGGCACCTGGGGCGCGTGGCGCAGCTTCGCCCCGTCCGGCACCAACACGTGCAACTCGCAGACGACGGCCATCCTGCCGGTGTCGGGCAGCGGCGGGACGAGCTACATCTTCCTCGGCGACCGCTGGAACTCTGGCAACCTGGCCGACTCCCGCTACGTATGGCAGCCGCTGACGGTGAACGGCACGACCGTGTCGATGACCTGCCAGTCGAGCTGGACGATCGACACCGCCACCGGCACGGTCGGCAGCGGCGGTGGGACCGGCACCGGCACCGGCGTCGTCCGGGGCGTGGGATCGAACCGGTGCCTGGACGTGCCCGACCACGCGACCGCCAACGGGACCCGGACCGTCATCTGGGACTGCAACGGCGGCAACAACCAGTCGTGGACCTATACGTCGGGCAGGCAGCTCATGGTGTACGGCAACAAGTGCCTCGACGTCGCGAACAGCTCCGCGACGGCCGGCGCGGCGGTGCAGATCTGGGACTGCACCGGCGCGACGAACCAGCAGTGGAACATCAACGGCAACGGCACGATCACCGGCGTGCAGTCCGGGTTGTGCCTCGACGTCACCAGCGGCGCCACGGCGAACGGATCCGCCGTCGAGATCTGGACGTGCAACGGCGGATCGAACCAGCAGTGGACCCGTTCCTAGCAACGTGTGCCGGGCCGGTCCGCGAGGACCGGCCCGGGGCCGCCGGTCATCCCATGCTGTGGCGGGCCCGCTGGTGGATGAGGTTGGCCGACAGCAGCAGGTCCCGGTCGGCGAGCACGTCGGCGGTCGGTGCGTCGGCGACGATGCGGTGCTGCTCGCTGAACACGACGCAGCGGTCGGCGAGGTCGGGCAGGGTGTCCAGGTCGTGGGTGGCCAGGACGATGGTCTTGCCGGCGGCGCGCAGCTGCTCGAGGAGCTCGATGAGCCAGAACTGTGTGCGCGGGTCGAGAGCGGCGGTCGGCTCGTCGAAGAGCAGCACCTCGGGGTTCATCACGAGGACCGACGCGATCGCGACGCGCTTCTTCTGGCCGCCGGAGAGCTGGAACGGGGCCCGGTCGGCGAGCTCGGTGATGTCGAGCATGGCCAGCACGTCGTCGACGCGCTGGTTCGTGGTGGCGCGGTCCAGGCCGAGCTGCAGGCAGCCGAAGGCGATCTCCTCGCGTACCGACGGGGAGAAGACCTGGGCGTCGGAGTTCTGGAAGACGAAGCCGACCCGGGACCGGAATCCCTGGTTGAACTGTTCGTCCTCGAGCTTGTCCTCGGTGACCTCCTCGCCGAACGCGGTGAACGTGCCGCGGTCGGCGAAGATCAGCCCGTCGAGGACCTTGAGGAGGGTGGACTTGCCGCAGCCGTTGGCGCCGAGCAGGGCCACGGTCTCGCCGTAACCGACCCGCAGGCTCACCCCGTCCAGGGCCGGGAACCGGTCCAGGTAGGAGAAATGCAGGTCGGTGCATTCGAAGACACTCATCGGCCCACCTGGTGGTCGGCGACGAGCAGCGCGACGGCGAGCGCGGCGACGGCGACGGCCCAGACGGCGTCGATGGCGCGCAGCCGGAAGCCGGTGAGGGTGCGGGCGTTGCCGGTGTAGCCGCGGGCCGTCATCGCCTGGTGTACCTCCTCCGAGAGCTGGTGCGCCTTGCCGAACAGGGTGCCGGCGCCGGCGGCCACGAAGCGGCGGCCCTCGGCGACCTGGCGTTTGCCGGTCTCGCCGGTCAGGGTGCGCGCCTTGCGGGCGGTGTACATGTCGTCGACGGCGTCGAGGAGCAGGAACAGGTAGCGATAGGCCATGCCGATGATGAGCACAAAGATCTTCGGCACGCCGAGCGCCCGCAGCGCGGCGAGGAGGCGCACCCACGGGGTGGTGAGGGTGAGCAGCACGACGAGGGAGATCGAGGTGGCGACGCGGGCGACGATGATGCCGGCGCCGTGCAGGCCCTGCTCGGTGATGCCGTGGGTGTGGCCGTGCCAGTGCCACAGCGGTACCAGGATGTCGCCCGGCGTGACGACCGACAGCGTGGCCGGCAGCACCACGATGCCGGTGAAGATCGGGATGAACAGCCAGACGCGTTTGATGAAGAACGTCAGCGACAGCCCGGAGGCCACGGCCAGCGCGACCGTGGCCACGTAGGCGCCGGCCAGCAGCGGCAGCGAGTGCACCAGCGCGACGGCGACGAGCAGCCCGATCATCGTGACGAGCTTCACCCGCGGGTCGAGTCGCTGCAGCAGGCCCTTGGCGGCCGCCACGTCCTCGGAGAACATGGCCTGCCGCAGGACCCCCGAGGCGCCCTCGAGGGTCTTGGCGACGAAGCTGCCCTTGCGCCGCTTGCCGATGCAGCCGCACGGGCACAGGCCCGGCTCCGTTTGCAGGAGCCAGGTCGGGGTCTGGGCCGGCGCGGTCATGACTGCGGTGCGGCCGCCGCCGCGGACACGGGCGGGCTGTCGAGGTCTTCGGCTTCGCGCTCGCCGCCGCGGACCTTGCCGATGAGCCAGGTGGTGCCGAAGACGACGGCGGCGACGACGACCACGCCGATCAGGGCGCTGAGGATGTACTGCCACCAGCTCCCGTCGCCGTAGCCGGGCAGCAGGGTATTTCCCCAGAAGTCGGTGTATTTCGCCAGGCCCTCGGGCACGGCCGAGAGGTGGTACTTGGCCAGGTCGAGGTCCTCGGGGGTGTCCTCGCCGAACGCACCGCCGGGTGCGAGCAGGCCGAGCGGGCTGATGACCGCGGTGATGCCCAACGCGACCAGGGCGGCCCGCAGCGGGTTGACCGGCTTGCGCCGCACCTCGGCCTCGGTCAGCGGCACCTCGGGCGCGTTGATGCGCAGCAGCGGCACGTTGGCCCGCTGCAGGTAGGCGACCACACCGGCGGTGAGCACGCCTTCCACGAAGCCCGCGATGATCAGGTGGGCGAACATCATCGCCGGGATGGCCTGCGACAGGTGGAACGGCGCGTACAGCGGGGTGCCGTCGGCCTTGTGGAACAGGTCGGGCTGGATGCCGAACTCGATCGCCGTGGCCAGGGCGGACATGTTGAGCCCGACGTACGCGCCGACCGCGCCGGCCCACACGCGCCGGCCCGAGGTGAGCGCCGTGTTCCTGGTGAGCAGCCGGTAGACGCCGTAGGCCACGAACGGCAGCACGACGGCCATGTTGAACGCGTTGGCGGGGAAGGCCAGGATGCCGCCGTCGCCGAAGAAGAGCGCCTGGATGAGCAGGGCTATCGAGACGGCTATGCAGGCCGCCCACGGTCCTAGGAGGATGGCGATCAGGCCGCCGCCGACCGCGTGCGCGGTGGTGCCGTCGGGGATCGGGATGTTGAACATCATGACGACGAACGAGAACGCAGCGCCGAGGGCGACGAGCGGCACGTAGCGGCTCTTGACGACCTTCTTCACCCGCCGGGCCGCCTGCCACCACAGCGGCAGCATGGCCACACCGAACACGGCGCTGGTCTGGGGACTGAGGTACCCGTCCGGAATGTGCATGATGTCCTCCCCCACACCGGGCGCCGCCCGCACGGCGCTTGTTGGCAGTCTTCGGCTATCGCAAGTTCTTGGCAAGAACAGCGGGCGTGCATGTGCTGTGATGAAGGCGGCAGAATGGCGAACATTGGAGGTGGCGATGCCGGACGGCCCGATGGGGCACAATCGGCGCGTGATCACGGACATCGTGCCGGGCGTGGACCGTGTGCTCGCGGAGGCGCGCCACGGCATCCGGCGGTACACCCCGCACGAAACCGTTGCCGCACGCACGCGAGGCGCGCTGATCGTCGACACCCGCACCGAATCGCAGCGGGCCGAGGCCGGTGAGCTGCCGGGCGCGGTCGTCATCGACCGCACGGTGCTCGAGTGGCGCCTGGATCCGGCCGGCGACGCGCGGATTCCCGAGGCGACCGGATACGACCTCGAGGTCGTCGTGGTGTGCCGCCAGGGCTACAGCTCGAGCCTGGCGGCGGAGAGCCTGCGCCGGATCGGCCTGCACCGGGCGACGGACATGATCGGCGGAGTGGAGGCCTGGCAGCGGGCCGGCCTGCCGCTGCACCGCGAACCCGCCGACGTCCGCCGCTGACAGCGACGTCACCCTGAGCCGGCCGGCGGACCTGGCGGCGTCCGTGGCCACCAGCCGAACCCCGCGCAGGCGGCGCCTGGCCCAGAACGGCCAGCCCATGGACCACACCCCCGCGCCCGCCTCGTGCGCATCGCCCCGCGCGGCGCCGCGGCGATCCCGGTCGCGGCCGCGATCGTCGCCGAGGTCGAGGGGGAGTGGGCCGCGCACCTCGGCGAGCGGCGCACCGCCCAGCTGCGCCAGGCCCTCACTCGCCTACGCGACATCACCGACCCCTACCGGGACGACGACGCGGCGCGATGACGTCACCGCGTCGGCCGCGGGCGCCACTACACTCTCGACGCGGGTGACCGAACTGTGGCTGGGGGTGTTCGCATCTGGTGCCGACCTGGGACGAGGCCGCGGACTGGTACGCGCAGATGGCGACTGATCCGGCCCTGGGCTACAACGCCCTCGCTGTGTCGGTGGCCCTGGGCCTCCTCGGCGACGTGCGCGGCCGCGAGGCCCTCGACCTGGGCTGCGGCGAGGGCCAGGCCGCCCGCCGGCTGGCCCGCGCGGGCGCGACGGTTACCGGCATCGACCCGACCGCGCGCCTGATCGAGCTGGCCGAGGCCGCCGAGGCCCGCGATCCGCTCGGCATCCGCTACTCGGTCGGCCGCGCCGAGCGCCTCGACGGCCTACCGGACGCCTCGATGGACGCGGTCTGCGCGGTGCTCGTGCTGCATCACACCGACCCGCTCGAGGCGGCCGTCTCGGAGGTGCGGCGCGTGCTGCGGCCCGGCGGGGTCCTCGCCGCGGTCATCCCGCACCCGGTGTTCGACCACCCCGGCGCCGGATGGTTCGAGGGCCGCCGTTACCTGGGCCGGTACGCCGAGGAGCGCCACTGGTCCACCGCCGACGGCGGCCCGGTGCGCGCGGTACACGACATCGGCTGGCACCACCGCACCCTCGCGACGTGGCTCACCGCCCTGGGCGGCGCGGGCCTGCGCGTCGAGCGCGCGGCTGAGCCGATGGGCCGCGACGCCGGCCGCCCGGACGGCGGCGGCCCCTGGCGCGACCTCCCGCGCTTCCTCGCGCTGCGCTGCACCGCCTGAGCACCGCCGCGTTCGCCGGCCGCCCGGTTCGACCTGCGGGGGCATCGTTCCGCGGCCCGTCTAAGATCAACGCGCGAAGCGGGAGAAAGGCGGACAAGAGTGCGCGAGGAGTTGGCGGGGCGGTTGCGGCAGCTGCGCGACCTGACCGGGCGTAGCCTGCGTGAGCTCGCCCGTGACGTCCACGTCAGCAGCTCCTCGCTGTCGCGCTACTTCGCCGGGCAGGCCGTCCCGCCGTGGCCGACGGTGGTGGCACTGTGCAAGGCGGCCGGGCGCGACCCCAGGCCGCTGCGCGAGCTGTGGGAGCGGGTCAAGGACGGGCCTCAGACGAGCGCGGCGCCGGCCGCGCCGCCGGTGCGCAACGACCTGCCGCACGACATCAGCGCCTTCACCGGGCGCCGGGCGGAGCTCGACGTCCTCCTCAGCGCCGCGCGGAGCACGTCCGTGGTGGCGATCGACGGCATGGGCGGGGTGGGGAAGTCCGCATTGGCGGTACACGCCGCGCACCGGCTGACCGCCGGCTTCCCCGGCGGCCAGCTGTACCTGGACCTGCACGGGTTCACGCCGGGCCGGAAGCGGGTCGAGCCCGCGGAGGCGCTGCGTGTGCTGCTGGCCGCGCTCGGGCTGCCGCCCGGCAGGATTCCCGACGGGGTTGCCGAGCGGGCCGCGCTGTGGCGCTCGGAGCTGGCGACGCGGCGCGCGATCGTGCTGCTGGACAATGCCGCCGACGCCGATCACGTGCGCGATCTGCTGCCCGGCGCCGGCCAGAGCTTTGTCGTGATCACGAGCCGGCGGCGGATGGTCGAGCTGGACGGCGTACGGCCGATCTCGCTGGACGTCCTGCCGACCGAGGAGGCGGCGGAGCTGTTCGTCGAGTCCGCGGGCGGGGCCAGGCCCGGCGACGTCGGCGAGGTGCTGCGCCGGTGCGGAAACCTGCCGCTGGCCATCCGGGTGGCCGCCGCGCGGCTGCGGCACCGGCCCGCGTGGACGCTCGACACCCTGGTGGAGCGGATGCGAGAGGGCGAGCTGGCGGTGTCGGACGTGTTCGAGATGTCGCTGCGGCAGCTCGACCCCGCGCAGCGGCGGATGTTCGGGCTGCTGGGGCTGGTGCCGGGCGACGACGTCGACGCGTACGCCGCGGCGGCCCTGGCCGGGATTCCGCTGGCCAACGCCCGGTCCCTGCTGGAGGACCTGGTCGACGTCCATCTGGTGCAGGAGCCGGCGGCGGGCCGCTACCGGATGCACGACCTGCTGCGCCAGGCCGCCCGCGCCGACGCGACCGCGGCCGATCGCGTGCCGGCGATCGCCCGGCTGGGCGACTACTACCTGAGCGGCATGCTGGCGGTGAAAGAGCTCGTCGAGATCCTCATCCCCCTGCCGGTCACCGTGGCGCAGCCGCCTCCCGCGCTGCCCGACCTCTCCGGCTTCGACACGGCCGTCGCGTGGATGGACGCCGAGTGGGTCAATCTCGTCGCGGCGTTCTCGCTCGCCGTGGAGCTGCGCATCGACGCGACGGCGGTCGGGCTCGGGCAGTTCGCGTCGATCTCCCACGCGCGCCGCGGTGGCACGGCGCAGCTGCGCCGCTGGCTCGAGATCAGCATGCCCGCCGCCGAACGGCTCGGCGAGCGCCGCGTGCTCGCCTCGCACCGGTACCTGCTCGGCGCCGTGCTCATGCGCGTCGGCCACCTGCAGGAGGCGGCGGCGGAGCTCGAGGCGGCCCGCGTCCTGATGGCGGCGGAGGGCGACCTCGTCGCCGAGGCCATCACCCTGCTGCAGCTGGCGGAGATTCGGCTGTACACCTGCGAAACGGAAGGCGCCGTCGAGCTCCTGCAGCAGGCGGCCGCGCTGCGGCCACCCAGCGAGGCCGTCCGCGTGCGGGTGCGTGCCGGTCTCGGCCTGGCCATGCTGCAGCTGGGGCAGCTCGGCGAGGCCCGCGAGGTCGTCTCGGAGGTGATCGAGACCGCGCGCGGGCTGGACCGGCAGACCGAGCGCATGTGTGTGGACGTGCTCGGCCGGGCGGCACTGGGCCTGGGCGATGCCGGGACCGCCCTCGACTTCGCCGAGCAGGCCGTCGCGCTCAACCGGCTGACGGGCAATCCGATCTTCGAGGCGGCCAGCCTCACGGACACCGCCGTCGCCCTGCGCCATCTCGGCCGCGCGGAGGAGGCGGCGGTCAGGCACGCCGAGGCCGTGCGGATCCTGGAACGGGCCGGTGAGGCGCATCGGACGGTGCGCAGCCTCCTGCCGTACGCGGAGGCATGCCTGGCCACGGGCGACCCGGACGAGGCGGCGCAGCACTTCCGGGCGGCACTCGAGATCGCCGCCGCGCACGGCCTCACCTACCAGGTGCCGGCGGCGCGTGCGGGCCTGGCCCGGGTGTCCCGTCCCGTCCCGGGACACTCGCGCAACAGCTGAGCGCTGGAGCATCAGCGCAGGTCAGCGGGCTTCCGGTCGGATGTACCGCGTCCCGGAAGGCGCGGCGTGGATTGTCCCGGACGGGCCGCGCGCCGAGGCTCTCCGTCATGCACACGACGCCATCCCTGCTCGCCGAGCTGGACGCAATGCCCGCCCGGTGGGAGGTGCAGGGGACGGTCGCCGCGCCCGTCGCATCGGTCGCCGCGCTCCTCATTGCGGTCACCGAGGGCCGGGTCGGCGACGACAACCTGCTGGTACTGGCCAGGGCTTCGGCGGCACGCCAGGGCGCGATGACGGTCGTGGCCGGGTCCGGCGCGGGCGCCTACCGCGCCGAGCTCGCCGGCCCGGTGGAGCCGGTGGAGATCCAGGTGGACCGGGCTCAGTGCCGGATGGCGGTCCAAAGTTGGTACGCCGGGGTGCACGCCGCCACCGCCTGCCCCACCGGCACCCGCGTGACCCATCGCGTCCACCGGGTCTTCCCCGACCACCCGGGGTTCGTGGCCGGGATCGCCGAGCTCGGCCTGCGTGCCCGCATGTCACGCGACCTGCGGCAGGTGCTGGGCGTGATCGCCGACCGGCTCGGCTGCTGAGCAATCCCTCCGTTCGACCAATCCCTCCGCTCAACCAGAAGGAGCACACAATCATGTCCATTTCCGAAGCGGGTCTGCGCCGACTGCGCGAGGTGCTGGCGCGGCATGTCGATTCCGGCCGGATTCCCGGGCTTGTCGCCCTGGTCAGCCAGGGCGACCAGACTCACGTCGAAGCGATCGGGACGACGCGCCATGACGGCGGCGCGCCGATGCGCCGGGACACGATCTTCCGGATGGCCTCGACGTCCAAGCCGGTCGCGGTCTCGGCGGCGATGGTCCTGCTCGACGAGTGCCGCCTGCGGCTGGACGACCCGGTGGACCAGTGGCTGCCGGAGCTCGCCGACCGCCAGGTGCTGAGGCGGATCGACGGCCCGCTGGACGACACCGTGCCGGCGCGCCGCCCGATCACCGTCCGGGACGTGCTGACCTCGACGTTCGGCCTCGGCATGGACATGACGGCGCTGGGCACGCCGATCATGGGCAAGGTCTTCGAGCTGGGCCTCACGCCCAACCTCCCGGAGCCGATGCCGGAGCCGGACGAGTGGCTGCGCCGCCTCGGCACCCTGCCGCTGATGCAGCAGCCCGGAGAGCGCTGGCAGTACCACATCGGCAGCGACCTGCTCGGCGTGCTCGTGGCCCGGGTCACGGGCCAGTCGTACGAGACGTTCCTGCGCGAGCGCATCTTCGACCCGCTGGGCATGAAGGACACCGGCTTCGACGTGCCCGCCGACAAGATCGACCGGCTGCCGCCCCTCTACGCCCCCGACCCGCAGACCGGAGAGTTCCACGTGTGGGACGAGGCCGAAGGCGGCCGCCACAGCAAGCCTCCGGCGTTTCAGGGTGGCGGCGGCGGGCTGGTCTCCACCGTCGATGACTACCACGCCTACTTCCGGATGCTGCTGAACCACGGCGTGCACGGGTCCGAGCGGATCCTGTCCCGGCCCGCCGTCGAGCTGATGACGACCAACCGCCTCACGCCCGAGCAGCAGGCCCCGCGGGACGCCATGGCCCGCAACAACGTCCACATTTCGTTCGGGCAGGGCCAGCACGGCGGCTGGGGCTTCGGGATGGCGGTGCGCACCTACCGCGGCGACTACGCGCCGATCGGCCAGTTCGGCTGGGACGGCGGCAGCGGCACGTCGACCTACGCCGACCCGGCCAACCAGCTCATCGGCATCCTGCTCACCCAGGTCGGGTCGTCCGTTCCGGACCCGATCCGGCTCATGCACGACTTCTGGACCACGCTCTACCAGGCGATCGAGGACTGACGCCGAGCCGGCGGTGGGACCGGGTGACCCGGCCCCATCGCCAACACCTAGCGACTCGGGCCGGAGGTCGGTCGCGGGCCGCATTCCGGCGGGGCGACGGCGACCCCGTGGGCCACGACGTGATCCTGGCCGTCGAGAGCGACCAGCAAGATCTCAAACACGCGGTCGCATTGGAAGCTCAGGATCGGCCCGCCGTCCTTGGACGCCGCGTTCTTCGCCGGATCCGGCGATACCTCGATCAGCAGCGAACGCGAGGCCCGGTCGGGAATCCGCACCGCGAAGAATCCGCTGTCGGCGACCGGCGCGCCGACTGCCTCCCCGCTGCGTGGGAAGGTCACCGACACCTTCCGGGCATCGACGGTCCCGGCCCGGCCGAACAGCAGGTCACCGTGCCGCAGCGTCACTGGAGTCTTGCTGCGGTGCGTACTGCTGGCAGGCCATGAAGGGTAGTTCAGCAGGCCGTGGTCGCGCACGCACTGGGCGTACTGGCGCAGCCTCGCCATCTCGGCGAATTTGAGAGAGTCAGGCGAGGGCGGTGAGCGCCGGGAGGTAGTGGCGGGCGCCGGCCGACTCGGCGGACTCGATCGCGGTGCTCACCAGCGACGGGGCGGACGGGTCGGCGCGGGCGACCGCGAGGGCCGCGGCCGCCCCGCGGGCCTCGTGGCGGCCGAGTGCCGGGCCCGTTGCCAGGGCGTCGGCCACGAGCGGAGCCGCCTCGGCGAGGCGGCCGAGGGCGACGCAGGCGAGGGCCGCGCGGGCCGCCGCCCAGCAGGCGAACAGGTCGAGGTTGGCGGAGTGGGCGAGCGAGGCGCGGAAGGCCTCCAGCGCCGCCTCGGGGTCGCAGGCGCACTGGTGGGCGAGGCCGATCGCGCGCCAGGCGGTGGCCGTCCAGCCGCGGTGGTGCAGTCGTTCGGCGATCGACAGGGCCTCGCGGGCGTCGGTCAGGGCCTCGGCGGGATGGCCGAGCGCGGAGCGGGCCTCGGAGCGGTGCCACAGTGCGTACGCCTGGCCCTCCGGGTGGCCCAGCGTCCGGGCCGCGTCGAGGGCGCGTTCGGTGTCGGCGAGGCCGTCGGCCGGGGCGCCGAGCAGGACCCGGCCGTGGCCGCAGGTCGAGCGCGGGGTGACGGCGCGCATCAGGTCGCCGGAGCTTTCGAACAGGTGCGCGGCCCGGTCGAGCTCGGCGACGCCGTCGGCGATGCGGCCGTGCAGGAAGGCGGCCATGGCGCGGGCGTCGAGGATGCGGGCGGCGCCGCGGGAGTCGCCGGTGCGCACGTACACCGACAGGGCCTCGGCGGCGCGGGCCTCGGCGCGGTCGGGGCGGTCCAGGTTCATGTCGATGACCGAGGCGACCTCGAGGGCCGGTGCGCGGGCGGCGTCGTCGGTGCCGGCCTCGACCAGGGCCAGCTCGGCGAGCTCGGCGGCGCGGCGCAGGTCGTCGGCGCCGGAGTCGAGGGCGGCGAGCTGTGCCAGGACGGCCGCGCGGGCGGGTGCGCCGCCGGGGCCGGGCGGCTGGTCGCGCAGCGCGGCGCGCAGGTCGTCGCGGGCGCCGGCGATGTCGCCGCGGCGCTTGCGGGCCTGTGCCCGGGCCTGCCGTAAGCGCGCCCGGACCGCGGTCTCGGCGGCACCGGTGTCGATCCCGGTGCCCGCGAGCCGTTCGGCCTCGGCGTCGGCCACCTGGTCGAGCGCCCGCTCCGCCGCCACCGCGAACGCCTCGGCCGCTCGCGCCGGGTCGCCGGCGCCGAGCCAATGGCGCGCCTGGTCGGCCGCGTCGGCGGCGATCGTGGCCAGCCGTGCGTGCAGGGACGCGCGGGTGCCGGCGGGCAGTTCCGCCTCGATGACTTCCGCGACCATGTCGTGGGAGGTGCGCCAGCCGTGGGCTCCCAGATGTACCAAATCGGCAGTGGCTAACCCGTCGAGCAGGGCGAGCGTGGCTGGGAGTGGCAGTTGCGCGGCGGCCGCCAGGACCCCGGTGGGTGCCTCGCGGCCCAGGAGGGCCAGGAGCCGGAGCAGGTCTGCGGCGGGGCCCTCATGAACCAGTACCCGCTCGGCGATGGCCCGGCGCTGGCCGGACCGTCCCACCTGGCGGGCCCGGTCGGCGGCGGACGCCGCGGTCGAACGCCACCGGCCGTCCCCGCGGGCCGGCGCGGCGAGGCCCTCGGCGTGCAGGACGCGCAGCACCTCGGCCACCGCCATCGGGGTGCGGTCGGTCTCCGCGGTGATCGCGTCGACGATGCCGGCGTCGTCGACGAGGTCGGCCAGCGCCGCGTCCGGCAGAGCGTCGAGCACCAGTGGCGGCGGTCCGGGCATGCGGTGCACGAGCTCATCGGGGCGGTAGGCAAGGGCCAGCCGCGGCACGCCGCCGAGGAGCCGGACGCTGGTCGGGTCGGCCCACTGCAGGTCGTCGATGATGACCACACGGTCGGTGAGCAGGCGGCGGGCGGCCTCCAGCACCAGGGCGTCGCGGGTCTCGGGGTCGAACGTGCCCGCCGGGGCGTCCAGCTCGGGCAGCAGGTGGGCCAGGGCCGTGCGCAGCCGTGGCGGGAGGGGGTCCGCGGCTGACGGGTCGTCGGCGAGGAGGCGGCGCAGCAGGGTGCGGCCGAGCGACCACGGCTCGTCCCGCTCCGCCCAGCGAGCCGCCGCGAAGAGGGACGGCACCGCCGCCGCGATCGCCTCGAGCAGGCGCGACTTGCCGGTGCCGGACCGGCCGGCGATGCGCACCACGCCGGTTGCCAGGCCGGTCAGGGCCTCCTTCACCAGGGCGTCGCGGCCGACGAAGCGCAGCGCAAAGCCCGTCGGCGCGGGGCCGAGCAGGCGGCGGTGCAGGTCGGCCAGGGCGGGGGAGGGGTCGAGGCCGAGCTCGTCGGCGATCGCGCGGCGGTACCGGTCGTAGTGTGCCAGCGCGGCCGCGCGGTCGCCGGCCGCGGCCAGGGCGCGGACCAGTGCGGCGGCGGCCGCCTCGCGCAGGGGTTCGGCGGTGGCGGCGGCGGTCGCCCACGACACGGCCAGGGCCGGCTCGCCGAGGCCGGCGGCGAGCGTCGCCGCGCTCTCCCAGGCGATCTACCGCGCCTGCAGGATCCGGATGCGGTACCCCTGTGCCCAGTCGGCGTACGTGTCCTCGGCCAGCGGATCGCCGGCCGAGCCGAGCGCCGAGCGGTAGGCGTCCAGCGCCGCACGGCCCTCGAGGCGGGCGGCCCTCTCCAGCGCCCCGACGAAGACCTCGGTGTCGACGGTGCAGGCGGGCGGGCCGGCCAGGGCGTATCCGCCGTGACCGGTGCGGATCAGCTCGGCCGAGCCGAGCGCCCGGCGGGCCCGGTTGACCAGGACCTGCAGGTTGGCGGCGGGGTTCGCGGGCGGGCCGTCGGGCCACAGCGCCTCGGCGAGCACGTCGTTGGGCACGAACCGGCCGGGGCGGGTGGCGAGGATGCGCAGCAGCGTGCGGACCTTGCGGCCCTGGTACGCGGCCTCGCCGACCTCCCGGCCGTCGAGCAGCACGGCGAAGCGGCCCATGAGGCGCACCTGCGCATGAGCCGCTAGTTCGTCGCCAGCTGCCTGCAAGGGCGCGTTCCTAACGTCGAGGCAAGACGAGACCAGGAGGGCACGATGTCCGAGCAAACCAGGTTTACCACCGCGCTGGCCACATTCGACTCCGCCGTGCGGGCGTTGCCAGGCGACCGGCTCGGGTCGCACACGCCGTGCGCCGGGTGGGACGTGCGGGCGCTGCTCAACCACGTGGTGGGGGAGGACCGGTGGGCGGTCGAGCTGCTCGCCGGGCGCAGCATCGCCGACGTCGGTGACTCCCTCGACGGGGACCTGCTGGGCGAGGACCCGTTCGCGGCGTGGGCGGCGGCGAGCGCTGCGGCCGCGGCGGCGGTCGAGGCGGCGGGGCCGGACGCGGTGGTCGGGGGGCCGACGCCGGTGGCGGAGTACCTGCGCCAGCTCGCCGCCGATCACCTCGTGCACGCGTGGGACCTGGCCACCGCCGCCGGGGTGAACCTGCGCCTGGACACGGGGCTGGTCGCGGCGGTCGCCGAGTGGTTCGCGCCGGTGGAGGAGACCTACCGCTCGTACGGGATGGTCGCGCCCCGCCCGCCGCTGGCCCGCGACGCCGAGCCGCAGGCGCGGCTGCTGGCGATGTTCGGCCGGTCGGAGGCCCTCGCCACGGTCGAGCGGTTCCAGGCGGCGTTCGACGCGGCGTTCGACGACAAGGACGTCGACGCGGTGATGGCGTGCATGACCGGCGACTGCGTGTTCGAGTCGACGGCGCCGCCGGACGGCGAGCGGCACGCCGGCGCGGGCGCGGTCCGGGCCGCGTGGGAGAAGTTCTTCGCCGGTACCACGGTGGAACACCGGATCGTGGCGGAGGAGCGCTTCGACGCCGGCGACCGGGTGGCCGTCCGGTGGCGCTACGAGTGGCCGGGTGGCCATGTGCGCGGCGTCGACCTGTTCGTAGTGCGCGGCGGCCTGGTGGCGGAGAAGCTGGCGTACGTCAAGGGCTGACCTTTCCCCGCGTGCCCTGCCCGCGCGGCCGGTGCACACTGGTGGAATGCCGGAGCGTCTGGTCGCGGTGTTGGAACGCGTGCGCCGAATCGACCTGACGCGCCGGCAGCGCCGCGCCCTCGCGTTGGCGGTGCTGGTGCTGTTCGGCGCGGTGTGGGGTGTGGCCTCGGCGCCGCCCGGGCCGCCGCTGCCGCCGCCCGAGCCGCCCTCGCCGGAGGCGGTCCAGGCGATCCTGGCCGGCCGTCCGCCCGGGTTCGACGTCGGCGGGATCGACATCTCCAGCCACGACCACCGGCGGTTCACGGTGCACTGGCCGACCGAGGTGGCCGCCGGCAGCGAGTTCGTCTACATCAAGGCGACCGAGGGCACCGCGTACGTCAACCCGCACTTCGCCGCCGACTACGCCGCGGCGCGCAAGGCCGGGCGGTACGTGGGCGCCTACGTGTACGCCCGCCCCGACAAGGGCGACCCGGTCGGGCAGGCCGAGCACTTCCTGCGCAACGCCCGGTTCACCCGCGACGCGCGGACCCTGGTGCCGTTCGTCGACCTCGAGTGGCCCTACGACGGGGTCCCGGCGGGGCCGTGCTACGACCTCACCCCGCTGCAACTGCGGGACTGGATTCACGCGTTCATCGGCCACATCGAGGCCGCCGTCGGGCGCAAGCCGATGATCTACACGAACACCTACTGGTGGAACCCGTGCACCGGCAACGACGCGTCCTTCGGCTCGTACCCGCTGGACATCGCCAACTACACGAAGAAGGACCCGAAGCTGCCGGCCGGGTGGAGCACGTTCGCCCTGTGGCAGTACATGCCGGGCGATCCGGACCGGGCGCACAGCCACGACCGCGACGTCGTCAACGGCGGCCCGGCCGGGCTGCGCGCCCTGGCCTGGCCGCCGCCGCCCGGCGGGTGAGCTCAGCGGGCGGGCACCGGGTCGAGCGCGGCCTCGACGATGAGGGTCTCCATGTCACGGGCGCACCGCTCGATCGCCTCGGGGGCGAAGCGGTGGGTGTCGCCCCACAGGGTGTACCCGATGGCGTCCGGCACGTCCTCGACGTGCAGGTAGAACGCGCCGTCGTAGGTGGGCTCCCGGACGCCCCAGCGCACCGTGGAGCGCGGGCGGGCGGCGAGGATCTCCTGCGGGGTCGGCGCCGGGCCGGCGCTCTCGTCGCGGGTCTCGCGCCGCCGGTCGTTGAGGTAGCAGGACAGGTCGAGATCGTCGCCGAGGTCGCGGCCGATGCGGGCGACGAGCTCTTGATGCGCGACGGTGTCGTAGTAGCCGTGCTTGTACGCGCCGATCGCCGCGCTCCACGCCCGCGCGACGACCTCGTCGAAGGTGCCGTCGGTGACGTCGATGACGCACACGCCGAACTGGCGCAGGCTGCCGACCGCCTCGGCGAAGCCGGGCCGGAACCGGTTGGAGACCACGACCTGCACGGCGGCCGCGTCGGCGTCGGTGAGCCGGGCGAGGGCCACGGCGTAGGCGGCGAGCAGGATCGGGCCGGAGGCCACGCCGGTGCGGGCGGCGATCGCGCGGACCGCGAGGGCCATGGCGGGGGAGACGCAGACGACCTCCCAGTGGCGCGGCTGTGACGGGTCGGCGGGCGCGACCGGCGTGCCGGCGGGGCGGGCCGGGATGCGCCTGAGCTGCCGTTCCCAGTACCGCAGCGACTTCTCGCTCTGCCGCACCGCCGCCGGTTCGCGCTGCTGGCGGGCGAGCTCCAGCGGCTGTACGCCCTCGACGGGCGAGTCCGGGCGGCCCATGTGCGCGAGGTCGCGCACGACGGCGTCGATGCCGAAGCCGTCGACGATGACGTGGTAGTACATGACGACCACGTGCGTGACCGCCGCGCGGGAGCGGATCACCGCCATGCGCACCGGCCACTCTTGGAACGGGTCGAACATCGTCGTCTGGTAGCGCACGCGGACCGCCTCGGCGACCTCGTCCGGGCCGGCGCCGCCGGGCACGTCGACGATTTCGAGGGCGATCTCGCCGCGCCCGTGCACGACCTGCAGCGGGGCCCCGCCCTCGACCGCCCGCAGCCGGGTGCGCAGCGCCTGGTGGCGGCCCATCATGTACCGCAGCAGCTCCGCGGTCCGTTCGACGGTCTCACCGTCGGCGGCGCGCACGGTGCCGCCGATGTTCATGGTCCGCCCGGTGCGGCGCATGAGGTCCCACACGTCGCGCTGCCCCCAGGTCAGCGCCTCCACGCCGGAGCCCTCGCCCCGGAAGTCGACGACGAGCTGGTTCGTTGCTGGCTCCACCGGCCGCTCCCCTCGGGTCGAGACCGCGCCGATGCTGGGCCCTGGCATCAGCCGCTGTCAATCACCCGGCCACTCGGGCGCCTCCGCCCCACCGGTTGACGTGCGCGATCGCGTGAACGCAACGATGAAAGATTCGAAGCTGGTTGAGGTCACGATGCGTCGAGCACCGCTGTGACGTAGGCCGACGCCGCCGGGCCGTACACCCGCTGCACCTCGCCGATCGCGCGCCACAGCGCCGGTACGGGCCACCCGTCGGGCAGCAGCGCGTCCGGCAGCCGAGGGCTGCGCAGCGTCTCGGTCATCGGCGTCTTGAGCAGGTCCGAATAGCGCAGCAGGGTCTCGGCGCACGGCTCGGGCGGGGCGGCGAGTTCGGCGAGGGCGGCGTTCAGCGTTTCCGTGTGTTCCGCATAGGTACGACCAAGCTCGTCCAGATCCCACGCAATGCGCGCGGCCCGGGCGGCGTCGGCGGCGTCCATTGCCAGCCGGGTGACGAACAGCTGCGCGTCGGCGGGCGGGTCCGCCAGCGCCCCGAGCTGCGCGGTGCGGTCCTCGAGGGCGATGAGCACGCCCTGCTGCAGCTGGCCGTAGCCGAGCCCGACGGCGGCGCGGCGCAGCGCGTCGCGGAAGGCGCGGCTGGACTCCGGCACCTGGTACAGCAGCGCATGGAACGAGCCCGGCCACTCCGGCTGCGCCGCCCGGTCGCCGGCGCGGACGCGGTCGAAGCGCCGCCCGTACTCCCCGGCGAGCCGGTAGCCGGCGCCACGGCCGCGCCGGATGCTCTCCACCTGGCCCTCCTGGCGCATACGCAGCAACAGGGCGCGCGCGGCCGCCTCGCTCAGCCCGAAGTCGCCGAGCAGCCGGGTGAGGCCGACGCCGGGCAGCTCGGCGCGCTGTGCGACGCCGAAGAGGAACGGCACCAGCGACACGGACCGCCCGCCGGCCGATTGAGATGATACGCTTCCGCGCACGTACGTGAGTATATTCGACTAATACGGGGAGGTCGCCATGGGACGGCGCACGAACGTTCTGCTTGGCTGGGTTGTCACGATCGTGTGCAACATCCTGCTGCCCTTCCTGACGTATGCGGTGCTGACCGACCGCGGCATGAGCGAGATCGGCGCGTTGACGGTGAGCGCGGTCTGGCCGGCGGTCGAGGTCGGCGTCCTGTTCGCGATCCGCCGGCGCGTCGACGAGTTCGGCGTGCTGACGCTCATCATTATCGCGCTCGGCGTCGTCTCGTCGCTGCTGCTGAACGACGCGCGCCTCGCCCTGATCAAGGAGTCGGCGGTGACCGGCCTGTTCGGCCTGCTGCTGCTCGGCTCGCTGTTCGCACCGCGGCCGCTGATGTTCTACTTCGGGCGCAAGTTCGCCACCGACGGCACCGCCGAGCGCATCGCCTGGTGGAACGGGCTGTGGCAGTACGAGGGGTTCCGCCGCACCCAGCGCACCCTCACCATCGTGTGGGGCGTGGTCTTCCTCGCCGAGGCGGCGGTGCGCATCGCCCTGGCCCAGGTGCTCTCGACCGAGACGATGCTCGCCGTCGGCTCGATCCTGCCCTACGTGGTGACCGGCGCCCTCGTCGCGTGGACGATTCTGTTCAGCCGCCGCGCCCAGGCTCGGGCGCGGCGCAACAACCCGGCCTCAGCAGACGTGCTCGGCGGCGGCCAGGATCTGGTCGGTCACGGCGTCGGGGTGAGTGATCAGCGTCAGGTGTGACCCGCCCGGCACGGTGCGGATCGTCGCCTTGGCCCGGTGCGCCATCGACTCCTGCGACGCCGGCGTGATGATCTTGTCGGCGCCCCCGATGACGTACCACGACGGGATGCTCTCCCACGCGGCCGCCTTCGACGGGGTGCTGAACGCGGCGGACGCGGCGGAGCGCTGGCTCGCCCACAGCACGTCGCCCTGGCCGGGCGCGAGGTCCGGCCCGAACGAGTGGACGAACACCGGCCGCTTCAGGTACAGGTCCGTGCCCACCTTGTCGAACAGCGTCGCCGGGTCTGCGCCCAATGCGGAACCGGACCCGCTCAGCTCGCCGGTCGTCTCGCCGACCGCGGGCGCGGCGGCGTCGACGTAGACCAGCGCCTTCACGTTGGCGTTGCCGGCCGCCGCATTGGTGATGACCGAGCCGCCGTAGGAGTGCCCGACCAGCACCACCGGCCCGTGCACCGACTTGAGGAACCCGGAGACGGACGCCGCGTCACTGGTCAGCCCGCGCAGCGGGTTGGCCACCGCGCGCGCCGTGTAGCTCTTGCCCTGCAGGCGGGAGACCTCCCCGCTCCAGCTCGACGTGCCCGCCCACGCGCCGTGCACCAGCACGACGGTCGGCTTCTCGCTACATCCGGCCGGTGCCGCGGGGGCCGCGGCGCCGGTGAGCGAGGTTCCCAGCAGCCCGAGGACGATCGCCGAGGCTGCGCCACCAATCGTCTTCTTCATCCGCTGGAAGTACCCCGACCGCCGGCCTTGATGTTCGCGTTGCGCTGCAGGATGTCGCCGACCGTGCTCGGGACCAGTGCAGAATCGCACTCATGACAGAGGAGCAGGCGCGCGTGCTGGCCCGGAGCGGCAACATCGCGGTCACCCAGCTGACGGGCCGGGCCTTCCCGGGCCTGCACCTGCAGGGTGACACGTTCGCCGCCGCCTACCACTCCCTGTCCGAGGCCGCCGTGCGCCTGCGTGCCGAGGGCGTGACCGGCGAGGCGATCGACGACCTTGAGTACACCCTCGGCGAGCTGCGCGACAAGCTTCGCTTCTACGAGGAGACCCTCGCCGCCAACGACATCCGCCTCCCGTACTTCCTCGACGGCGGGGCTACGCCACATGCGGGCGACGGGTGACCATGGCGGCGATCTGGGTGCGAGAGGTGAACCCGAGCTTGGTCATGATGTGGTCGACATGACCCTCGGCGGTGCGCCGGCTGATCACCAGCCGGGCGGCGATCTGCTTGTTGGTCAGCCCGTCGGCGATCAGCGCCGCGACCTGCCGCTCGCGCCGGGTGAGCGGTGAGCGCTCCGGCGGTACGATCGCGGACGCCGCCGCCGCTTCCGTGCCTGCCGGACCCTCCGCGCCTGTGCTGCGTGCCGCTTCGTCCTGCAGCGCCTCGGCGACCGCCTCATCGAAGGTGAGGGCTGCGCCGCGGTCGATGAGCTTGGTGAGAGCGTGCTCGCCGAGCGTCGCACGCAGGTGCGCCGTGCACTCCTGGTGATCGGCACGCAGATACGGCAGACCGGTGGCGCCGACGGCCTGCAGCACGCCCCGGGCCCTGCCGAGCAGGCGGGCGGCCCGTTCCGGGTCGTCGGTCGCGATGACCCAGGCCAGGAGCTCGAGGCTGTAGCCCGTGGCGAGACGGTCATCCAGCTGGACCTTGAGCCGCAGGCCCTCGACGATGAGTTTCCGTGCGCGCTGACGATCCCCCAGCTGCCACACCGCCCGGCCCAGCTGGATCAAGGCCCACGACCACAGCCAGAGATTGCCTTGCGCCCGCGATGCGTCGCGGCTGTGTTCGAAGAGCGGAACGGCGCGGGCGGCATCGCCGGACTCGAGGACCACCTTCGCCATGAACTGCTGGTCCAGGGCCGCCGCCGTGGTGTCGTGCAGCGCAAGATGCTCGGCCCGCGCCCGCTCGAGGTGCGCGGTCGCCTCGGGCAGATCGCCCTCGTTCATGGCGAGCCAGCCGGACCAGGCTTCGGCCGTGGCGTGGTTCGACCGGTCGCCCAGCGCCTCGGCCAACGCCCGGGACTCCCCTAGCAGGCGCCGGGCCGCGGGAAAGTCGGTCTGGTTGATCGCCATGAGGCCGTTGGCCCACAACGCGGCGGCCCGTGCTGGGGTTGGTTCGGTCGCCAGAGCCAGGGACCGTTCGTACCACCGGCGTCCCTCACTGACATGCCCGCCGTGGAAGTACAGCCAGACATCGTCGGAGATGGTCAGGGCGTGCTGCGCCTGGCCGGGTTCGGTCAGGCAGAACTCCAGCGCCGCGCGCACGTTGGCGTCCTCGCGCCGCAGCCGGGCCTGCCACGCGACCTGGTCGAGGCCGAACCAGTGGCTGTGGGCCGCCGCGGCGATTTGCTCGAAGTAGTCGCGGTGCCGGCGCCGCAGTGCGGCCTGCTGCCCGGCCGCGGCGAGCCAGCCGCCGCCGTACTGCGGATGCTCTCCAGCATCCGGTACCGAGGATCGCTGTGGCGCTCGACGCTGAGGATCGACTTGTCCACCAGCGCATCCACCAGGTCAAGTACGTCCTCGGCCATGATGCCTTCGCCCGCGCACACCTGCTCGGCCGCTGCCAGCTCGAACCCGCCGGAGAACACCGACGCCCGCTGCCACAGCGCCTGCTCCGGTGCGGTGCATAGGTCATAGCTCCAGTCGATGAGCGCCTGCAGCGTCTGCTGGCGCGAGGCCGCCGCCCGATTGCCGTGCGCGAGCAGGCGGAACCGATCGTCCAGCCGCTCCAGGACCTGCTCGACGGACATCGCGCGCAGCCGCACCGCCGCCAGCTCCAACGCCAGCGGGATACCGTCCAGCCGCCGGCAGATCCGCGCCACCGTCGTGCCGTTGGCCGGCGTGAGCGCAAAATCGGGGCGCACCGCTCGAGCGCGCTCCACGAACAGGGTCACCGCGTCCGAGGCGGCCAGCGCCTGGTCCGAGATCCAGACCTTGTCGGGCGTCCCACCCGGCAGCTCCGGTGTCGGCAACGGAGGCACCCGCATAGCCTGCTCGGCGGCCATGCCCAAGGACTTGTCGGCTGGTCGCCAGGATCCGCGCCTGCGGCGCCGCCGGCAGTATCACCGCGACGAACCGGGCGCAGGCGTCCACCAGATGCTCGCAGTTGTCCAGCACCAGCAGCAGGTGCCTGGATCGCAGGAACTCCGCCAGGGTGGCCATCAGCCCCCGTACCGAGTAGTCCTGGAACCCCAGCACCGTGGCGACGGTGGGCAGCAGCAGCCCCGGGTCGCCCAGATCGGCCAGCGACACCAGCCACACGCCATCGGGGTAGGCCCGCCGCAGCTGGACCGCCACCCGCAACGCCAGCCGGGTCTTGCCCACCCCGCCCGCACCGATCAGCGTCACCAGCCCGGACTCCGACAGCAACCGCCGCACCTCGGCGATCTCCTGCCGGCGGCCCACAAAGCTGGTCACCTCGACCGGAAGGTTGCCGCTGCGTTCGCGCGCTGAGTTCTCCGCCAAACGATTCATCGGCCGGTCCCGCACTCCGGGCCTGAGATCCCGAATTCGTCTGCCTACGGTCTACGGCGGCCGACCCGCCACGCCGAAGCGGCAACATCCGCCGGAACGCCAACACCGCAGTTCCGCGCGCGTCGATCGCCGCGTTGCGGACCGCCCAACTTCGCTGGCGTTCGGTGCCCGCTGGCACTACCGACGCCGAAGATGCGTAGTGGAACAGGTATTTCTCCCCGCGCCGCGGCGGCATCCCGGCACGAGGCTGGTGGTGTTGCCAGGGCAAGCCGCCGTGGGACCTCCTCAACAGCAGGGAAAGAGCATGTCTGTTCTGTGCGAAGCGTTGTTCGCCTCCGATCTGCAGCCGTCAGAGCGCCCCGGGGCGGTAGAGATCCGCGCCGCGATCACGCGCGCCGTCTCGACACTCACGTCGCACGGGTGCGTCGCCCGCATGGCGCAGGAGTTCGGCGACAATCCCCGCGCCGCGGCCGACCGCATGCAGTGGGTCAGGGACGCTGTCGACCACACGTCTCAGTACCTCGACTTCCGCCGCGATCCACCCGCGGGATGGATATGAGCACCCCGGCAAGGGCGGCGTGCAGGGCCGCCGGGACGCCGGGCTGGGCCTGGCCGCAGCGTTGGTCCGGGGCCACCACGACGGCAGCCTGCGCGCGGCTTGGGCGCCGCCGGCCCTGCCGAATCCGCCGAAGACCGTGCCGCGGCGCATCGGCGGGCGGGGTGCGTGGGGGAGCAGCGCGGCCCCGAAGGGCCGGGCGTCAGGCGGGGTTGAGGCAGAGGCAGAAGGGCTTGCCGGCCGGGTCGGTGAAGACGCGGAACGTCGTGCCGTTGCTCGGCATCTTCGTTGCGCCCAGTGCCACCGCCGCCGCCTCGCCCGCGTCCAGGTCCTCCACGAGGAGGTCGAGGTGGAGCTGCTGCGGATACGCCGGGTCGGGCCAGCGCGGGGCGCTGTAGTCGGCGACCTGCTGGAACAGGACCGGCCGGGCGCCTTCCTCGCCGATCATGGCGATGCCGGCGGCGTCGTAGGTGACGGGCTTGCCGAGCAGCTGGGAGTAGAAGGCGGCGAGCTGCGTTGCGTCGGGGCAGTCGAGCGTGACGCCCATCAGCGTGACGCCCGGGCTGTCGGGCATCAGGCACAGGTCGAAGGGGTGGCCGGCGGGGTCGGCCAGGGTGTGCCAGGCCTCGTTGCGGGCCAGGACCGTCGCGCCCAGTGACTCGGCGTGCTTCGTCGCCCCGTCCAGGTCGGGGACGCGCAGGTCGAGGTGGCCCTGCTGGGGGCGCTGCTGGCCGGGCCAATGCGGCGGCTGGTGGTCGGGTGCGAGCTGGAAGGCGATGTCCCAGCCGTCGGGCGTGCTGAGCGTCACCCAGTCGTCTTCGGCGTTGAGCTCGGTCCAGCCGGCGAAGTTGCGGTAGAAGGCGGCGAGGCCGAGGTAGTCTGCGGCGTCGAACACCACCACATCGAGCTTCCCGACCATGACATTCCCCTCGTGTTGGCTTCCACGGGCACCATATGCCCGGGGTACGACAAAAAACGGACGGGATGGCGAGAACCGCCGCCGCTTGGCAGGATGGCGGCCGTGCCTGCGACCGTGACCCTCATCGTGACCCGCGGCCCGCTGGACGGGCGGACGTTCGAGTTCGCCGAGCGGACCTCGTGCGTTCTCGGGCGCGCCGCCGACTGCCAGCCGCGGCTGCCCGACGACGACGATCACCGGAAGGTCTCGCGGCATCACTGCCTGATCGACATCAACCCGCCGGACGCGCGGATCCGCGACTTCGGCAGCCTCAACGGCACCTACCTCAACGGCAAGCGGATCGGGCAGCGGGAGCCGGGGCAGACGCCGGAGCAGGGCGCGGCCGCGAGCTTCCCGGAGCACGACCTGCGCGACGGCGACGAGATCCGCCTCGGCGACACGGTGCTGCGCGTCGACGTCAAGCGCGACGAGCGGCCGGCGCGGCTGGACCGGACCAAGGTCGTGCCGCGCTGCGTCCACTGTGGAGCCGACGTCGGCGGCGAGATCGGCGGACGCGAGGGCGAGTACGTCTGCGCCGAGTGTCGCAACTCCCCGGACGAGCTGGTCCGCGATCTGCTCGGCGGTGCGGTCGGCGGCGTGCGGTACACCATCGAGAAAGTGCTCGGCGAGGGCGGGATGGGCCGCGTCTACCTGGCCCGCAACGTCGCCACCGGGCAGGCCGTGGCGCTGAAGATGATGCTGCCGGGCGTGGCCGCCGACCCGGACGCGCGGGCCCAGTTCATGCGCGAGATCTCGGTGACGCAGGGGCTGGACCATCCGAACATCGCGCGGCTGCACGAGGCCGGCAGCCACGGCGGCGTGTTCTTCTTCACCAGTGAGTACTGCGCCGGCGGCAGCCTAGCCGACCGGGTCGCGCGGGGGCGGCTCGGCGTCGACGAGGCGGTGCCGCTGATCCTGCAGGCCCTCGACGGCCTCGAGCACGCGCACGGGCAGGGCGTCGTGCACCGCGACCTGACCCCGCACAACATCCTGCTCGCCGCCGACGGCACCGTGAAGGTCGCCGACTTCGGGCTGGCCAAGGCGTTCGACCAGGCGGGCCTGTCGGGGCTGACGCGGACGGGCACGGCGGCCGGCAAGCCGTACTTCATGCCGTACCAGCAGGTGGTGAACTTCCGCCACGCCCGGCCCGCGGTCGACGTGTGGGCGCTGGCCGCGTGCCTGTATCACCTGCTCACCCGCGACTACCCGCGCGACTTCGCCGGTGGCAAGGACCCCTGGCAGGTGGTCCTGCAGACGCAGGCGGTGCCGATCCGCCAGCGCAACCCGGATGTGCCGCGGCCGCTCGCGGAGGTGCTCGACGCGGCGCTGGTCGACCGGCCGCAGATCGGCTTCCCGACCGCGGCGGACCTGCGCCGTGCCCTGGTCGTGCGCGGGCTGTGACACCGGGGTCGATCCCAGATTCCGTCGCTCACGACAAGGAGACGCCGTGAGGCTCGCGATTGTGCGACAAGGACGCGGCCGCGAACTTCGCCGTAACTGACGATTGCCCTTGCGCCGCTTACGAGTAGCGTACCGATCATGTTGAGCCCGATCCCGGCGGGACGCACCGCCGCCATCGCCCTCGCCATCGGGATCAACTACGGCTACTTCGGCGCCGCCATGGCCGGCGCGCAGCTGTACCTCAGCCCCCAGCTCGGCCTGAGCGTGGGCGAGCAGGGGACCCTGTTCGCGGTACCGGTGCTGGGCATGCTCCTCGGCGTGCTCACCGCGAACCGGATCGTGACCGCGGCCGGGCGCCGCCCCACGCTGCTGGTCGCCTCGCTCGTCACCGCCGTGCTCGGCGCCGCCTCCCCGCTCGTGGCCAACCTCGTGTGGATCGACGGCACGCGCCTGCTCATCGGCATCGCGATGGGCGTCGTGACCGTCGTCGTGCCCGTCTACATCGCCGAGGCCGCACCGCCTGACGTGCGCGGCCGGATCGCGGTGCTGTATCAGGTCGCCATCGTCGGCGGGATCGTCGCCGCGTTCGTCGTCGCCTACGCCCTCGCGCCGAGCGGCCTGTGGCGGGTCATGCTCGCCGTCACCGCGCCGGCCGCCACCGTCTGCGTAGCCCTGCTCGTCAGGGCGCCCGACACCGTCCCCGGCGCGCGGCGCACTGCGGGCCCGAGCGTCTTCGCCGAGCTGTTCGGCCGGCGGTACCGCCCGGTGACCACGTTCGTCATCCTCCTCGGCGCGCTCGTGCAGCTCACCGGGGTCAGCGCGGTGGGCAACTTCGCGCCGCGCATCTTCGAGGGCATGGGCTTCCGCGGCCCGTTCGCCCTGCTCATCCTGCCCGCGATCGTGCAGGTCAGCGGCCTGCTGGCGGCCCTGGCCTCGTCTTCGGCGGTCGAGCGGCTGGGCCGTCGCGCCACACTGCTCGGCGGTACGGCGGTCCTCGCCGCCGGCCACGCGCTGCTGGTTGCCGCCTTCGCCACGCAGCGGGGCGGGACGGTGCTGGGCCTGGCCGGGCTGCTGCTGTTCACCGTGGGCTTCAACGCCGGCCTGGGCTCGCTGCTGTGGATCTATGCCTCCGAGGGGTACACCGACCGCCTCCGCGGCGCCGGCGCCACCGCCCTGCTGCTGCCCAACCTCGCCGTCAACTTCGTCCTCGCGCAGTTCTTCCTGGGCGCCCTGGGCACGCTGGGCGGCGCGCGCACGTTCGCCGTCCTGCTGGCCGTGTCGGTGATCGCCTGGCTGTACCTGTTCCGCCGCGCACCGGAGACCCGCGGGCGCACCCTCGAGGAGATCCACGAGTACTGGCAGAACGGCCGCACCTGGGCCGGTTAGTCGACGCCGATCCGGGTCGCCCGGCGGACGGTGTCGATGACCCACGCGTCCTCGGCCGGCTCGCGGCCCAGCGCGTGGAGCAGCCCGGCGAGCAGGCGGTCGCGCCGGCTCTCCGGTTCGCGCAGCCGCTCGATCACCTCGGCGCGGCCGGGATGGCCCTCGGCGAGGCGGGTCAGGTCGGTGCGCCACCACAGCCGGCGGTGTCGTTCGTGCCGCAGCGCCCCGCCGGCCAGCAGCGCGTCGCGGGCGTGCGCGTAGGCGCGCGGCGCCCAGCCGTGCACCCACACGGCGGCGCCGTCGCCCATGGCAGCCGTGTCGGCGAGCATCGCGTCGAGCAGCGGATGGCCGATCGGATCCGCGCCGCCGGTGCGCCGTAGTCCCTTGGCGTGCGGCGCGACCCGGCCCGCCAGGACCAGCTCGCCGAGCGCGGCGCCGGCGACCCGGACGGCCAGCACGCCGCCGTGCCACCCGAACGGCCGGTCGGCGGGGTGTGCGGCCAGCAGCAGCTCCTCGGGGAGGACCGGCCCAGCCATGTCGGTTACCGTACAGCGCTCTCCATGTGCTGTGTGCCGCATGGTACTGTGTGGCGCATGGCAAACGATGTCTTCGACAAGCTCGAGCAGGAGCTGCGCCGCGGCGTCGTCGTGCTGGCGGTGCTCTCCCAGCTGCGCGAGCCGCGCTACGGCTACGAGCTGCGGCAGTCCCTCATCGAGCGGGGCCTGCCGATCGAGGAGGGCACGCTCTACCCGCTGTTGCGCCGCCTGGAGGCGCAGGGCGTGCTGGGCAGCGAGTGGCGCACCGCGGAGGGCAAGCCGCGGCGGTACTACGGGCTCAGCGGCGAGGGCCGGGCGCTGTACGAGCGGCTGACCGGCACCTGGCGCGGCCTCAACGAGGCGATGGAGCTACTCATGGAGAGCGAGACGACGCCATGACGGCGGACCAGCTCATCGATCGATACGTGGCCGACGTCGTCGGCCTCCTCCCGCGCCGGCAGCGCCCCGACGTGGCGCTCGAGCTGCGCGCACTGCTGTCCGAGCAGGCCGCCGACCTGGACGGCGAGCCCGCCGTGCGCGAGATGCTGCGCCGCTTCGGTCACCCGGCCGAGGTCGCGGCCCGATACGGCACGCCGGTCGCCCTCATCGACCCCGTCGACACCCGCCGCTTTCTCACCCTCGCGGTGGGCGGCGCGATCGTCATCCAGCTCGGCGCCGTCCTGGCCGAGCTCATCCGCGCCGACCGCGACCTGGGCCGCGCCGCCGACGAGGCCTGGCCCGTCGTCTTCGGCTGGCTGGGCCTGCTCTTCGCGGGCTTCGCCCTCGCCGCCTGGCTGCGGCGCCGCCGCCCGCCGACGTGGCACCCCCGCCCCCTGCCGACCGACCGCGTGAACCGCGCCGGCCGCGCCGCCGCGGTGGCGTTCTTCGTGGCCGGCACCCTGGTCCTGCTCGACCCCGACGCCGCACTGCGCCTGGCCACGGGCGGGCGGGCGACGCAGCCCGCGCTCGACGCGTTCGCCTATGACGAGGGCTTCGTGCGGTACCGCGGACCGATCCTCCTCGCCGTGGTCCTCGCCGGCATCGCGATCCAGACCACGCTGCTGTGGCTGGGCCGCTGGCGCCCGACGGTGCGCACCGCCGACCTGGTACACAGCCTCGCCGTCTGCGCCGTGCTCACCTGGGTCATCGGCTCGGGCCCGATCTTCACCGCGGCACCGACCGACCGGTCGATGAAGGGCGCAATCGCCGTCATCATCCTGGCCACGCTCATCGAACTGGCCTGGCGCGCCCGACGGCTGAGCGTCGCGCACGCCCTGCGCCATCGTTAAGATCCTTCACGTGTCATACGACGTAGCCGCCCTGCGCGACCAGTTCCCCGCCTTGCGGGGCGGCACCGCGTACTTCGACGGTCCAGGCGGCACGCAGACCCCGCGCGCGGTCGGCGCCGCCATCGCCGACACGCTCACGGGCCCGCTGTCCAACCGGGGCCTGACCAGCGACTCGCAGCTGCGCGCCGACCGAGCCGTCGAGCAGTTCCGCCTCGCCTACGCCGACTTCCTCGGCGCCGAGCCGGGCGGCATCGTGTACGGCCGCAGCGCCACCCAGCTCACCTACGACCTGTCCCGCGCGATCGCCAAGACCTGGCACCCCGGCGACGAGGTCGTCGTGTCCCGCCTGGACCACGACTGCAACGTCCGCCCGTGGGTCCAGGCCGCCGAGTCCGCCGGTGCGACCGTGCGCTGGATCGACTTCGACCCGGCCACCTCCGAGGTCGACCCGGCGAGCGTCAGCGCGGCGATCACCGAGCGCACCCGCCTCGTCGCGATCGCCGGCGCGTCGAACCTGATCGGCACCCGCCCACCGGTCCGCGCGATCGCCGACGCCGCGCACGCGGTGGGCGCCCTGGTCTACGTCGACGGCGTCCACTACGCCGCCCACGTCTTCGTCGACGTGGCCGCGCTCGGCGCCGACCTGTTCGTCTGCTCGCCGTACAAGCTGCTGGGCCCGCACTGCGGCGTGCTGGCGGCGGCCCCCTCGCTGCTCGAGTCGCTGTGGCCGGACAAGCTCCTGCCGGCGACGGACGAGGTGCCGGAGCGCTTCGAGCTCGGCACCCTGCCGTACGAGATCATGGCCGGCGCCACCGCGGCCGTCGACTTCCTGGCCGGGATCGTTGCCTCGCCCGGTGGCGACCGCCGCTCCCGCTTGGCCGCGTCGTACGCCGCGATCGAGGCCCACGAGGCCCGGCTCCTGCGCCTGCTCGAAGACGGGTTCGCTGCGCTCGGAGCGCAGGTGGTGGTCCATTCGCGGGCCGCTTCGCGGACTCCGACGCTGCTGCTGTCGCTGCCGGGCCGCAAGACCTGGGACGCGTTTCAGTTCCTGGCCCGGCGCGACGTGCTGGCCCCGGCGGGTTCGTTCTACGCCTATGAGCCGTTCCGACGCCTGGCCCTGCCGGACGAGCACGGCCTGCGCCTGGGCCTTGCCCCGTACACCAACGACGACGACATCACGCGCGCCGTCGATGGCCTGGCCGCCTTCCTCACTGCCTGAGCGCATTACGGTAGCGACATGTACGAATTGAAAACGGTGCCCGACGCATGCCAGGTGTGGTGTGTCGGTGCCGTGATCATCGATGCCCGTGGACGGGCATTTCTGCAACGGCCTGCGTGCCGGACGGACGAAACGCCGAGCTCTCGGTCAGGACGAGCACGACCGGGGCGTACGCAAGCAGTGAGCCGAGCGATGCCAGCCAGACGAACGCCGTGGGGTCGTACCGCGACAGGCGTTTGCTCAACAGGCTCCAGCACGCGTGGATGAGTGCCGCAGACAACGCCAGCGCAATGGGCAGAAGTTGCACAGCTGCGGTGGGTCAGGAGGCTGCGTGCGTGGGGCGCCCGGTCAGGACCTGGGGGCCGGAAGCCGTGATGGCGACGGTGTGTTCGGAGTGGGCGGTGCGGGAGCCGTCGGCGGAGCGGATCGTCCAGCCGTCGTCGTCATACTTGATCTTGTCGGTGGAGCGGCAGAACCAGGGCTCGATGGCAATGGTGAGGCCGGGCTCGAGTTTCATGCCGCGGCGGGCGCGGCCGTTGTTGGCGACGTGCGGGGCCTCGTGCATGGTGCGGCCGATGCCGTGGCCGCCGAACTCGGCGTTGACGCCGTAGCCGTAGGAGTGGGCGACCTCGCCGATCGCGGCGGAGACGTCGCCGAGGCGGCCGCCGGGCTGGGCGGCGGTGATGGCGGCCGCCAGGGCGACCTCGGTGGCCTCGATCAGCCTCAGGTCGGCCGGGTCGGGGGTGCCGACGATGACAGAGAGTGCGGAGTCGGCGGCCCAGCCGTCGATGCCGACCGCCATGTCGATGCTGAGCAGGTCACCGTCCCGCAACACGTAGTCGTGCGGCAGGCCGTGCAGCACCGCGTCGTTGACCGACAGGCACAGCACGTTGCGGAACGGGCCGCGGCCGAACGACGGGGCGTAGTCCCAGTAGCATGATTCGGCGCCGCGTTCCTTGATCCGGCGGCGGGCGTGGTGCTCGAGGTCCATCAGGTTCACGCCGACCGCGGCGACACCGCTCAGCTCGGCGAGCAGCTCGCCGACGAACTGGCCGGCCACCGCCATCCGGCCGATCTCCTCGGCGGACTTGAGCTCGATCACGACAGCCTCCCCTTCCGGTTGTGGATATTGTTATACCGGTATTTGTATACCACGCCCGGTCGGGGAGGTCGCTCAGCAGGTGGTGACGGTGCCGTCCAACGGCAGCCAGTCGGTGGTGACCGAGTTGGCGGGCGGTGCGCTGCCGGGCGTGTACTGCAGCGCAATCACGCGCAGGATGACGTGGATCTGCAGCGTGCCGACCTGCATCGACGGCATCGTCCAGTGGTCCCCGATCAGCACGGTCTTGCCGACGGCGACCGTGTACACGTCATAGTCGACCGAGGCGTGATCGCTCTCCGTCCAGACGTCATCGGTGGAGAACCACGCCTGGACGGTCACCTGCATGTCCCTGGTGGAGTAGTTGGCCAGCGAGTAGGCGCCGTAGACCTGCCCGCCCGCGCACACGTCGAAATAGGGCGACTTGGCGCAGCCGTAGTTGTAGGTGGCGAACACGGAGGCGTAGGTCGTGCCCCCGGACGGGTGGCACAGCGGGCTCTGTGTTCCGGCGCCGCCGTCGCTGACGGGCCCGGCCGGGTCGAGGGCCGTGTTCAGGAAGGCGACGCGGTAGACGTCGCCGCTGCCCGGGTAGAAGTGCCGCAGCCCCGCCAGGTCGTCGGGCAGCGGCGTGATCATCTTGTCCGGCGACCGGTTGATCCAGGGCAGCTGCCCGTAGTTCATGAAGGCCGTGGTGTTGTCCGAGTGGGCGAGCCCGAAGGCGTGCAGGAGCTCGTGCAGCAGCTGCGGCCGGAAGTAGTAGTGATCCACGAGGTCCTTCACGCCGGCCTTGTAGAACTTGTTGCCCTGGTCCTTGTCGGTGTCGCCGGGCGTCTTGAAGTTCCAGCCCGAGATGTGGTCCAGGTCCAGGAAGCCGATGTTCGGGCTGGCCACCGTGCAGGGACTGGGCAGCGGCGGGGTTGCCGTCGACTCGAACGGCACCTCCTGCCCCACGTGCGTCACCCCGTCATCGTCCTTGATGACCGGGGCGAAGCCGAGGTGGATGGTGCCGTCCGACTCGTGGTAGCTGGTCTTGTGGTGGAACGTGGCAGTGGTCGTGGTGACGGAGCTGATGTGTGCGGTCGTCCCGCCCACCGTGTTGAACTCGTCGGTGACCGCGTCGATGGCCGCCAGCATGTTGGAGACCTGAAGGTCCGATCCGAGCAGCGACTCGGTGTGCACGACGATGTGCACGCTGCTCGGATTCTTGATCTTCCTCGACGTGCAGTCGTCGCTCGTGCTCGGCGTGTACGCCTCGGCCGGCGCGGCCATCACCCCGGCCGCGGCCAGGGCGAATCCCACCGCGATCACCAGGCGCGTCCGGCGCATCATGAGATTCATGACCGCCACAACGGGCAGGTCGCCGGCGCGGTTCACCGGGCGCGGGTAGCCGACAGCTCGACGCTCAGCGCCGGCGGAACCAGGACAGCAGGCGAGCGGCCGGCGCCTTGGGCTCGCAGGTGCACCGCTGGGACTGCGGGACGCCGGCCAGGACTGCGTCGACGTGGTTGCCGCAGCCGGTGTAGGTGGCCTTGCCGCAGCTGGAACAGGTGGCGCGTTGACACATGGTTACTCCAAGAGGTCGGTTCAGCGAGCTGGTTGCCGGAAAGCGCGAAAAGCGCGGAAAGCGCAGGCCCCGGCGGCGAGTGCCACGGCGAGACCGCTCCACAGCACCGGGCTGGCGTGCAGTTGCCGGCCGAGGACGAACAGGCCCATGGCCACGACGAACCAGCCGAACGCCTTGCGCAGCGTTTCGGCGGGGATGCGCCCGGCCAGCCGGGTGCCGAGGAGGCTGCCGGCGATCGCGGTGACGGTGACGACGGCGGCCAGGCCCGGGTCGATGCCGGCGCCGGACAGGTGGCCGGCGAACCCGGCGAACGACTGCATGGCGATGACGACCAGCGAGGTGCCGACGGCGATCGGCATCGGCAGCCCGCCGAGCAGGGCGAGCGCGGGCACGACGAGGAACCCGCCGCCGGCGCCGGCGAGGCCGGTGACCAGGCCGACGGCGACGCCGTCCGCGATGACCCGCGGCACCGGCAGGTCGTACGACACCGGCTTGTCGACGCTCGCACGGCGGCCCCGGATCATCGCGGCCGCGGTGGCGAGCATCATGACCGCGAACGCGGTGAGCAGCACGCCGGCCGGGAGGTGCCCGGCAATGCGGCCGCCGGCATAGGCGCCGGTCATGCCGGCGAGGCCGAAGATCAGGCCGGTGCGCCATCGGACGCGGCCGGCCCGCAGGTGCGGGATGACCGCGACCGCGCTGGTGGCGCCGACGACGAGCAGCGAGGTGGCGATGGCCTCCTTGGCGGGCAGGCCGGTGACGTACACCAGCAGCGGCACGGCGAGGATCGACCCGCCGCCGCCGAGCATGCCGAGGCTCACCCCGATCACGGTCGCCAGCGCGGCCGTGAGCACGAGCACCGTCACACCCGGCTCCGTGCCGTGTCGCCGGCGGCGACGGGGAGCCCGGCCGCGGCCGCGTTGGCGAAGTCGTCGTCGACGGCGACGACGCGACGGCCGCCGGCGGCGAGGACCGACGCGGCGATGGAGGCGCGGTAGCCGGACGCGCAGTGCACCCAGACCTCGCCGTCCGGGACGTCGCCGAGTCGCCGCAGCAGCTCGTGCAGGGGCACGTGGACGGTGCCGTCGACGTGCGCCGCGGCGCGTTCGAGGTCGCGCCGCACGTCCAGGACGGCGACCGGCCGGTGGTGGCGCACCTGGGCCAGGTCGGCGAACGTGGCGCGCGGATACGCCGCGAGCTCGTCGCCGCCGGTCCAGTCGGCGGCGGTACCGGTGGCATGCGCGGCCGGCCGGTCGATGCCGATGCGCACCAGCTCACGCTGGGCCCGGGCGAGCTGGTCCGGCGTCTCGGCGAGCAGGGTCAGCGGGGTGCCCCACGGGATGAGCCAGCCCAGGTAGGTGGCGAAGCTGCCGTCGAGGCCGAAGTTGAGCGTGCCGGCAACGTGCCCCGCGGCGAACGCGACCCGGTTGCGCAGGTCGACGACCCACTCGCCGGCGGCGAGCCGCTCGCGCAGCTGGCCGGCGTCGGCGCGCTGCGGCGGCGACAGGTCGGGCTCGCCCGGGCCGGCCAGGTTCACACCGGCCATGTGCGCGTAGTAGGCCGGCCAGGCGTCCAGCCCGTCGAGCAGCTCGTCGACGAACTGCCGTTCGGGCGTGGTCAGGACGGGGTTGGTCCGCTTCTCCCGCCCGATGGTGGACGTCGCGACGTCGGCCTGAGTGACGGCGCAGAAGCTGCCGAACCCGTGCGTGGGGTACACGGCGGCGGCATCGGGCAGCTCGGCGGCGAGGCCGTTGGCCGACGCGTACTGGTGGTGCACGAGCGCCTCGGTGTGCGCCGGGCCGAGCAGGTCCGGGCGCCCGACCGAGCCGTACAGCAGCGACCCGCCGGTGAACACCGCGACCTGCGCCCCGTCCGCCTCCAGGACGTACGCCAGGTGCGTGAAGGTGTGGCCCGGGGTGTGCCGGACCAGCACCCGCATGCCGTCGCCGATGCCGACGACGTCGCCGTCGCGAACCGGCCGCCGGTCGAAGGCGACGGGATCGTCGGCGTTGACGAGGTAGGCGGCGCCGGTGCGGCGGGCCAGGGCGTGCCCGCCGGTGACGTAGTCGTTGTGGACGTGCGTCTCGAAGACGTGGGTGATCGTCACGCCCTCGGCCGCGGCGAGGTCGAGCACGCGGTCGATGTCGCGCTGCGGGTCCACGACGAATGCGACCCGGCCGTCGTGGACGAGGTATGCGCGGTCGCCGAGGGTGGGCGTGTCGATCGGCAGGATCTTCGGCACGGAACCGTTCCTTTCGCACTGCGTGCAGGTTCCTCCCGAGCGTGCCAGATACCCCCGGGGGTATGCAAACGAGCCCTCGAAGCGTTACGCCAGGGACAGGAACAGCTTCTCCAGCTGGGCGATGTCCAGCTGCGGTTGCTTACCCGACTCCTGGTCCGTGACACACTGCCGCAACCCGGTGGCGATGATTTTGAAGCCGGCCCGGTCCAGTGCCCGGGAGACCGCGGCCAGTTGTGTGACGACGTCGGCGCAGTCGCGCCCCTCCTCCAGCATCGCGATCACGCCGCGGATCTGTCCCTCCGCGCGCCGCAACCGCTTGATCACGTCGCCGAGTGCCTCGCCGTCAATCTCCATACCCCCCAGGGTACGTGGCCTGGAAAGTTTCAGCCGCCGGCGCACGTCGGCGGCGGGGCGCGACGGCCACGGATTGACGCTGATCGTGCCCGAGCCCACGATGCGCAGCGAGCGGAGTCGCCGAACTCGTTACGCGAACGGAGTGTCATCCCGTGGGTCTCAAAGCTAACAGGATCAGAAGGGCCGTCGGCGGTGCCGCGGCGTTGGCCGCCGTAGCGGCCACCGCGCTCATCGCCGTCACGCTCAACGCCGGTACGGCATCCGCCGGCACCGGCACCGGCTACCTGCACACCAGCGGCAACAAGATCGTCGACTCGACCGGCGCGACGGTCCGGCTCACCGGCCTCAACTGGTTCGGCATGGAGACCGACAACCACACCTTCCATGGGCTGTGGGCGGGCCGGCCGGCGACCTGGACCCAGCAGCTGGACCACATGGCCCAGCTCGGGTTCAACACCATCCGGGTGCCGTACACCGGCGACTCGCTGCGCGCCGGCGCGGCGGCCACGAGCATCAACACCGACACCAACCCGGACCTCGTCGGGCTGTCCCCGCTGCAGATCCTGGACAAGATCGTCAACTACGCCGGCGGCAAGGGCATGCGCATCATCCTCGACCGGCACCGGCCGACGGCCGCCGGCCAGACCGCCCTGTGGTACAGCGGCTCCGCGACCGAGGCCAGCGAGATCGCCGACTGGCAGATGCTCGCGTCGCGGTACGCGAACAACCCGACCGTCGTCGGCGCGGACCTGTTCAACGAGCCGCACGCGGACGGCACGGAGCCCAACGGCGTCGGCTCCTGCTGGGGCTGCGGCGACACCGCCAAGGACTGGCGGCTGGCCGCCGAGCGGATCGGCAACGCGATCCTGCAGACCAACTCCAATTGGCTGATCTTCGTCGAGGGCGTCAGCTGCGACGGCAACGGCGGATCCCCGAACGTGTACGACAACGTGCCGGACGATCCGATGGCGTGCGGCTGGTGGGGCGGCAACCTCTCCAAGGCGGGCACCTACCCGGTCCGGCTCAACGTGGCCAACCGGCTGGTCTACTCCGCGCACGACTACGGCATCTCGGTGTACGACCGGCAGCCGTGGTTCAAGGACCCGAACTTCCCGAACAACCTGCCCGACGTCTGGGATCACTTCTGGGGGTACCTGTACAAGCAGAACATCGCCCCGGTGCTCGTCGGCGAGTTCGGCAGCACGCTGGCCAACCCGCTGGACACGCAGTGGATGACGAAGCTGATGGCGTACATGGGCAGCGGCGTCAACGGGATGTCGTTCACGTACTGGTCGTGGAACCCGGACTCGGGCGACACCGGCGGCATCGTCAGCGACGACTGGAACACCGTCAACCAGGCGAAGATGAACATCCTCGGCCCGTACCTGATCCCGCCGACCGGCGGCGGCGGACCGACCGGCGGCCCGACCTCCCAGCCGCCGAACAGCTCCCAGCCGCCGACCAGCTCGCAGCCGCCCACGAGCTCGCCGCCGCCGCCGAGCGGCGCCTGCACCGCGACGTACACGGTCACCAACCAGTGGCCGGGCTCGCCGGGCGGGTTCCAGGGCTCGGTGACGGTGAAGGCCGGGACCTCGGCCATCTCCCGGTGGACGGTCAAGTGGACGTACGCCAACGGCCAGACCATCACCCAGCTGTGGAGCGGCACCCTGAGCACGTCCGGCTCCGCGGTGACGGTGACGAACCTGGCGTACAACGGCTCCGTCCCGGCCAACGGCACGACCACGTTCGGCTTCACCGGCACGTGGAGCGGCACGAACGCCGTACCCACGCTGACCTGCACCGCCTGATCACATCCTCCTGATCACATCCTCGAGCTGATCACGTCCTCGAGCCCGGTACGGCCGGCCGCAGCAGCCGGCCGTACCGGGCCCCGGCAAGGACCGTGAGGACGGCGACCGTGGCCAGGTAGGCGCGGTCCAGCGGGCTGTCGGCGTTGGCGACCAGGCCGAAGACCGAGTGCCCCGCGAGTGCCCCGATGCACGCCGCCAACGTGTGGCGGGCGTCCAGCTGCGCCCAGGACGGCGGGCCGGGGCGGCGCGGCGGGGCGGGCCGGGCGGACGCGCACCCGCAGGGCGACGACCGCCAGGACCGCGATCGCGGCGGCAACGCCCAGGACGGCGGGCAGCGCCATGTTGTACCCCGGATCCTCGCCCGGCGGCACCGCGACCCGCAGCAGCGCGATGCCCATGAGCAGCAGGCTCGGGTAGCCGCGGCCGGTGCGGCGGACCACCTCGCGCACGAACACGGCGCCGGCGCTGTAGACGGGGGCGAAGACCAGCCACGCCCAGGCCAGCCGCAGCGGTACCGTGCCCAGCGTGACCTCGGCGACGACCGGCGCAAGGACGGCCAGCAGCAACGCGGCGCGGCAGTTGCGCGGGCGCGGATCGGGTACCGGCGGGAACGCGCCGCGGACCACCGGCCGGTTGACGGCAACGATCAGCGCCGCGAGGACGGCGAGCTGCACGCCGGCTCAGGCGTGAGCAGCGGTGCCGACACGACCACGGCCCCCGCGGCGGCGACGATCCGCCATCGCCGTGAGAAGCGTGCGGTGTAGCCGTCCGTCATGTGCCCGCCGCGCCCGCGGTCGTCGTGCGCAGGAAGTGGCCCACCTGGTCGATGGCTGCGGCGGCCTCCGGCAGGAAGGTCCAGAAGAGGTGGAAGTCGTGCGTGGGCACGGGAAAGATCGACGTTTCGACGGGTACCCCGAACGTCTCGGCGCGCTTCGCGAGTAGCTTGGCCTCCTCGAACACGGAGTCGCCGGACGCGGCGTGGATGAGGAGCGGCGGCAGCCCGGTGAGGTCGGCCCGCAGCGGATCCACGAGCGGGTCGTCGATCGGGTGGCCGTCCAGGTAGGCGTCGGCGAGCACCTTGGCCATCTGGGGCAGGAACGTGATCGGCGAGTCCTGGGACGGCCGGTGCGTGCGGCCGGCGAGATCGACCCACGGGCACAACAGCGCGGCCGCGGCCGGCAGCGCCACGCCCTGCTCCCGCAGGGTGAGCAGCGTCGACATGGCCAGCCCGCCGGCCGAGGAGTCGCACACGAAGGCGATCCGGCCCGGATCCAGGCCGCTGTCGAGCAGCCAGCGGTACGCGTTCAGCGCGTCCTCGACGGCGCACGGATAGGGGTGTTCGGGCGCGAGCCGGTAGTCGATGGCGATGGCCGGCATGCCGGCCGCCGCCGCGATGGCGCCCACGAGGTGGCGGTAGCCGAACGCGGAGCCGGCGATGTAGCCGCCGCCGTGCAGGAAGAGGATCGTGGCGTCCGACGCCTCCGGTGCGGACAGTCGCAGCGCCGGCACGCCGCCGGCGACGGTGGCGGTGACCGCGACCTCGGCCGGTGGCGAGAACCGGCCGTGCAGCTCCTCGGTGGTGGCCCGGATCCGGCCGAGGTCGGCGACGTTCGCCGTCGCCTCGACCCACGGCTGCCAGATGCTGGTCATGCGCGCGGCAAGCTCGCCGCCGACCGCCCGGGTCGCGGCGATCGCCTCGTCCGCATCGGTCAGGAGGGTGCGGGCGCGGGTCAGGAGCGCCTCACCGGCCAGGGTGAGCTCGACCCGCTGGGTCGAACGCCGGAACAGCTCGCATCCGATGAGCCGCTCCAGGCTGCGGATCTGGCGGCTGAGCGAGGGCTGGGACAGGAACAGCCGTTGCGCGGCGCGGCTGAAGTTCAGCTCGTCCGCGACCGCGACGAACGAGCGCAGGTGCCGCAGCTCGACGGTCTCCGGCGCGGGCGCGGCGATGTCGGCCATGATCCCGATTCTCGCGTACCGGCGGGTCGCGCGCGATGCGTGCGGCGTATCAACGTCATGCACGATCGGCCTTTCCCTGCGACCCGTGCCCCTTGCGAGGCTGGTGCTTATGCAAAGTCGTGACCCGCGCCTCGCGCTCGCGCTGCTGTCCGTGCCCTCGCTGTTGATCGCCATCGACATCAGCGTGCTCAGCGTCGCCCTGCCGAAGATGGCCGCCGACCTGCACCCGTCGCCGACGCAGCTGCTGTGGATGAACGACATCTACGGGTTCATGGTGGGCGGCACCATGATCACGATGGGCGCGGTGGGCGACCGGATCGGCCGGCGCCGGCTCATCCTGATCTGCTCGGCGGTCTTCGCCGCCGTTTCGGCGCTCGCGGCGTTCTCGACGACCCCGTGGATGATCATCGCGACACGGGCGGTGATGGGCGTCGCCGGCGCCGCGATCATGCCCGCCTCGATGGCGCTGATCGGCCGGCTGTTCCCGGACCCGAAGCGCAGCTTGTCGGCCATGGGCGCGTACATGACCTGCTTCCTCACCGGGATGGCCATCGCGCCGCTGCTGGGCGGCCTGATGATCGAGCACTGGTGGTGGGGTTCGGTGTTCCTGCTGGGAGTACCGGCGATGCTGCTGACCCTGGTCGCGGCGCCGCGCCTGCTGCCGGAGGTCCGCAACCCGGCCGCTGGGCGTATCGACCTGCGCAGCGCGGCGCTGTGCCTGGCCTCGATCCTGCTGGTCGTCGCCGCGCTCAAGATGACCGTGAACGGCGGCTGGTCCTGGCCGCCGCTGGTGCTCGCCGTGGTCGGGGCCGGGCTGGGGGTGTTGTTCGTCCGCCGCCAGCGAGCGCTCCCAGACCCGCTGGTCGACCTGTCGCTGCTGCGCCAGCCGGGCGTGGCCCGGGTGATGTGGGTGCTGTTCCTGACCGCGATGCTGATGGGCGGTACGTCGCTGTTCATCGCCTTCTACCTGCAGTCCGCCCGCGGCCTGTCGCCGTTGCGCGCGGCGCTGTGCCTGCTGCCCTCGATGCTCGCGATGATCGTGGCGTCGAACCTGGGACCCTGGCTGGGCCGGCACGTCCGGCCCTCTCGGGTCGTCCTGGGCGGCCTGCTGGTCATGGCCGCCGGGTTCGTGGCGTACGCCGTCATCCCGGCGGGGCCGTCCGGCGTCGCCGTCGTGATCTGCGGCAGCGTTTTGGCCACCGCGGGCATCGGGGCGGTGTTTCCGTACCTCATGAACGACGTCATCTCTCACGCACCCCAGGAGCGGGCAGGATCCGCGGCATCGTTCACCCAGACCGCCAACGAGATCGGCATCGCCACCGGGCTGGTCGTGCTCGGCAGTATCGGCACAGTCGTCTACCGCCGGCGGCTGGCCGCCGGCGCCGGGCACGCCGACGGCTCGTGGGTGGACGGCTTCCGGCGGGCGGGCGACCTGCACGATCCGGCCCTGCTGCATCACGTCCAGGACGCCTTCGTCGCCGGCTTCCGTGCGACCGGCCTCTTCGGTGTGCTGGTGATGCTCGTCGTGCTCATGTTGCGGCTGAGCCCGACCGCCGAGGACCCGGTCGCCACTCAGGGGCAGGCGGAGCAGGTGCCGGTCGCATGACGCCGATCGTCACCCGGGCGCTGCTGCTGGTGATCAGGGCACCAGGGCCAGCTTGCCGACCGTTGCGCGCGACTCCAGTTCGGTGAGCGCCTTCGGGCCGTCCGCGAGGTCGTACGCGGTGGGCCGGGTCGGCGTGAGCACCCCGGCGCCGATGAGTGCGAAGAGCTCGCCCATCACCGCGCCGAAGATCTGCGGCGCGGCCTGGATCAGCATGCCGATGTTCAGGCCGATGAGCTGGATCTGGTGCCGATAGACCAGTTCCCAGTTGGTGATCGCGGCCTCGCCGCCGGCCGTGCCGTAGACGACGACCCGGCCGGTGACCCGCTTGGCCGCGGCCAGGCTCGCGCCGAAGGTGGCGCCGCCGGCCGACTGCAGCACCAGGTCGGCGCCGGCGCCGCCGGTCAGCCCCAGGACCTCGGCGGCGAGGTCCGGGCCGCGGGAGTCGAGCACGTGGTCGGCGCCCAGCGCCCGCAGCGTCTCGTGCTTGCCCGGCGAGGCGGCGGCGATCACCGTCGCGCCGTAGTGCTTGGCCAGCTTCAGCGCGGCCTGGCCGGTGCCGCCCGCCGCCGCGTCGATGAGCACGGTCTCGCCGGCGGCGAGCCGCCCGAGCGGCCGCAGCGCCGCCAGCGCGGTCGGCCAGCTCACGACGAGGCCCAGCGCCTGCTCGTCGCTCCAGCCCGCGGGCACCGGCACCGCCGCGACGGCGGGCAGGGCCATGTACTCGGCGAACGCGCCGCCGCCGATCCCGGCGCCGATGACGTGCGCGCCGGGCCGCAGGCCGGTGACGTCGTCGCCCACGGCGGTGATCTCGCCGGCGGCCTCGAAGCCGGCCAGGTACGGAGGCTGCGGGCCGCCCGGGAACTCGCCGCGGGACTGCAGGACGTCGCCGAAGTTGACGCCCGCCGCGGTGACCCGGATCAGGATCTCGCCCGCGCCCGGGCTGGGCACCGGCGCGTCGGTGATCAGGCGGAGGTCCTGTGGGCCGTTCGACGACGTCTGCTGCAGGGCACGCATGGCGGCTTCCTTCCGTCCTATTATTTATCGAACGACCAATAAAGTCCCACGCGGGGAAGGCGGCGGTCAAGGTAAACTTGATCGAACGACAAAGAAAAGCGATGGGTGACGAGATGGCTACTCGCGGCCGGCCGCGCGCGTTCGACCCGGACGTCGCCCTGCGCCACGCGCTGGACCTGTTCTGGGAGCGCGGCTACGAGGGGACCTCGCTCAACGACCTGGCCGCGGCGATGGGCATCGCCTCGGCCAGCATCTATGCGTGTTTCGGCAGCAAGGAACAGCTGTTCCGGCAGACCATGGCGCTCTACGGCGCCACCGCGGGGGAGCCGCCCCGGCGGGCGCTGCGCGAGGAGCCGACGGCCCGCGCGGCCATCCACGCCATGCTCCGCGCCACCGCCGACCAGATCACCCTGCCGGACGCGCCGCACTACTGCATGCTGATCCTCGCCGCACCGACCGGCGCCGTGGAGAACCACCCGGTGCGGGAGTTCCTCGCCGACCTGCGCCGCGACATGTTCGCCACGATCAGGGACCGGCTCGCCCGCGGCGTCGCCGACGGCGACCTCGCGGTGCCGGCGCCCGGCCTCGACGGGATCGCCCGCTACTACACGACCGTGGTGCAGGGGCTGTCCATCCAGGCCCGCGACGGCGCCGACCGGGCCGAGCTGGAGACCGTCATCGCCTGCGCGATGGCCGCCTGGGACACGCTCGCGCGCCCCGCTCGGGACGGCACGCGGTAGGTCGCGCGCCGCGCGCCGTCGCCGAGCATGAGTGGCTAGAATCCAAATTCGCAGTTCAACAGCGCTTCGCAGTAGCGGGCGCGGACCCGGGAGGGTGTTCCAGCACCCTCTCGGGTCTACTCGCAGAAGACCCGCAGCTTGGCGTCGGGCTGGTCGATGTCCACGGTCATCTCGTCGAGGTGCTCCACGAGCGCCTCGAGCTGTTCGGGCTTGAGCTGCGTCAGGTCGATCGGCACGCCGGATTCGGTCAGCTTGGTGTTGGCCGCGGTCAGTGCCTTCGGCGGGATCAGGGCCGCCAGCTGCACCCCGGCCCGCAGCAGCTGCAGCGGCACGCGGATGTTGATGTGTCCGGTCTCGTCGTTCTCGACCGTGTTCATCATGACCCGCAGGTACTTCGGCTTGCCCTTGGGCCGGACGTCGAGACTCGCCGCCGGCGCCGGCAGGTCCCGCTCGAGCGCGGCGAGGAGCCGCTCCGCCTCATCGGCGGTGATCTTGCCCTCGGCGAGCATGTCGAGGATGTCCTTGCGCTGTTCGTTCATCGGACCCTTCTCCTATCGGAAAGCTACGAGCACGCCCATGCGGTCGTACTCCATGTCGAACCGGGTGCCGGACAACGCCCAGACGATGCGCCATCCGGTGCCGAACGCCCGCGCCACGCTGACGCGGAAGATGAGACAGGCCACGACCGCCCCCAGGGCGGCCAGGACCACGAGCGGCGAGAACACGAGCAGCACGGGAAGCACCGGCACCCAGATCCGGATGGCCCGGCGCTGCGGCCGCTTGAACCGCAGAGTGACCAGCTGTGGCATCACGACCGCCCCTCCAGCTCGGACAGCGCCTCCTGCGCGGTGATCTCGCCGCGGCGCAGCCGATCGATGACGTCGGCCTGCGGCGGCGCCGGGTCGGTCTCGACGAAGTCGAGCATCTGGGCGACCCGGTTCAGCCGCGATTTGATCGTCGGGTAGCTCACCCCGAAGATCCGCTCCATCTGCTTGATGGACCCATGGCTGCGCACGAACGCCGTGACGAAGATCTGATCCTCGACGCTGAGCTGCGCCAGCTGCGGCAGCTCGAACTCGCCTTCGATCGCAACGCCGTTGCTCGCAAGCCGCACCCGCTCGACGACGAACGGCTGCCCCCGCGTCAGGTTCGTGAGCTCCTGCCAGTCCATCGTTTGTTCCGTCATATCTCAGTTGTACTCGTATCAGAGTTCAATTTTCAAGATGTTGATCTTAATTTTCTTAATCTCGGGACGCGGGGATGGCATGCGGTGGCGCGGCGGCTGCAGTCGGTTGACGCTAGGCGGGTTCCGCGGCGCGTCGCTACGGTCCGCAGGACGCGCGAAGGGAGTGGCGGATGGGTGGCGGGGCGCCGGTAGCGGCCGGTTTGTTCGGTCGGGACCGGGAGCTGGCAGAGCTCGCCGCGCGCGTGGCGGCCGCCGCCGGAGGCCATGGCGACGCCGTGGTGGTGCTCGGCGAGCCGGGGATCGGCAAGACCGCCCTGCTGGCGGCGGTGCGCCGCGATGCCCGCGACCGGGGGCTGCTGGTCCTGAGCGCCACCGGCGTCGAGTCGGAGGCGGCGCTGCCCTTCGCCGCGCTGCACCAGCTGCTGCGGCCGGTCCTGGCCGACGCGCCGCTGCTGCCCGCGGTGCAGCGTGAGGCGCTGTTGTCGGCGTTCGGGCTGCTGGAGGCCCGGCGGCCGGAGCCGGTCCTGATCTCGCTGGCCGCGGTCAACCTCGTCGCGCGGCTGGCGCAGCGCCGCGCGGTGGTCGTGCTGGCCGACGACGCGCAGTGGCTGGACCCGCAGTCCCACGACGTGCTCGCCGTCCTGGCCCGCCGCGCAGGCGAGGCGGCCGTCGCCGTCGTCGCCGCGATGCGCACCGGCTACGACCGTCCGCTGCTGGCCGCCGGGCTGCCCGCCCTGAGGGTGGAACGGGTCGACGACGAGGCCGCGTCGGCCATCCTCGACCGGCACGGCGGCGGGCTCAGCGCCGCCGATCGGCGGCGGGTGCAGGAGGAGGCGCTCGGCAACCCGCTGGCGCTGCTGGAGCTGCCGGCCGCGATCCGCGCCGAGGCCGAAGCGCACCGGCCGGCCGGCGGGGATCGCCCGGTCGGGCTCACCGTCCGGCTGGAGCGGGCCTTCGCCGGCCGGCTCGCCGACCTGCCGTCGCCGACCCGCGACGCGGTGCTGGTCGCCGCCTGCGACTCCGGCGACACCGTCGAGGAGGTCGTGGCGGCCGCGGCCGTGCTGGCCCGATTGCCACTGGACCGGCAGGTCCTCGCACCGGCCGTCGACGCCGGCCTGATCGTCGCCGACGCCGTGCGGGTCGAGTTCCGCCACCCGCTCGTACGGTCGGGCGTGCTGCAGGCCGAGCCCGTCCAGCGGCGGCTGGCCGCGCATGCCGCGCTGGCCGACGTGGTCGCCGACGCGTTCCGCCGGATCTGGCACCGGGCGCAGTCGATCGCCGGCCGGGACGACGCCGTCGCCGACGCGCTGGAGGCCGCCGCCGCAGCCGCCGTGGATCGCGGCGCGCGGGCCTCGGCGGTGCAGTGGCTGGAGCGGGCCGCGCAGCTGACCGTCGGCGCGGGCCGGCGGGGGCACCGGCTGCTGGTGGCGGCCGAGCACGCCTTCGGCCTGGGCCGCACCGACGATGTGGGGCGGCTGGTCCGGGCGGCGTCGCAGCTGGAGCTCGGTGCCCTGGACGTGGCCCGGCTGGAGTGGCTGCGCGAGATCTTCAGCGACGGCACGCCCGGCGATGCCGCCAGGGTGGTGCAGCTGTGCGAGCTGGCGCAGGGGCCGGCGGCCGGGGAGGACGCCGACCTCGCGCTGAACCTGCTGCTGGGGGCCGCGTTGCGCTGCTGGTGGGCGGACACCGGCCCGGCGGCCCGGGCGACGGTCGTCGCCGCCGCCGAGGCCCTCCCGCAGCTGCGCGCCGACCCGCGGCACCTCGCCGCCGTGGCCGTCGCCGAGCCCGTGCTGCAGTGCCGGGAGGTCTTGCGGCGGCTGGACCGGGTGGCGGCCGACCACGCCGGCGCGGAGGCCCTGCGACTGTACGGGATGGCCGCGCACGCCGTCGGCGACGAGACCCGCGCCGCCGACTTCCTCGCAGCGGCCGAGACCGAGCTGCGCGAGCAGGGCCGTCTCGGCCTGCTGCCGCAGGTGCTGAGCATGACGGTGCAGGTGTGCCTCGAGCTCGGCGACTGGCCCCGGGCCAGGGCCGCCGCCGCGGAGGGCCGCCGGCTGGCCGAGCAGACCGGGCAGCCGGTGTGGTCGACCGGCACCATCGCCTGCGACGCCCGGGCGGACGCGCTGCGCGGCGACGTCGACGCCGCGCTGCGGCTGGCCACTCGGGCCGAGCTGGCCGCCTCGCCCGGCCGGCTCAACGACATCCTCGCCGTAGTGCAGCTGGCCCGAGGGGCGATGTGGTTCAGCGAGGACCGTTTCGACGACGCCTTCGCCGAGCTGCGCCGCCTGTTCGACCCGCTCGACCCGGCGTTCCACCGCCGCGAACGCTTCGCCGGGGTGATGTTCCTGGCCGAGGCGGCCGTGCACGCGGGGCGCGCGGAGGAGGCGCTCGCCGTCGTCGAGGAGCTCGAGCAGGTCGCGGCCGCGCAGACGCCGTCGCCGCTGCTGGCCGTGCACCTGCTCTACGCTCGGGCGGTGCTGGCCGCGGACGCGCAGGCAGAGGCGCTGTACCTCGTCGGCCTGGGCGCGGACCTGACCCGGTGGCCGTGGGTGCGGGCCCGGCTGCAGCTGGAGTACGGCCGCTGGCTGTGCGGGCACGGCCGGGCGAGGGCGGCCGCGCCGCTGCTGGCCGCGGCGCTGGCCACGTTCGAGAAGATGGAGGCGGCCGCGTGGGTACGCCAGACCCGTGCGCTGATGGAATGACCTCATGACGGGGGCGCACCTGTTCGGCCGGGACGACGAGTTGCGGGTCCTCACCGGCCTCATCGAGGCGGCATCCGACGGCGGCGGTGCCGTCCTCGTGCGCGGCGAGGCGGGCATCGGCAAGTCGTCGCTGCTGCGCGCCGCCTGCACCTACGGCCGCTCGACCGGCGCCGAGGTGCTGCACACCACCGGCGTCGAGGCGGAGGCCCAGTTGCCCTTCGCCTGCCTGCACCAGCTGCTGCGCCCGTTGCTCGGCCGGGCCGGCACGCTGCCCGCGCGGCAGCGTGCGGCCCTGCTCGCCGCGTTCGGCATGGACGACGGCGCCGCACCGGAGCCGTTCATGATCGCGCTGGCCACCCTGAGCCTGCTCGCCGACGCCGCCGCGAACCGGCCCGTGGTGGTCGCCGTCGACGACGTGCAGTGGCTGGACCGGCCCACCCACGAGGCGCTGGCGTTCGTCGCCCGCCGTGTCGGCGCCGACCCGGTCGTCGTCATCGGCACCGTGCGCGCCCGTCATGACGGCCCGCTGCTCGGCTGCGGCCTGCCGGTGCTCGAGCTGGCCGGCCTCGACGACACGGCAGCCCGCCAGCTCATCGCCGTGTCCGCCGCCGGCCTGCCGGCGGCCAGCCAGGAACGGATCCTGTTCGAGTCGCTGGGCAACCCGCTCGCCCTGGTGGAGCTGCCGGCCGCCTGGCGGCAGACCGCGGAGTTCAGCGCCGAGCATGTGACGGGGTCCCTGCCGCTCACCGCGCGTCTGGAGCAGGCGTTCGCCGGCCGGCTGGCCGGCCTGCCGCCCGACACCCGCGACGCGCTGCTCGTCGCCGCCGTCGACAACGCCGAAGACCTGGCGGAGATTCTGGCCGGGGCCGCGGCGCTCACCGGCGGTCCCGTCAGCACCCACGTGTGGACGCCGGCGGTCGACGCCGGGCTGGTCCGCGTCGACGAGACCCGGGTGGTGTTCCGCCACCCGCTCGTGCGCTCCGGCATCCTGCAGGTCGAGCCGCTGCCGCGCCGGCAGGCGGCCAACGCCGCGCTGGCCGGCGTGCTCGCCGACGAGCCGTACCGGCGCGTCTGGCACCGCTCGCAGTCGATCGTCGGCCCCGACGACGCCGTCGCCGACGACCTCGAGGCGACCCACACGATCCCGCTGCGCCGCGGCGCGATCCTTGCCGCCATCACGTCGCTGCACCGCTCGGCCCAGCTGACCGGCGACCCGGCCCGCCGCGGCCATCGCCTGCTGCTCGCGGCCGAGCACGCCTTCGGCCTCGGCCGGGCCGACCTCGTCGACCGGCTCACCGCCGCCGCCGACCGGTGTCCGTTGTCCACATTGGATCGAGCCCGGCTGGCGTGGCTGCGAGAGATCTTCAACGACGGCGTACCGGGCGCCTCCGCGCCCATCCTGCGGCTGTGCGACGCCGCGCAGGCCGCCGCGGCCGCCGGCGACCGGGCCCTCGCCCTCAACCTGGTGCACGGCGCGTCGCTGCGGACCTGGTGGGCGGCGGCCGGCCGCGAGGCACAGGACCACATCGTGGCGACGGTCGACGCCCTGGGCGGCGATGGCGCCGAACCCAGGGCGGTGGCCACCGTCGCCGTCGCCCACCCGTGCACCGAGGCCGAGCGGGTCCTCGCCGCGCTCACCGCGATCGTCCCGGAACAGGTCGGCGACCCGGCCGCTCTGCACCTGTACGGCATGGCCGCGCACGCCGTCGGCGACCCCGAGTCGGCCGTCGACTGCTTCCAGCGGGCCGAGCGCCACCTGCGCGAGCAGGGCCGCCTCGGGCTGCTGTCACAGGTGCTCACCATGCAGGTCCTCGACCGGCTCGAGCTCGGCGAGTGGGACCGGGCCGTCGCCGCCGTGGAGGAGGCCCGTCGCCTCGCCGCCGACACCGGCCAGCCGATCTGGGACACCGGCTCGCTGTCGCTCAACGCCATCGTGGAGAGCCTGCTCGGCGACGCCGACGTCGCACACGACATGGCCGGCCGGGCCGAGCGGGCCGCCGGCACGCAGCGGCTCAACAACCTGCTCGCCTGCGTCCAGCTGGCCCGCGGGTTCGGCCTGATCCGCGCCGGCCGGCACACCGACGCCTACCACGCGATGCGCCGGCTGTTCGACCCCAGCGACGCCGCCTTCCACGAGTCCGAGCGCTACCACGCGCTGGCACCGCTCGCCGAGGCGGCCCGCCACGCCGGCCTCGAACACGACGCCCGCCCCGTCGTCGCGCGCATGGCCGAGCTGGCCGCGACGGCGCCGGCCCCGACCCTGCTGGTCCACCTCGACTACGCCCGGGCCGTGCTGGCCGCCGACGAGGACGCCGAACCGCTCTACCGTGCGGCGCTGGCCCGCAACCTCACCCGCTGGCCCTGGCACCGGGCGCGGCTGGAGCTCGCCTACGGCTCCTGGCTACGCCGCCGGCGCCGCATGACCGAGTCGCGGATCCCGTTGCGCGCCGCGCACACCACGCTGGAGCTCATCGGCGCCGCCACATGGGCGGCGCAGGCCGCCCTCGAGCTGCGCGCGGCCGGCGAACGTCCCGCCGCCGCGGCACCGGCGCTGCACGAGGTGCTCACCTCGCAGGAGCTGCAGGTCGCCCGGCTGGCCGCGCAGGGCCTGTCCAACCGCGAGATCGGCGAGCGGCTCTACCTGTCGCCCCGCACGATCAGCTCCATCCTGTACCGCATGTTCCCGAAGCTGAACGTCACCTCCCGCGGCCAGCTCGCCGCCCGGCTGGGACGCGACGGAGCCGCAGTCACCGATTGACGCTGCAGTCGCCGACTGCCCCGCAAGGGCGCCGGCGACTGCAGTCGAACGACGGCAGCGACCGCCCGGCCGCACCGGCGACGCTCTTGGCCATGGACGACATTGCCAACACCGCGAACCCGGCCGGTGACCCGGTACCGCAACAGCTCCGGTTCCTGTTCAACCGCCCCGACGACGTGCGGGTGCGGCACCTGCCGTGCGCGCTGCCCGACGACCTCTGCGCCTGACCGCGCCGTCCAGGAAGGAGACCACACATGTCACACCACCTCGACTCGCCGCAGGCCCGCCAGGACCCGCGCCTGAACATCACCGACCAGTACCTCTTCGACGCCGACGGCGCGACCGTCCTCGTGATGAACGTGCGCACGTCGCTGGCCGGCGACACCTTCACCGACCCGTTCCACCCCGAGGCCCGCTACGAGTTCAAGATCCACCTCGACGGCCGGGACCGGGAGGACCTCACCTACCGCTTCGCCTTCGGCGCCGAGGCCGACGGCGCGCAGCCCTACACCGTCGAGCTGCTCACCGGCGCGGCCGCGACCGACGACGCGGCTACCGGCATCGTCATCGCGCAGGGCCGCACCGGCGAGCCGACCACCACGGCGCACGGCGGCGCGGTCTGGGCCGGCCACGCCGTCGAGCCGTTCTACCTCGACCTGACCCTGCTCGACGCCGTGGACCGCACGGTGCTGCACGGCGGCGACGAGGACCTCACGCACTGGGTGGCCGGCGTCGCACAGGACACCTTCGCCGGCTCGACGGTGCGCTCCATCGTGCTGACGCTGCCCGTCGGCGGCAGCACGCTGTACCGAGGACGCCACATCGCCACCTGGAGCACGACCAAGCTGGCGACCGACGCCGGCGGCTGGCGCCAGGTCGGGCGCGCCGGGCTGCCGATGATCTGGCCCATCTTCCGCGACGCCGACGGCGACGCCGCCAGTCACGCCAACGAGACCCACCCGGCCGACGACGCCGCCAACTACGCCACCGCGATCGGCGACCTGGTCGCCTCCGTCGTACGCCGGCGCGGCACCGCCGACCGGCCCGAGGTCCACGCCGCCGGCCTCGTCGAGCGGATCGTGCCCGACCTGCTCGGCTACGTCGTCGGCAGTCCGGCCCAGTTCGGGTTCGTCGCGTTCAACGGCCGGCGGCTGGCCGACAACGCCCCCGAGATCATGTTCTCGCTCGCCACCAACTCGGCCATCCCGGGCGGCCTGCGCGCCGGGGACCGCAAGCGCAGCCAGGATGCCTTCCCGTACGTCGTCCCGGCCGCCTGACCGAGCCGCCGACCCGACCCGAGGGGTGCGAGCGACATGTCCACCGCCGCCATCCGGACCGAGCTCATCGCCGCGTTGACCGCGGTGGCCCTGCTCGCACCCGAAACCGTCGCGTTCGCCCAGATTGCTGGGGTACCACCCGCTCAGGGACTGGCCGCGGCACCGCTGTGCGTCCTCGCCTACGCGGTGCTCGGCCGGTCCCCGCGGCTCATCGTCGGCGCCACCGCCGCCACCGCGGTCATCACCTCGGCCGCGGTGGCGGGCCTGGCCGCCGACCCCGACCGGCGGGCCCGCCTCGCGGTCGCACTCACGCTGCTCACCGGCGCGATCCTGCTCGTCACCGGCCTGCTGCGGTGCGGCTTCGTCGCCCGGTTCCTCGCACCCGAGGCGCTGCGCGGGTTCCTGTTCGGCCTTGCCGTCGTCATCGTCGTGCGGCAGGCCGCCGTCATGGTCGACGTGCCCACCCGCACGTCCAATGCGTTCGTCCGCGGCTGGGACACCATGAGCGCCCTGCCGCACTGGCACCCGGCGTCCCTCGCGACCGGCCTGGCGGCGCTGGCCGTCCTGCTCGTCCTGGAGACCCGGCTGCCCCGCATCCCCGCCACGCTGCTGGTGCTCGTCGCCGCCGCGGCCGCCTCCGCCGCGCTGCACCTGCGCGAGCACGGCGTCGCACACGTGCCGCGCGTCCCCGCCGGCGTCCCGCTCCCGCGCCTGCCCGAGCTCGACGCGGTCGCCTGGCTGGGGCTCGCGCCGACCGCCGCCGGCCTGGCGCTCATCGTCTTCGTCCTGGGCCACGGCATCGCCGACCGCCTGCGCGACCCCGGCGAGCCGCCCCTCGACGCGGACCGCGAGATGACCGGCCTCGGCGCGGCCAACCTCCTCGCCGGTGCCGTCGGCGGGCTCGCGGTCAGCGGCAGCCCGTCGGTGAGCGTCGCCGCGCACGCGGCGGGCGGCCGCACGCGCTGGCTGCCGGCGATGACCGCCGGGCTGATGCTGCTCGTCGGCCTGGCACTCACGCCCGCCTTCACACTCCTGCCCGAGCCGGTGCTCGCCGCCGTGGTCATCATGGCGGTCCGCCCGTTTTTGGCCATCGCGCCGCTGCGCGCCTACCTCGCCCGGGACCGGCGCGCCCTGGCCGTCGCCGCCACCGCCATCCTCGGGGTCACCACGCTGACCCTGATCCCCGGGCTGCTCATCGCCGTCGCCCTGTCGCTGCTCATCTACATCGCCGACGCAGGCCGCCTGCGCGTGTCCGAGCTCGGGAGCGCCGGCGTCACCGTCCTGCGCCCCGACGGCCAGCTCTTCTTCGCCAACATCGACCGACTGGCCGCCGCCGTCGACGCCGCGCTGGCACGTCCGGGCACCGCGATCGTCCTGGACCTGACTGCCAGCTTCGACCTGCGCCTCGGCGTTGTCGAGGCGCTCGAGGCGATCAGGCGTCGCGTTGCGCGTCACGGCCGCACGCTCGCGTTCGCCCATCTCTACCTCGGGGCCCGGGACGCCGTCGCCGCCAGCGCCCTGGCCGACGTCCCGGCATACCGGAGCGTCGACGAGGCCGTTGCCGGCCTGCCCGTCCATTGACGAAGCCGACGCATAGGTACGCAACCGGCGATTGTTACGCTCGCAACGTGGCGCAGTCGCTGCTCAGTGAGCCGCCCGTACACGCCCTGCCGGCGGAGGCGGTGCTGCAGGGGCTGGGCTCCGGCCCCACCGGCCTGGACCCGGCGGCCAGAGCGGATCGGCGGGCACGGCACGGGCCGAACGTCCCCGGCGGCGCCCGGCGGCCGAAGCGGTGGCTGCCCGAGCTCGCTGAGTCGTTCACCGAGCCGCTGCAGTTGCTGCTCATCGCCGTCGCGGTGCTCTCGGCGGTGTTCGGCGAGCTGTCCGACGCCGCGGCGATCGCCGCCGTCATCGCCGTCGTGGCGGTCCTGGAGACCAGCACCGAGATGCGTGCCGCCCGATCGATCGAGGCGCTGCGGGCGATGACCGCGCCGACCGCCCGACTGGTCACCCCGGCCGGCGTGGACGAAGTACCGTCCGCCGACCTGGTGCCCGGCGACGTGATCGCCGTCGAGGCCGGCGACCTCGTCCCCGCCGACGCCCGTGTCCTCGAAGCGCACGGGCTGCGGGTCGACGAGTCGACCCTGACCGGCGAGGCCGCGGCGGTCGGCAAGAGCGCGCTGCCGGTCGGTGAGGACACGCCGCTCGGCGGCCGGTCGAGCATGCTGCACGCCGGCACCGCGGTCGTGACCGGCGACGGCCGCGCGGTGCTCACCGCCACCGGCGCCGACAGCGAGCTCGGCCGGCTCGGCCGGCTCGTCGCCGACACCAGGGAACCGCCCACCCCGCTGCAGCGCGCCCTGTCCCAGCTCGCCAGGACCGTCCTGGTCATCGCCGTCGCCGCCAGCGTCGCCGTCCCGCTCGTCGGCGTGCTCGCCGGCCAGCCGGTGCGCGACATGCTGCTGTCCGGGCTCACGGTCGCCTTCGCCACCGTCCCGGAGGAACTGCCCATCCTCGTCGTCGTCCTGCTCGCCGTCGGCGGCCGGCAGCTCGCCCGCCGCGGCGCGCTGCTGCGCCGCCTGCGGGCCGGGGAGACGATCGGCGCCGTCGACGTCGTGGTCACCGACAAGACCGGCACCCTGACCGAGAACCACCTCCGGCTCACCGAGCTCGTCGGCGAGCGCCGATCGATCCTCAGCGCCGCCGTCGCCGCCTACCCGCCGGGCGGCCGCGAACCCATGGAGCAGCAGCTGCTCGCCGCGGCCGCCGACGACGGCATCGCCGCGCCCGGTCCGGCCGTCGCCGGGCATCCGTTCGACCCGCACCGCAAGCTGCTGAGCCGCCTGCACCGCGCCGGCGGTGACGGGCTGCGGCTGGCCGTGGCCGGCGCGCCCGAAGCCGTCCTGGACCGCTGCGCCCTCGACCCCGCCGAGCGGGACCGCCTCGACGCCCTCGTCGACGAGCGGGCTCGCCGGGGCCTGCGCGTCATCGCCTTCGCCGACCGGACCCTCGCCGAGGCGCCCCGCGACCGCGACGACGCCGAGGCCGCGCTGCGGTACGTCGGGCTCGCCTGCTTCACCGACCCGCTGCGCCCCGACGTCGCCGACGCCGTCGCCACCCTGCACGGTGCAGGCGTCGCCACGATCGTCGTCACCGGCGATCACCCCGGCACCGCTGCCGACGTCGCCGCCCGGGCCGGTCTGCCCGCCGGCCACCTGGTCGCCCGCGGTGACCGCCTCGCCGACGCCACCGACGCCGACCTCGCCCCGCTGCTCACGCACGGCGCCGTGATCGCCCGCGCCACGCCCGCCGTGAAGCACCGCCTCGTGCAGGCCCTGCAGGCCCGCGGGCACACGGTCGCAGTCACCGGCGACGGCGCGAACGACGCGCCCGCCCTCGCCGCCGCCGACGTCGGCATCGCCATGGGCCGCCGTGGCGCCGACCTCGCCCGCGCCGCCGCCGACATCGTCCTGACCGACGACGCGTACCCCACCGTCGTGGCCGCCGTCGCCACCGGCCGCAACATCAGCGCACAGCTGCGCCGCGCCGTCGCCTTCTACCTCGGCGCGAAGGTCGCCCTCGTCGTCGTCCTGCTCGCCGCCCTCGCCGCCGGCCGGCCGGCGCCGTTCGCGCCGGTCCACATCGTCCTGCTCGAGATCTTCATGGACCTCGGAGCCTCCGTCGCCTTCGTCGCCGAACCCGCCGCACCCGACGCCATGCGCCGCCCGCCGCGGCGGGCCGGCACGCGGTTCCTCGACCGTGCGGGGCTCGCGGCCATCGCCACCGTCGCGGTCACCCTCACCGCGGCGACCCTGCCCGCCTACCTGCTGCTCGCCGGCACCGGCACGGGCACGGCCCGTTCCGCCGCCGTACTCGGGTGGCTCGCCGGGCACGCCCTCATCGCGTGGACGTTGCGCACCCGACCGGCGCTGTCCTGGCGTACCAACCCTGCATTCCCGGCCTGGGTAGCCTCCGCCGCCATCGTCGGCCTGATCGCCGCACTCACCCCCGCCGGCCGGGTGCTGCACCTCACGCCGCTGACCGCCGGGGCCGTCGCGGGCGTCGCCGGCGCCGTCGTGGTCGCCGTCGCGCTCGCCACCGCCGCCGGTCGCGCCCTACGGCTGCGGGGCCGGCTCTGACCAGGAGGCCGCCTTGAGGCAGTCGCGGATCGCGTGTAGGAACAGCGCCGCGTCCCGGCCGTTGACGAGCCGGCGGCCGCGTCGGGCACCACCGGGATGTGCAGCCCACTGCCCAGGTCGAAGTTGACGCCGACGTTCGGCCGGTCGGCGAGCTCGGCGGTGCGCTCGTCCACCAGCCGCGCGAAGCACAGCGGGAACGCGGCGTGCTGCCGCGCGACCGCCGCGACCAGCAGGTCGGGCAGGCCGACCGGCCGGCGCAGCTGCCAACTGAGCCCGCGCGCCGCCGCGATGGCCGCGTCCGACCTCGACCTTCACCACGCTGTATGCGGCCGGGATGGTGGCGTGCGACAGCGTGCCGCGGCCGGCCTGCCGCCCCACTTGGTGCCGAGCCTGTTCGTCGCGATCGATCGGCTGCCGCTCACCGTGACCGGCAAGGTCGACGGGGAAGCGCTGGGCAGGGCCGTTCGGCGCATCGACCATGCGGGCGGCCTCGGCGTAACACAAATTCGTCAGGAAAGTGCCGTGAGAATCAGCGGCGAAAAGTGTTATGGGCATGCCTGAATAGAGGTCGCACATCCATGGAAATGAAATTTTCCGGAAGTTCTCGGTCGGTGATGCAACGGCTCTGAGCTGGCGTTTGCCCGGCATCGGGCGTGCCGGAATGACTGCTTGGGCCGGTGCCTGGTCTTGCGGGTTCCGAAACATTCTGGCAATCTCGCGGTCCTGCATGTGAGCGTTCCCGCCACCAGTCATTTGCCGCTGGCCCACCGGATGCGGATCGACTTGTGAACGCTCACAAATGCGCGTCCGGAAGGAATGTCCTCATGCAGATCCGAACACGCCGCCGATCGGCCGTGCTCGCCGCCGTCGTCACCGCGATCGCTGCCGGCGTCGTTGTTGCGATCAACGCGACGGCCGCGTCGGCGGCGACCGTCGACACCAGCGCCTGGTACGAACTCGTCAACCGCAACTCCGGCAAGGCCCTCGACGTGTGCGGGGTGTCCACTGCGGACGGTGCCTGCATTCAGCAGTACACGCGGTCTGGTGGGCAGAACCAGCAGTGGCAGTTCGTCGACTCGGGCGGCGGCTACTACCGGCTGAAGGCCCGCCACTCCGGCAAGGTCCTGGACGTCTACAACCTGTCGACCGCGGACGGCGCCAAGCTCGTGCAGTGGACGGACGGCAACGGCACCAACCAGCAGTTCCGCCTCGCCGACTCCGACAGCGGCTACGTGCGGCTGATCAACCGAAACTCCAGCAAGGCCGTCGAGGTCCAGAACGCCTCCACCGCCGACGGCGGGGCCGTCGTGCAGTACGCCGACTGGGGCGGCACCAACCAGCAATGGCAACTCGTCCGCGTCGGCAGCACGCCCACCTCGACACCGCCGGCCACCACGCCGCCCGGGCAGTTCACGAACCCGATCGTGTGGCAGGACTTCGCCGACGGCGACATCATCCGGGTCGGCGATGCGTACTACTACTCGGCGTCGACCATGCACTACTCGCCCGGCGCGCCGATCCTGCGCTCCTACGACCTCGTGCACTGGGAGTACGCCGGGCACTCGGTGCCGAGCCTCGACTTCGACTCGAGCGCCTACAACCTCAGCGGCGGCCGCGCCTACGTCAAGGGCATCTGGGCTTCGGCGTTCAACTACCGCGCCAGCACCAGCACGTACTACTGGCTCGGCTGTGTGGAGTTCAACCGCACCTACGTGTACACCGCCGCATCCGTCGACGGCACCTGGCAGAAGCGGTCGCGGATCAACAACTGCTACTACGACGCCGGGCTGCTCGTCGACGACAACGACACCATGTACGTCGCCTACGGCAACACCACGCTCAGCGTCGCGCAGCTGTCCGCCGACGGGCTCAGCGAGGTTCGCCACCAGCAGGTGTTCAGCACCCCGTCGAGCGTCGGGACGCTGGAGGGCTCCCGCTTCTACAAGCGCGGCGGCTACTACTACATCTGGGTCACCAAGCCCGCCAACGGCCAGTACGTGCTGCGCTCGACGAGCCCCTGGGGGCCGTACGAGATGCGGCAGGTGCTGCTGAACATGCCCACGCCCGTCTCCGGCGCCGGCATCCCGCACCAGGGCGGCCTCGTGCAGACCCAGAACGGCGACTGGTACTACGCGGCCTTCGTCGACGCCTACCCCGGCGGCCGGATCCCCGTGCTGGCCCCGATCAGCTGGAGCGGCGACGGCTGGCCGAGCATCCAGACCGTGGGCGGCGGCTGGGGCGCCACCTACCCGGCCCCGAACATCCAGACCGCCAAGACCGTCAAGCCGATGACCGGCTCGGACTCCTTCACCGCGACCACGCTCGGCCCGCAGTGGGAGTGGAACCACAACCCCGACAACACGAAATGGTCGTCCGGCAACGGCCTGCGGCTGCAGACCGCGACCGTCACGAACGACCTCTACAACGCCCGCAACACCTTGACCCGTCGCATCCAAGGCCCGACGTCCACCGCCACCGTCGAGCTCGACGCGTCCGCGATGGCCGACGGCGACCGCACCGGCCTGGCCCTGCTGCGGGACTCCTCGGCCTGGATCGGCCTGCAACGCGACGGCAGCAGTACCCGCATCACGATGGTCAACGGCCTGACGATGGACTCGAACTGGAACACCACCGGCACCGGCACCGAAGCGGCCGGCGCCACCGTCTCGGGCAGCCACGTCTGGCTGCGGGCCACCGCCGACATCCGGCCCGGCTCCGGGCGCCAGGCCCGGTTCTCGTACAGCACCGACGGCACGAACTTCACCACGCTGGGCCCCGCGTTCACGCTCGGCAACGCCTGGCAGTTCTTCATGGGGTACCGCTTCGCCGTCTTCAACTACGCCACCAGGTCGCTCGGCGGCGCCGTCACCGTCCGCCGCTTCGACCTGACCACACCCTGAGGTTCACAAGGAGAGTATGAACATGAAGGCCATCGGCGCCGCGCTCGCGGCGACGGTCGTGGCCGCCGGACTGGTGGTCGCCATCAACGCGACCACCGCCTCGGCGGCGACCGTCGACACGTCGGCGTGGTACACCCTCGTCAATCGCAACTCCGGCAAGGCCCTCGACGTGTGCGGGGTGTCCACTGCGGACGGTGCCTGTATCCAGCAGTACACGCGGTCTGGTGGGCAGAACCAGCAGTGGCAGTTCGTCGACTCGGGCGGCGGCTACTACCGGCTGAAGGCCCGCCACTCCGGCAAGGTCCTGGACGTCTACAACCTGTCGACCGCGGACGGCGCCAAGCTCGTGCAGTGGACGGACGGCAACGGCACCAACCAGCAGTTCCGCCTCGCCGACTCCGACAGCGGCTACGTCCGGCTGATCAACCGCAACTCCAGCAAGGCCGTCGAGGTCCAGAACGCCTCCACCGCCGACGGCGGCGCCGTCGTGCAGTACACCGACTGGGGCGGCACCAACCAGCAATGGCAACTCGTCCGCGTCGACGGCACCACCCCTTCGCCCAGCTCCACCGGCTCTGCTCCGACGTGCACGCTGCCGTCGACGTATCGCTGGACGTCGACGGGCGCGCTGGCGAACCCGAAGTCGGGGTGGGTCTCGCTCAAGGACTTCACCAACGTCGTGTACAACGGCAAGCACCTCGTCTACGCCACGACGCACGACACCGGTTCGACGTGGGGCTCGATGAACTTCGGCCTCTTCACCAACTGGTCCGACATGGCCTCGGCCGGCCAGAACACGATGTCGTTCGGCGCGGTGGCGCCCACGCTGTTCTACTTCGCCCCAAAGAACGTCTGGGTGCTGGCCTACCAGTGGGGCGGCACCGCGTTCTCGTACCGGACGTCGAGTGACCCTTCGAACGCGAATGGTTGGTCGTCGGTGCAGACGCTGTTCACGGGCAGCATCTCCGGCTCCGGAACCGGCCCGATCGACCAGACGCTCATCGGTGACAGCTCGAACATGTACCTGTTCTTCGCCGGCGACAACGGCAAGATCTACCGGGCCAGCATGCCCATCGGGAACTTCCCCGGCAGCTTCGGCTCGGCGTCGACCGTGGTCATGAGCGACTCGACGAACAACCTGTTCGAGGGGGTGCAGGTCTACAAGGTCATGGGCCAGAACCAGTACCTCATGCTCGTCGAGGCGATCGGCGCCAACGGCCGGTACTTCCGCTCGTTCACGGCCACCAGCCTGGGCGGTTCGTGGACACCGCAGGCCGCCAGTGAGAGCAACCCGTTCGCCGGCAAGGCCAACAGCGGCGCCACCTGGACCAACGACATCAGCCACGGCGATCTGGTGCGCAGCAACCCGGACCAGACCATGACCGTGGACCCGTGCAACCTGCAGCTGCTGTACCAGGGCCGCGCCACCAACTCGGGCGGCGACTACGGTCTGCTGCCCTACCGGCCGGCCGTGCTGACCCTGCAGCGCTAGCCGACTGATTTCCGTGCTGATCGGTGGTCGTAGGCGGTCAAAGATCGCCTACGACCACCGCTCGGTCACTTCCAGGCGGGTCGCAGCCCGTCGACGAACGCTGCGAACTCGGCCCGCTGCTCATCGGTCATCGGGTCCTTCGGGATCGTCAACGCCTGCATCTTGCCGAACATGGCGTACCAGACCTCCGGGGTTTCGATGATGCGGTCGAGGCCGGCCCACCGGAACCGCGACTCGGCGAGCGGGTAGCTCATGGTCGCCCACTCGTCGTCCAGCGTCATGTGGAACCCGTCCCTGATGACGTTGGACTGCATCCGTACCGACCGAGCCACCGTGATAGGCCCGATCGCGAAGACGAACAGCAGCCCGAGGACCACGATCCCGTAGGCCACCGCCGTTGACGGATCCAGCGCCAGCACACCGAGGCCGAGGACGATCAGCACCCCGCCCATGATGCGGATGCGTTTCATCTGCGGACGAAGGATGAACTGCAGTGTGCGACGCAGCCGTCGCTCATCGTAGGGCACCCAAACGGAGATTCGCATCGCCGTATCCTAGATCTTCGCGGACTCATCGACGGACTGTTGACAACGGTCTTGATCATTCGGCGACGCGCCAACACAATGCCGCACGTGGACTCGGAGGAGATGCGGCCCGGCCGGCGGCGCTGGTGGAACGACGTACCGAACTGCGACTGCGACGGTTGCGATGGCCTCGACGGCTGCGATTGCAACCCGTTCATGCTGGCTTCGTTGCTGCTCGGTGCGCTGGCGATCACGACGCCGACGAGGAAACCACGGCGGGACGCCAGCCTGCCGGGCCGCGCCGGCATGGCGGCCATCCGCGGCTACCAGCGCTGGCTGTCGGCCCACCTGCCGACGCGCTGCCGACAGGTTCCGACGTGCAGCAACTACGGGATGGAAGCGGTACGACGGTACGGGCTGGTCGTCGGCTCCCGCCTCACCGCCGCCCGCATCCGCCGCTGCAACTCGTCAACACCGCGGGGCACCCACGACCCGGTCCCGTAGCTGGTCGCTCGTCGTCATCGCAGCATTTTGCAGCGATAAACGGCTATTTAAATCTAAGATACTTCATAGATGTACGGCAATTAAAAAACGAGGCTTTTTGTCCCTGTGCTGCGACTCAGATATCGTTGGATGTCAACGGAGACGGGAAGGGCCTGCTGAATCGTGTATTCGCACCTGCATCCGACCACGGGGCGCCCAAGCTACGCCGGCTATCTCCGAATTCCGGATCTCATGTCCCTGCAGCACCCCCTGACCCCACCGGACGACCTCAGGACGTTCCGCGCGGAACACTTCTTCATCGTTATTCATCAATGCAGCGAGTTACTGCTGCGCCAGACGATCCTGGAGCTCGACGCCGCGGTCGAGTGCCTGGCCACGCCGGACGGCGACGTCGAGGACTGGCTGGAGAGCGTGAGCCGGGCGACAGACTGCATGGTTACGCTGCGTCAGCACGTCGAGCTGCTCGGGCGGCTGCAGGTCGAGTGCTTCGCCGCGTTCCGTCAGCGGCTCGGCACGGCGAGCGGCGCACAGTCCGCGCACTTCCGCCGGCTGCGGACGATCCTCGGCATGAATGGCGACGGGCCCGGCCCGCTCTTCGAGGGCTACCTGCGGCTGCTCGACCGCTCCGGTCGCGTCCTGGCCGAGCTGGTCGCCGGCGGGCTGCGCGGCGACCCGATGTTCCGGATGTCCCAGGCCCTCGCAGAGCTGGCACAGGGGGTCTGGAGCTGGCAGACGACCCACGTCCACGTCGTCACCCGGATGATCGGTGACCGCCCGGGCACCGGCGGCACCACCGGCCTGGAATACCTGACGAGCCGGCTGCACACTCCGTTCCCGCAGCTGTGGGCGGCCCGCGCCGAGGCGCATGCCCGCCACGAGCAGACCCGCAGCAGCCACGCCGAGACCCACGGGGTACCCGTTGCCTAGCCGCACCGACTTCGCCGGTACGACCGCCGTCCTGTCCCTGCTGTCCGGCGCCATCACGACGCAGGTCGTTTCGGCCGGCGTCGGCCTCGGGCTGCCCGAGCACCTGAGCGACCGCCCCCGCAGTGCCGAGGACCTCGCGCGGGACACCGGCGTCGATCTGCCCAACCTGCTGCGTATCGTGCGGGCCTGGGCGGCGTTCGGCCTGCTCGCCATCGACGACGCCGGCGAGCTGCGGCAGACGCCGCTGACGCCGCTCCTGCGCCGGGACACACCCGGCTCGCTGCACCACCGGTCGCTGCAGCTCGGCCACCCCGACCTGTTCCGGGTGTTCGAAGGGCTCGGCACCGCGCTGCTCGACGGCGGTTGCGCGTTCGAGGCGGCACACCAGCGCACGATGTACGAGTTCTTCGGCGACCGTCCGCCGCTCGGGGAGCTGTTCGTGCGGGACCTGTCCGCCAACTCCGTCGGCATCGGCGACGAGCTCGCCCGTGCGTATGGCTTCTCGGACGTGTCCACCGTCGTCGACATCGGCGGCGGCGACGGCCGGATGCTGACCCGGCTGCTGCACGCCTGGCCGCACCTGCGCGGCACCGTCTTCGAGCGGGCCGAGGTGCGGCCGGCGGCGCAGCGGCTCCTCGACGCGGAAGGCATGGCGGACCGGTGCGCGGTCGTCACCGGCGACTTCTTCGCGGGCGTGCCGGCCGGGCACGACGTCTACCTGCTGAAGTACGTCCTGCAGGACTGGGGCGACGCGGAGGCGACCGCGCTGCTGCGGTCATGCCGGGCGGCGATGGGGGACGGGGGCCGCCTGCTGATCCTCGAGCAGATCGTCCCCGACCGGCCCACGGCAACGCCCCGTGCACAGTCGGCGGTCCTCGACGACCTGCTGGTGTTCTCGTTCACCGGCGGCGGCAACCGCACCATGAGCGAGCTGGCGGCGCTCGTCCACAGCGCGGGCCTGGCGATCCGCGAGCCCGCGACCCGGCTGCCGCAGGTCGACGTCGTCGAGTGCGTTCCCGCATAAGACTTCAGTGGTAGCGGATCCCGGCGTCCTCGAGCCGTCGGATCGCCTCGACGACGACGTCCTCGCCTCCGCCCAGGTACGCCCGCAGGAACGGCACGCCGGCGTCGGTGCCGTCGATCGTGATCGACGCGTGCGAGAACAGCAGTCCGGTGCGCTCCAGCAGGTCGCGGCGCCAGGCGTCGACGCCGTCCGGCCGGGTGCGGAACGCGGGTGGCACCGCGACCAGGAAGTATGGCGTCGTGGTCCCGGCGGCGGTGAGCTCCCGGGGCCAGCCCAGCCCGACCAGCGACTTGGCCCACAGGGAGCGATGGTGGCCGAGGGCGGCGCGCAGTCCGGCGAGGTAGCGTGCGCACGCGGGGTCGGCCAGCCAGCGCGCCATCGCCCACTGCCGGCGCGCCCCGCGCGGGAAGGCCCACTGGATGGTGTGTCGCGCGATGGCGCGCAACGTCTTGGGGTGGGCCATGACGGTACCGATGCCCCAGTCGTCGCAGGTGAACACCTTGCCGAACGACTCCACGCGGCACCACCGGCGCCGTGCCCGCTCCGGCGCGTCGGCGCGCGCGAAGTAGCCGAGCAGGGCCGCTGGCGCGCAGACCTCGTCGGCGTCGTCGGTCACCACCCGGCGGTAGGCGTCGTCAAGCAGGATTCCCGCAGCACGGGCGGTGGCCGCCTCGAACAGCGTCGCCAGCACGCTCTCCGGCCAGATCGCGCCCGTCGGGTTGTGCTGCGTGTTCACCACGACCAGCGCGAGCCGTCGGCTGGGGTCGGCGTCCAGCGTGGCCAGCGCGCGCTCGATGTCGGCCGGGTCGGGGATCCAGGCGTGTTCGGCGCGCAGCGGCCAGTACGCCATCTCGTAGCCAAGCGGCTCGAACACGCCGGCGTAGTCCCACGTCGGGTAGGCGCACAACACCGCCGGGGTCCGGCCGTCGCCGTCGGCGTCGAGCAGGTGCCTGGCGAAGTCGCCCATGATGCCGCGGGTACCGGTGCCGGAGGTGAGATGCAGATCGAAGTCCTCGCCGGGGCTCGCGTGCCGGTCCAGCCGCTCGGACCGTACGGTGTCCGCCGCGATCGACCGGCGCGCCTCGGGCAGGCCGGCCGGCGTCCGGCTGTAGCCTGCGAGGTACTGCGGTGCCTGCTGTTCGTATGCCGCCAGTCCAGCTGGCAACGCCCCACCGAGCAGGTAAGGGTCCCCGATCGACATCGGCAGTGGTGGCAGGGTGTGCCCAGCCCGCCGATATCGGTCGAGCATCCGCGCATCGTCGGTGGTACCGACGTCGGGATCGTCCATCAGGCCGGCGAGAGGCGGCAACCGTAACACCTGCACCATGATGGCAGGTGCATTTAACGATGTCGATGGATGACGCGCTTCGGGATCAGGGGATCTGTGCGACGGCGGCGTAACCAGAGATGTCAACGAAGCTCGGACGCGGCTGCGACTCGTTGTCGGCGCGCCACTCAGCAACCGAGACGATTCCCGGCGGCAGGATGTCGAGTCCCTCGAAGAACCGGGCGAACTCCGCTCGGCTGCGGGGCCGGGACTTCGGGTTGCCTCGGGCATTGGCGGCCTCGAGGGCGGCGACGGTGTCGGGGGGCAGCGGGTCGTAGGTGGCTTGTGCCACCACCAGGTAGCTGCCGCGCGGCAGCGCTTCGACCAGCCGGCGGACGATCCCGTAGGGATCATCCTCGTCCAGGATGAAGTGCATGACCGCGACCAGCATCAACGCCACGGGCTGGGAGAAGTCCAGCGTGCGGTGCAGTTCCGGATCGTTGAGGATCTTCGCCGGTTCGCGCAGGTCGGCGTCGATGTAGGCGGTGGCCCCCTCTGCGGCACTGGTCAGCAGCGCCCGCGCGTGCACCAGCACCAGTGGGTCGTTGTCGACGTACACGATCCGCGACTGCGGCGCGATGGCCTGCGCGACCTGGTGGGTGTTGTTCGCGGTGGGCAAGCCGGTGCCGATGTCGAGGAACTGGCGGATGCCCGCCTCCTCGGCCAGGACGGCCACCGCCCGTCGCAGGAAGGCTCGGTTCTCCCGCACCGCGAGCCGGATGGTCGGAAACGCCGCGGCGATCGCATCTCCGGACTCCCGGTCGGCGGCGAAGTTGTCCTTGCCGCCGAGCCAGTAGTCGTATCGGCGGGCAGAGTGCGCTACCGATGTGTCCAGCCGCGACGACAGCGACGAGGACTCCTGCGTTGAGCCGGTCACTGCAGACCTCCATCCAGCGCTGTCCGCACCACCTGCACGCCGTGGCGGTCGGATCGGCGACGATTGCGACGATCGTACTGCCACACGATGCGGTTGGTGCCCGGGCGGTCGCGGGCGGCCGCGAACAGCCGGTTCGAGACGACGTTGTGGACCGCGTCGCGTCGTCAATTGCGTCGCGGGCCGCTTGCTGCGCGGTTAGCGTGGCGGCGTGACTTCACAGGACGTGGTGGTCCGGCCGGAACGGGCCGAGGATCAAGAGGCCGTGCGGGACGTGCACGCGCAGGCGTTCGGCGACGGCGAACGCGTGCCGACGCTGGTCGACACGCTGCGCGCCGCGAAGGCAGCGCTTGCGCCGTCGTCGCTCGTCGCCACTGTCGATGAGCGGGTGGTCGGCCACGTGATGCTCAGTGCCTGCCGGCTGGACGCCCTGCCCCGGCTCGTGGACGTGGTGTCGCTGTCGCCGCTGGGGGTGCTGCCGGAGTTCCAGGGCCAAGGGATCGGTACCCGACTGGTGGCCGCCGCCCTCGCGGAAGCCGACCGCCGCGGCATACCGCTGGTGTTCCTGGAGGGCTCACCGCACTACTACGGCAAGCGCGGCTTCGCCGACGCCACGGCATCGGCCTTCCGCCCGCCGACACTGCGCTGCCCGCCCGGCGCCTTTCAGGTCGCCAAGCTTTCCTCGTACGAGGAGTGGATGACGGGCACCTTCGTGTACTCCGACACCTTCTGGGCCCTGGACTGCGTGGGCCTGCGGGGCGAGCGCCTCGAGGCGGCCATGTCCTGACGCCACACGCGTCACTGTCGGCCCGCGGGTGAAGGAGTCTCCACCCGCGGGCCGATTCGTGTTTCGGCCAGTGTGACTAGATCGCTTGCCAGAGGCTCGGCGCGGCCGGCGGGTTCCAGTCCGGCTGCGACGTGTGGGCCTGCAGGCACCGGTAGCTGTGCCCGTTGTAGGACACGACGTCACCGACGTGGTACGCGTGGCCGGTCACCCACGGTGCGGCCGTGCTGGTGCCGCCGCCACCCGGGGGCGTGGTCGTGCCGCCGCCACCCGGTGGTGTGGTCGTGCCGCCGCCGCCACCGGTGCACGGACCATTGTCGGTCCACGGCTTGCCGTCGCCGAGGTTGAGGTTCGGCTGCTCGCCCTGGGTCCACCACTTCGCCGTGTACTTGTGGCCGTTGTAGGACACGACCGAGCCGCCGACGTAGGCGGTCGATGCGTTCCACGCGGGCGCGCTGCAGGAGCCGCCACCGCCCGGGGTGGTCGGCGGCGGGTTCGTGGTGGGCGGGAGACCGGTGCCGCCGCCGAAGAAGATCTTCGTGAAGTCGAGCGTCGCGCCGCCGAGGCCGGAGCAGTTCGGGGAGACCCCGCCGCCCGCGCACGGCTGGTCACGGCCGACCGACCAGAAGGCGAGCCGCCCGGCGCCGTTGGACTTCGCCCAGGACACGATGCTCTGCGCGTTGGCCTGGCTGACGACCTCGCCGCCGCTGTCGTTGTTGCCGATCATCGGGGTGATCCCGATGTTGGCGTAGGTGGCGCTGGTGAACCCGGCGGTGCGCGCCGCGCTCAGCGTGCCCGCCGCCGCCGTCGTCGCCGCGGCGGCCATGTCGCTCACCGGGTGGCCGTAGTCCATCGTCATCGCGTTGATGACGTCGACGTTCACGCCGTTGCTCTTGGCGGCCCGCAGGAAGTTCAGGCCGTTGCCGTCCGGGCCGTTCTCCAGCACCGGGATCGTGAGGGAGACGCTCAGGCCGGCGTTGGCGTTCTGCAGGTTCTTGATGGCCTGGAAGCGGCGGTTGATCGACGTCGTGTCGGCGATGGCGGCGCCTTCGATGTCGAAGTCGAGGTGGTCGACGTGGTAGAAGTTGATCACACTCTGGTACGCAGCGGTGAGCGAGGTGACGTTCGTGCAGGACTGGCCCAGCTCGACCCCGCCGGCGCCGCCGAACGAGATGATCACCTTGACCCCGCGCGACTGGGCCCGCTGGATGTACGGGTTGGCGGTGGAGCTGCCGATGGGCAGCGTGTCACCCCAGATCGGGGTGCAGCCGCTGCCGATGATGAAGGCGGCGGTGAAGGCGGTCAGACCGCCGGAGTTCGTCGCCGTGTCCAGCATGCCGGCACTGCCGGCGGACAGATCGACGTAGGGCGCTACCGCGTAGCCCGTGGCGGCGGAAGCGGTGCCGGTGTTCAGGGTGACGGCGACGGTCGCGCCGGCGATGACCGCCGCCGTCGCCACACCGGTCAGGAGTTTTGGTCGTCGCATGGCATCGACCTTTCGATGTACCCGGTGTACCTTAAATCTGTTAAGAAACCTGCCTTATTCGTGTGTGGCGATGAGTGTAGCCGACGGTTCGCCGATTGGTAAGACGGCGGGAGCGGAGCTTTCCTCAGGCCGGCACGACGACGCTGTGGGTGCCGATAACATCGTCCGCGCTGGTCAGGCGGCATTTCCATATTCGAGCAGGAGCCCGCCGAGCCGTTCGTGTCGGCGGACCCGCAGCTGGCTGATGAGCTGGATCGACCGCCCGCTCACCGGGACCGCCGGAACGCCATGACGGTCGTCGTCAGGCCTTCGGTACCAGCGCGGTGACCGCCTTCGTCTGCGGACCCGCCCGCTTCAGCATGGCGTCCTTCGAGACCACCGCCGACGTGTCGAAGCTCTTGATCTCGATGGACACCAGGACGACCAGCGTGCCGGTACGCATCTGGACCATGTACCAGCTGTCGGCGTGCGCGGAGGGCGAGGTGACCACGGCCGAGTGGTAGTACCCGCGGGCCTCGTCGCCGTATCCGCTGAGGGGCTTGTCGACGTAGTTCGTCACGGTGAAGCGCGTGACACCATCCGGCGTCTCGGTGACCCCGGCGTACCCGGACTGCGGCGTTGACCGACGGGTAGACCCGGAAGCTCACGTCGACCTCGACGAGCCGAGTTCCGCCGGTGACGTTGAAGTAGCAGCCCACCTCGGTTGAGCTCGCGTCCCGGTGCGTCTCCGGATGCCCGTACGTCAGGCTGGGCCGGTGCGGAGCCCAGTCGCCGAGCGAACCGAACGCAATCTTGCCGCATAGGTCAGCGTCCACGCGGTACGTCGGCCCGGCCGGCGGGGTCGGGCTCGGCGAGCTGGTGGGCCCGGGGTCCGGGCTGAGCGTGCGACCGGTGGTGGGCGACACGTCGGTCCCGCTCGGGCTCGCCGCGGCGGCCGGCAGCGAGCTGCTGGCGCCGGTAAGGGCGATCGCGCCCGCGGTCCCGCCGCCAACCAGTAGTACCGCCAGCGCCGCGATGACGTACCAGCGCCGTGGCCGGGCGCTGCGAGATTCGGCCGGGGCGCCGCCAACGGGGCCGGTGGGGGAATACGTCACGCTAACCAATGAACTGAGTACCGCCAGCGGTCCGCCAGGCTGTACTCCACCACGCCGCCTGACCGGTCGCTGTCGTGCCACATCGCCGCTACGGCGATGTGGCAACGGTGACCGCAGTCAGGTGGAGGTCACGCCCAGTAGTCCTCGCGGTGGAGCAGCGAGCCCGGGTACCGTTCGCAAGACCATGAACGGTGCCGCGTTTTCCCTGCTGGCTCTGCTTCTGGCGGCGATCGGCCTGTATGCGCTGTCGCTGCGCATCGCCGTGCCGTACCCGATCCTGCTGGTCCTCGGCGGGATGGCGATCGGGTTCGTGCCGGGCATGACCCAGGTGCGCCTGTCGCCGGAGGTGGTGCTGCAGGTATTCCTCCCGCCCCTGCTGTACCACGCCGGCTACTACAGCACCCCGCGCGAGCTGCGCAGGCATTTCCGGCCGATCGCATTGCTGTGCTTCGGCCTGGTGCTGGTGACGGCCGCCGCCGTCGCCGCCGCGGGCCATTATGTCGCCGGGCTGTCCTGGCCGGTCGCACTCGCCCTCGGCGCGATCTTGTCGCCGACCGACTCGCTCGCCGCGACCGCGATCGCGTCGCGGCTGGGGGTACCCCGGCGGGTCATCACGCTGCTCGAGGGTGAGGGCCTGTTCAACGACGCCACCGCCCTGGTGCTGTTCCGGGTCACGGTCGCGGCGGTGGTGGCCGGCACCGGGTCGTTCGACGCCGGCCGCGCCCTCGAGCAGTTCACCGTCGGCACCGCCGGCGGCGTCCTCGTGGGGCTCGGCGCCGGCTGGCTCGTCGGCGAGCTGCGCGCCCGCACCAGCGACCCGGTGGTCGGGGTGACGCTGACGATCTTCGGCGCCTACGCGGCGTACCACGCGGCCGAGCACTTCGGTTTCTCGGGCGTCCTGGGCTCCCTCGTCTGCGGCCTGTATCTCGGCTGGCGCATCCCGGCCGTCGCCACCCCGGCCAGCCGGCTGCTCGGCAAGCCCGTCTGGCAGATGATCGTGTACCTGCTCAGCGCCGCCCTGTTCCTGCTGCTCGGCCTGCAGCTGCGTCCGATGCTCGCCGCGCTCACCGACTTCCGCGCGGTCGACATCGTCGTCGTCGCGGCGCTGCTTGCCGCGGTTGTCGTGCTCACCCGCGTCGCGTGGATGCTGCTGGTACCGCACATGCTGCCCCGTGCCGAACGGCTCGTGGTCGGGTGGAGCGGCATGCGCGGCGCGGTGTCCCTCGCGGTCGCCCTCGCGCTGCCGGTGCACACCGCGTCCGGCGCCCCGTTTCCAGACCGGGAGGCGGTCATCCTCCTCGCCTTCGGCGTCGTCCTCGCCACCCTTGTCGTCCCCGGGATCACGCTGCCGATACTCATCCGGGCCACCCGGGTCGCCCGCACCGACGGCGGGGATGGCGACGCCGAGGCACGGGCCAGGCTGACCGCGACCGAGGCCGCCATGGTGCACCTCGAGCAGCTGGTCCTACGCGACGGCCTCGACCAGCGCACGGTCGGGCGGCTCGAGGACGTGTACCGGTACCGCCGCGACGAGCTGGCCAACCGGGCGGGCGTACTGCAGGACGCCGCCCACCGGCAGCGGGCCGAGCGTGCCGCGTCGCTCGAGCTCGTCGACGTACAGCGGCACACCCTCCTGCGGCTGCACCGCGAGGGCGCGATCAGCACCGACGTGCTGCACCGCATCCAACGCGAGTTCGACCTGCAACACGCGCTGCTGTTGGCGAACCCCGACGGAGGACGGCGGGAACCCCCCGGTTTCCATGGAGATCGGGCGTCGTGGCGCGGCTGGGTCAGCCGAAGGTGAACCGGCATCGGTACGTGCTGGAGCGTGCAGAGCGCGAGACCAGGTTTGCCAGCAGGCCGAGCGGGCAGTCCCTGCCGGCAACATGCCTCCGAGCAGAGGAGCGGGATTGGCCGGGGATCAGCGTAGTCCCGGTGCGGCGGGGCGCCCCGGACGCCACCTTGTCGGTGGTACTACGCCACCAGGTCCGTTCCGTCGCGGGTTCTGGCGCAGTCCGATTCGTGGTCCTTGGCTGACCTCGGTGTTCGGCCTGGTGCTGCTGGTCGGTGTCGCGGTGGTGTTCGTGACAGGTCTGCTGTCCTACGCCGCCTACAACCCGGATCTGGGCAACGACACCACGCCGGACAAGGGGTTGCTGGGGTTCTACCTGTTCGACTGGCCGACGCATCCGGCGTGGCTGTATCGGCTCACCCAGGGAGTCCACGTCACCCTCGGCGTGGCGCTCATTCCGGTGCTGCTGGCCAAGCTGTGGTCGGTCATCCCGAAGCTGTTCGACTGGCCACCCGTGCGCAGTCCCGCGCAGGCGCTGGAAAGGCTGTCGCTACTGCTGCTGGTGGGTGGCGCGATCTTCGAGTTCGTCACGGGGCTGCTCAACATCCAGGTGTTCTACGTCTTTCCCGGCTCCTTCTACAGCCTGCACTTCTACGGCGCGTGGGTGTTCATCGCCGCGTTCGTCGCCCACGTGGTCCTGCGACTCGGTCGGATGACCAGCGCCCTACGCTCCCGCGGACTCCGCGACGAACTGCGCACCGACCTGGCGCACACCCGGCCGGAGCCTCCGGACCCCGACGGCCTGGTGCCGGCCGAACCGGCCGCACCGACGATGACGCGGCGGGGTGCGGTGGCGCTGGTCGGCGCCGGGTCTCTGGCGTTGCTCGCGGTCACGGCCGGACAGAGCCTCGGCGGCTGGGCGCGGTACACGGCGTTACTGGCTCCCCGCAACCGCAACCCCGGCACCGGCCCCAACGGCTTCCAGATCAACAAGACGGCGGCTGCCGTCGGCGTCACCGCTGCGGACGTCGGCGCAGCGTGGCGGCTGGTCGTGCGGGGTGGCGACCGCGAACTGCGGCTGACCCGGGAGCAGGTGCTGGAGTTGCCGCGGCACACCGCCGCACTGCCGATCGCCTGCGTCGAAGGATGGTCCACCGAGGATCAGCACTGGAGCGGCGTCCGGCTTGCCGACCTGGCCGCCCTCGTCGGCCTGCCGGACGCGGCGAATGTCCTGGTGGAATCCGTACAGAAGACCGGGTCCTTCCGGTCCGTGGTCCTGCGCGACAACCAGATCCGCGACCCGCGGTCGCTGCTCGCCCTCCACGTGAACGGCGCCGAGCTCTCGCTCGACCACGGCTACCCCGCCCGGATCATCGTCCCGGCCAACCCCGGTGTGCACAACACCAAGTGGGTGGCCGGACTGACCTTTCGGGCCTGACCGTGGCGCGTTTCATCCGTTGGTACGGCGCGAATCCGCTGCACCTGCTCGCGCTGCTCTGCTCCGTCGCGCTGGCCGGCTACGCAGCCGTGCGACTGTTCGCCGTCCAACCCGTTGGCGTTGCCGTGTGGTTCGTCGGTGCAGCAATCGCGCACGACCTCATCCTGTTCCCGCTGTACGCCCTCGCTGACCGGTCGGCCCAATTGGTGCTGGGCCATCGCGCCGCCGACCTGCCGGCAGTTCCGTGGATCAACTACGTGCGCGTCCCGACGTTCCTGTCCGGACTGCTCCTGCTCGCCTGGTTCCCGCTGATCTTCGGGATCGTGCCCGCATTTGAGGTCACCACCGGGCTGTCACCCGGCGGCTACCTCGGTCGCTGGCTGGCGATCACCGGTCTGCTGTACGGCGCGGCAGCGTTCGCCTTCGCTCTGTCGCTGCGCCGTGCCCGCCGGGCCACCGGCTCGGCAAGCGGCGATGACGAGTGACCGCGGTCGCAAACGGGTCGCACCGGGCAGGCGTCAGGATCGCAACGGCGCGACGGCGAAGTCGCGCATCCCGTCGCTGAGCTCGGTCCGGGCGACGTAACCCAGGTCGCGCCGGGCGCGCAGCGTGGACCCGACGACGTGCCGCACGTCGCCGGCCCGGTATTCGCCGGTGACGACGGGTGCGGGGCCATGCATCGCGTCGGCCAAGGTCGCCGCCATGGTGCCCACCGTCGTCGGTGTGCCGGAGGCGATGTTGTACGGGCGGAAGCCCTCGCCGGATCCCGTCGCCGCGATGGCGAGCAGGTTGGCCTCGGCGACGTCGGCGACGTGGACGAAGTCCCGCCGCTGCGCGCCGTCCTCGAAGACCCTGGGCGGTCGGCCCGCTTCGAGGGCCGACCGGAAGATCGCTGCGACACCGCTGTACGGGGTGTCGCGCGGCATGCCGGGGCCGTACACGTTGTGGTACCGCAGGGCCACGACGCTTCCGCCGCAGGCGGCGGCCCAGGCCGATGCGAGGTGCTCCTGCGCGACCTTGGTCGCCGCGTAGACGCTGCGCGGCTGCAGCGGTGCGTCCTCATCGACCTCGCCGGGGTACATGGCGGCGGCGCAGTGCGGGCAGCACGCCTCGAACCGACCGGCGGCGAGCGCGGCGGCTGCGCGGGTGGCCGGGCGGGCGGAGCCGTGCTGGGGGCAGGTGTAGGCGCCCTCGCCGTAGACGACCATCGAGCTGGCCAGCACGAGCCGGGCGACGCCGGCGCGGGCCATGGCGGCCAGCAGGACGGCGGTGCCGAGGTCGTTGCAGCCGACGTACTCGGGCAGGTCGGCGAGGTCGGCGCCCATGCCAACCATCGCGGCCTGGTGCACTACGACGTCGACGCGGGCGAGCGCGGTAGCGACGGCGGCGGCGTCCCGTACGTCGGTGCGGACGACGGACCCGTCGACGTCATCGATGGCGGAGCGGCGGTGCGCGGCCGGGTGCAGCAGGTCGAGCACCACAGTGTCCTGCCCGGCGTCGCGGAGCTTGTCCACGACGTGCCGGCCGATGAACCCGGCGCCGCCGGTGATCAGGATCCGCACGCCTTTACGCTATGTGCCGGTCGGGGTAGGCACCGGGCGATTTCGTGGTTGGTACGTACTCATTCGTCGCTTGTACGATCTTGCGCCGCAGCCGTGGGTAGCGTCGGGACGTGCCTGATGTCGTGTTGCCGTGCCTCAACGAGGCCGCGGCGCTGCCCTGGGTCCTGTCCCGGCTGCCCGACGGCTACCGTCCGATCGTGGCCGACAACGGATCGACCGACGGCTCGACGTCGATCGCCGCGGCGCACGGTGCGACGGTCGTCCACGCGACGCCGCAAGGCTTCGGCGCGGCCGCGCACGCCGGGCTGACCGCCGCGACGGGCGACGTCGTCTGCTTCATGGACGCCGACGGTTCGTTCGACCCGGCGCAGCTGCCGCGGGTGGCGGAGCCGGTCGCGGCTGGAGCGCAGGACCTGCTGCTCGGCCGGCGCCGCCCGACGACCCGGCGCGCATGGCCGGTGCACGGGCGGCTCGGCAACGCCGTCGTGGCCTGGCGGCTCCGGCGGGCCGCCGGCGTCCGGGTCCATGACCTGGGCCCGATGCGCGCCGCCCGGCGGGAGGCACTGCTGGCGCTCGACCTGACCGACCGACGGTTCGGGTACCCGCTGGAGATGGTGGTCCGGGCGGCCGCGGCCGGCTGGCGCATCGGCGAGGTCGACGTCGACTACGCGCCGCGGACCGCGGGTGGGCGGTCGAAGGTGACCGGCACGGTGCGTGGCACCGCCCGGGCGGTCCGCGACATGCGCAGGGTGCTCGCCGGATGACCGCGTACCCGGTGCAGCTGCTGCTGTTCGCCAAGGCGCCGGTCCCCGGCTGTGTCAAGACCCGACTCTGTCCACCGTGGACACCCGAGCAGGCGGCGGCGATCGCGGCCGCCGCGATCGCCGACACCGTCGACGTCCTGTCCGCGGCGCCGGCGATCGCCCGGACCCTGGTGGCCGACGGCCCGCTACCGGCGCCGCCGGGCTGGCGTCGCCGCCACCAGCGCGGCGACGGTCTCGGTGAACGGTTGGCGGCCGCCTATGCGGACACGGCGCTGCCCGGCGTCGCCGCCCTGCTCGTCGGCATGGACACGCCGCAGTTGTACCGCGGCCACCTCGTCGCCGCCGCGCACGCTCTCGCCGACGCGGAGGCGGTACTCGGCCCGGCGGACGACGGCGGCTGGTGGGCACTCGGCCTGCGCGACCCCGCGGCGGCCCATGTCCTCGCCGGCATCCCGATGTCGACCCGGGAGACCGGCGAGTGCACGCGCGCAGCGTTCGTGGGGCTGGGCCTACGGGTGGCGGCCCTCCCCGTGCTGCGGGACGTCGATACCGCGGCCGACGCGGCCGAGGTTGCCGCCGCATGCCCGAACGGCCGGTTCGCCCGGGCGGTGACCACGATGGTGCCGGCCGGCACGCGGGCCGAACGGACGGAGGCCGACCGATGGTCCGCTCGCCTGACACTCTGACCACCCTCGCGTTCGGGGCATCTCGCGCCCGGCATGACGATCCCGGCCGGGGCGGACCGTGACCCGGCTGCTCACGGCGTCGGCCTGCCTCGTCGCCATGCCGGCCCTGCTGTTGCTGCCGGGCCGATGGTATTTGCTGATGTGGTTGCCGTTCGCGGTCGGCGCCCGCCTGGTGCTCGGCCTTCACCGCCGGACCGCGCTCACACTGGTCCTGCTCGGTGGTGCCGCGCTGCCACTCAGCGCCGCGCTGCACCCGCCGAACAGCAGTGACGACATGTACCGCTACATCTGGGACGGCCGCGTCCAGCTCACCGGCACCGACCCGTACCGGTATCCGCCCGCCGCACCGCAGCTTGCGCAGCTCCGCGACGACTTCCTCTGGCCGGCCGCCTCGAACTGGTGCGTTCCCGGCGGCTGCACGCTGATCAACCGGCCCGAGGTGCCGACGATCTACCCGCCCGTCGCCGAGGCCGTCTTCGCCGGCGTGACGGCCGTGACACCCGCCGGCAGCCGGGAACGGCCGATGCAGCTGACGATGGCCGGGTTCGCGTTCGGGCTCGGTGCCTTTCTTTGGTACGGGCTGCGTCTGCTCGGCCGCGACCCCCGCCGGGCGGTGCTGTGGGCCTGGTGCCCGCTGGTCGCGTTGGAGGCCGGAAACAACGCGCACGTGGAGGTGGTCGCGGTCGCCTTCACGGCGGTCGCGGTACTGGTGCTGACCCGGGCCCGGACCGGGGGAGCGGCGGCGCTCGGCGGTGCCGCCCTTGGGCTGGCGGTCGCCACCAAACTGACCCCCGCGCTGCTCGCACCGGTATTGGCGCGGCGCCGGCCCGTCGCCGTCGGGCTCGGCGTGGCCGGGGCACTCTGCGCCGTCTACCTGCCGCACGTGCTGGCCGTCGGCCCCGGCGTCCTGGGCTACCTGCCGGGCTACCTGCACGAGGAGGGGTACGCCGACGGCTCTCGCTTCGCCCTGCTCGACCTGGTGCTGCCCGACCACCTCGTGCGCCCGGTCGCGGTCGTGGTCCTGGCCACCGTGGCGGTGGTCGTCCTGCGGACCGTCGAGGAAGACGAGCCGTGGCGGGCCGGCGCCGCGATGGTGGGCGCGGCGCTGCTGGTCACCGCGCCGACCTACCCGTGGTACGCGATGGTGCTGGTCATGCTCGTTGCGTACGGCGCGTCGACGGCCTGGTTCGCCCTCGCCGTCGCGGCATACCTGGCGCAGTTCGCCCCGCAGGTCGGCCTCGCCACCCACGACGGCCAGCGGATCGGCTACGCCGTGGCGCTCGTCGCGGTCGTGGTGGGCCTGTTGCGCGGCCGCCCGGTGATGCGACCACGCCGAGGTCAGGTCTAGGGTCGGGCCCTCGCAGCCGCCCCAGCCAGGCTCCCGGATGACGGAGGACCGCCGGGTGGAGTGCGCACCTTGGGCCCGCGAGGAAGGATGGCGACGACATGCCGACGATCACGGCCCGGGCCGACCAGCCTGCGAACGGTCGCATATGGCCCTTACTGGCGGCGGCGGCAGTCTTCGCGGTGACCATGGTGGGGACCACGCTTCCCACGCCCCTGTATCGGCTGTACCAGCACCGGTTCGGGTTCGGCAGCGTCACGACGACCGTCGTCTTCGCGACGTACGCCGTCGGGGTGATCGCCGCGCTGCTGGTCTGCGGCCGGTGGTCGGACCAGGTGGGCCGGCGCCCGATGTTGCTGGCAGCCGTCCTGCTGTCCGCGCTGAGCGCGGTCGCGTTCCTGCTCGCCGGGGGACTCCCACTGCTGTTCGTAGGGCGGGTGCTCTCGGGTCTCTCCGCGGGCGTCATCACCGGAACGGCGACCGCCGCGATCGTCGAACTGGCCCCGCCCAGGCACAGCAGCGCCGCGCCGCTCGTCGCCACCGTCGCCAACATGGGCGGGCTCGGCTGCGGCCCGCTGCTGGCCGGGATTCTCGCCCAGTACGCCCAGCGACCGCTGTGGACGCCCTTCGCCGTCGACCTCGGTCTGCTGGCGGTCGTCGGCGTGCTGGTGCGGCTGCTGCCGGAAACTGTGCGGGTGTCGAGTCCGGTGCGGCTGCGCCCGCAGACCGTCCGCGTTCCCCGGTCGGCGCGCGGCGCCTTCGTGCCCGCGGCCATCGCCGGCTTCGCCGGGTTCGCGACCCTGGGCCTGTTCACGGCCGTCTCCCCGACCTTCATGGCACAACTGCTCGGCGAGAACAACATCGCGCTGTCCGGGCTGGTGGTCTTCGTGCTGTTCGCCGCCTCGGCAGCCGGCCAGATCACCACGGTGCGGGTCCGCGGCCGCCGGGCGCTGGCGGCCGGCTGCGTCGTCCTCACCGGCGGCATGATCCTGGTCGCGGCGGCCATGCTCGCAGGCTCGCTGCTCCTGCTGGTCGTGGGGGCCGTTGTCACCGGCATCGGCCAGGGAATGGGATTCCGTGCGGCCGTCACCATGGTGAGCGAGCAAAGCGAGCCGCAACGGCGCGGAGAGATCACCTCGGCGTTGTTCGTCGTGCTGTACGTCGCGATCTCCGTGCCGGTCGTCGGCGTCGGCGTGCTCGCGCAGGCCGCGGGGCTGCAGACCGCGGGCGTTGTCTTCGCCGTGTGCGTGGGCGTGGTCGCACTCATCGCCGCGGTGCTGGTAACGCGAGAGCCCGCACAGCGGCGACGGTGACCAGGTGGTACGGCCGTTTGTTACGTTTCCGACCGCACAAAAACAAAGCATAGCCTTACCTTCGGGCCCGAGACGCTACAGCGATTTCCTCGAGAATTTCGCAGCATCCGGTCACCAAAGGTGAAACAGGTGAGATGCCACCCTCAGCCATCTTGCGTAACCCAGGAACTACCGAACGCCGGGCCATTTCCTAACTATTCTTGAACTCGATCGCGCCTCGGTCGATCCGAGGTGAGAACAATGAGGGGGAACCATGAAGACGCTTTTGCAGATGCCCGCCGTGCGAGAATGCGCCGCCGTCACGTGCAGTTTCAACGACGGTGGTTGTCACGCCCCGGCCGTGACGGTCGCGGCGGCCGGCACGGCGGCGTCCTGCGCGACCTTCGTCGAGTCGTCGGAGCGCGGCGGGATCGCGGAGATCACCGGCAGCATCGGCGCGTGCGCCCGCACTGACTGTGTCCACAACACCAACCTGGCCTGCGCGGCGCCCTCCGTCCAGGTCGGCCCGGGCGCCACGGCCAGCGACTGCCTGACCTACGAGCGGGCCTGACCCAGGCATCGCAGGCCCCTGCGGGTTCCGTTGTCCAGCGGTCGCCGCGTCACACTTGAAGCAGTTGGTGTGGTGGGGGTTCCGGTGACGCGGGGCCGGTTGCGATCCACGTGGTCGCCGAGCCCGTGAGGAGGACGCGATGGTCGAGATGACCGTGCCGGTCGAGGTCGTCAGCGTCGAGATCCCCGACGGTACCAACATCGTCATCGGTCAGGCGCACTTCATCAAGACCGTGGACGACCTGCACGAGGCGTTGGTGGGGGTCGGCCCGCATCTCCGTTTCGGCGTGGCCTTCTGCGAGGCGTCGGGCGCTCGCCTGATCCGCCGCTCCGGCAACGATGACGATCTCGTGGCCCGCGCCACCGGCATCGCCAGTGCGATCGGAGCGGGCCACGCGTTCGTGGCGCTGCTGCGTGAGGGCTTCCCGATCAATGTCCTCAACCCGCTCAAGGCCGTGCCGGAGGTCTGCAACGTCGTCTGCGCGACAGCGAACCCGGTCGAGGTGCTCGTGGCGGTGACCCGGCGCGGCCGCGGGATCATCGGCGTCGTCGACGGCGAACCGCCGGTCGGCGTGGAGACCGAGGCCGACGTCGCCGAACGCCGCAGCCTGCTCCGCCACATCGGCTACAAGCTCTGACCCGTGCCCTGTGAGGCGATCGTGGACACATTGAAGGTGTTCCTGTGCGGCGACGTGATGCTGGGTCGCGGCATCGACCAAATCCTGCCGCACCCCGGCGACCCGGCGCTGCGGGAGGGGTACGTCACCGACGCACGCGACTACGTGGCCCTCGCAGAGGCGGCGAACGGCCCGATTCCCCGCCCGGTGGACTTCGCCTGGCCCTGGGGCGAGGCACTGGACGTCCTCGCCGACGCCGCGCCCGACGCCCGTATCGTGAACCTGGAGACCAGCGTCACCCGCAGCGACGATTTCGAACCGGGCAAGGGCATCCACTACCGGATGAGCCCTGCGAATCTGCCTTGCCTCGGCGCGGCCCGGCCCGACGCGTGCGCGCTGGCGAACAACCACGTGCTGGATTTCGGGTGCCGCGGCCTTCGGGAGACGGTCGGCTCGCTGGGCGCGGCGGGGCTGCAGGTGGCCGGCGCCGGCCTGGACGCGGACCAGGCGCGGCGGCCCGCTGTCGTCGCCGTCGACCACCGCCGGGTCCTTGTCTTCTCCTTTCGGGATGGCGTCCAGCGGCATTCCGTCGCACTGGGCCGCGACTGGCAGCCGACCGGGCGTCGACCTCGTACCCGAGTTACCCGTGAAGGGTGCCGCGCGGGTCGTCAGCGGGATACGGCAGGTGAAGCGACCGGGTGACGTCGTGGTCGCCTCCGTCCATTGGGGGTCCAACTGGGGCTACCAGATCCCGCAGCAGCAACGGCGCTTCGCCCGTGCGTTGATCGACGGGGGCGCCGACATCGTGCACGGGCACTCCTCGCACCATCCACGGCCGATCGAGATATACCGCAACCGGCTCGTCCTCTACGGCTGCGGCGACCTCGTCAACGACTACGAAGGCATCAAGGGCTACGCCGGGTACCGCGACGACCTACGGCTGATGTACCTGGCCAGCGTCGACGCCACCGGCGCGCTGATCGACCTGCGGATGGCACCGATGCAGGCCGGCCGCATGCGGCTGCATCGCGCTTCGCCCGAGGACACCGCGTGGCTGCGCGCCGTCCTCGACTCGGTCAGCACCCGGTACGGCGCCCGGGTCGACGCCACCGCGGACGGCATGCTGACGTCGCGCCCCGGCTGATCACGGCGTCCCACCGTCGTTAGCCAGGCCCCCGAACGGGCAAGTAAACACGTATGAGCGGCGGGCGACAGCTGGGTGCGGCTTCTGGCTACCTGCCGATCGCCGAGCACGGTCTGATCGGCAACCTGCAAACCGTGGCCCTGGTGGGCACCGACGGTACCATCGACTGGTACTGCTGTCCCTGCTTCGACGCCCCGAGCGTGTTCGCCTCGATCCTCGACGCCGACCGAGGCGGGTCGTTCGAGCTGGCCGCCGACGCGCCGGCGACGACCAAGCAGTTCTACTTCCCCGACACCAACGTGCTCATCACCCGGTTCTTCACCGAGGACGGCGTGGGTGAGGTCCAGGACTTCATGCCGATCACCGGCGACTCCGGCGAGGTCGGCCGCCACCGGCTCATCCGGCGCGTCTTGTGCGTGCGCGGCGTGATCCCGTTCCGGGCAAGGGTGGCACCTCGGTTCGACTACGCCAGGCAGCCGCACACCGTCCGATGGCAAGCCGGCCAGACCCGCTTCGAGTCCGCCGACCTTGCACTCGCCCTGACCGCCACCGTGCCGGTCGAACACGACGCCCTGGACGCGACGGCGACGTTCAAACTCCTGGAAGGCGAATCCGCGGTGTTCGCGCTCGACCGGGTCGGCGACGACGTCGCGCCGCGCGGATGCCCGAGGGCGGAGGCCGAGCAGGAGTTCGCCACCACGGTGGCGTTCTGGCGGCGATGGCTGTCCGCCTCCCGCTACCGCGGCCGGTGGCGCGAGACCGTCCACCGCTCCGCGCTGACCCTCAAGTTGCTCACCTACGCCCCGACCGGCGCGATCGTGGCCGCGCCGACGACCAGCCTGCCGGAGCGGATCGGCGGCGAGCGTAACTGGGACTACCGGTATGTGTGGATCCGCGACGCTGCCTTCTGCGCGTACGCCTTGCTGCGACTGGGCTTCAGCGGCGAGGCCGAAGCCTTCATGACCTTCCTGGCCGATCGCACCACCCGGCATGACGACAGTCCGTCCGGGCCGCTGCAGATCATGTACGGCATTGACGGCCGCACCGACCTGCCCGAACGCGAGCTGAACCACCTGGACGGATACCAGGGCTCCTCCCCGGTACGCATCGGCAACGCAGCCGCCGACCAACTGCAACTCGACATCTACGGAGCGCTCATCGACTCCGTCTACCTCTACGACAAGTGGGGACAGCCCATTTCCAGCGACCACTGGGATGCGATCTCCCGCCTGGTGGACTGGGTCTGCGAGCACTGGAACCAGCCTGACGAAGGCATCTGGGAAACCCGCGGCGGGCGCAAGAACTTCCTGTACTCGAGGCTGATGTGCTGGGTGGCGATCGAACGGGCCATGCGAATGGCCAGCCACCGCGGCCTGCCCGCGAACACCCTGCACTGGCAGCGGACCCGCGACACGATCTACCGGCACATCATGCGCCACGGCTGGTCGCCCACCCGGCAGGCGTTCGTCCAGCAGGAGGACAACGACGTCCTCGACGCCGCGGTCCTGATGATGCCCCTGACCAAGTTCATCGCCCCCACCGACCCTAGATGGCTCGCCACCCTCGACGCGCTCGCCGCGGAGCTGGTGTCCGACTCGCTGGTGTACCGCTACGACCCCACCACCAGCCCGGATGGCCTCCGCGGGGAGGAGGGCACCTTCTCGATCTGCTCGTTCTGGTACGTCGAAGCGCTCACCCGGGCCGGGCGACTCGAGGAGGCCCGGCTGGCCTTCGAGAAGATGCTCACCTACGCCAACCACCTTGGCCTGTACGCGGAGCAGATCGGCCGCACCGGTGAACAACAGGGGAACTTCCCGCAGGCCTTCACGCACTTCGCGCTCATCAGCGCCGCGTTCAACCTCGACCGCGCCCTCGGCTGACCTACCCTGGGGTGTATGGCTCGGCCCAACGAGGAGGTCGCGGCGCACCTGCAGGAGTACGCCGACCTCATCTCGATCACGGGTGATGAACAGTTCAAGGCGCGCGTCTACGAGAAGGCGGCGCGCTCCGTCGCCGGCTACCCGGAGGACATCTCCAAAGCCGACGTGAAGACGCTGCGGGGCATCCCGAACGTGGGCGCGTCGATCGCGGACAAGATCGTCGAGTACTTCCACGACGGCGGGACGTTCGCCGCGCTCGAGGAGCTGCGCGCCAAGATCCCGGCCGGTGTCCGGCGCATGATCGAGATCCCCACCCTTGGGCCGAAGCGCGCGATGACCCTGTACGAGCAGCTGCACGTCTCCTCGGTCGAGGAGCTGTCCGCGGCGATCGACGAGGGCCGGCTCCAGGGGCTCAAGGGATTCGGCGCCCGCACCGAGGACAACCTGCGCCACGGCATCGAGCTGCTGCACCACGCCGGGGACCGGCTGCTGGTGAACGCGGCGATGGAGGTTGCCGAGAACGTCGTCGACGCGCTGTCCACGGTGGACGGTTGCGTCCGCTGCACGTACGCGGGCTCCCTGCGCCGGATGCGCGAGACGATCGGCGACGTCGACGTCCTCGCCGCCGCGGAACGGTCCGACGCGCTGATGGCCGCGTTCGTCGGGCTGCCGCTGGTCGCCGAGGTCATCGCCCATGGCGCGGCGAAGACGTCGATCCGCACCGCGACGGGCCTGCAGGTCGACCTGCGGGTGGTGCCGCCGAGCGCGTGGGGCGCCGCATTGCAGTACTTCACCGGCGCGAAGGCGCACAACATCCGCACCCGCGAGATTGCCGTGCGACACAAGCTCAAGCTTTCCGAGTACGGGCTGTTCGACGCGCCGACGAACACCCTGATCGTGTCGGAGACCGAGGAAGAGGTGTACGAACGGCTCGGCCTGCCCTGGATCCCGCCTCCGCTGCGCGAGGACCGCGGCGAGATCGAGGCCGCCCTGAGCGGTGAGCTGCCGGACCTGATCCAGACGAAGGACCTCCGCGGCGACCTGCACACGCACACGAACCTCACCGACGGCGTGGCCTCACTCGCCGAGATGGTCGGCGCGGCAGCGCGGCTCGGCTACGCCTACCTCGCGATCACCGACCACGCGCCCAACCTGTTCATGCAGCGCATGTCCGACGAGAAGATGCTCGCCCAGCGCGAGGAACTGCGGGCGCTCGCGGCCGAGCACCCGAAGCTGCAACTGCTGCACGGCACCGAGCTGAACATCGACCCGGACGGCGAGGTGGACTGGCCGGCCGGGTTTCTCGCCGGGTTCGACCTGTGCGTGGCGTCGGTGCACTCGCACTTCAACCAGTCGCGCAAGGAAATGACCCGGCGGTTCGTGCGGGCCTGCGAGAACCCGCACGTCAACATCATCGGTCACCCGACCGGCCGGCTCATCGGCCGCCGGCAGCCATACGACGTCGACCTCGAGGTGGTGTACGAGGCGGCCGCGCGCACCGGCACCGCGCTGGAGCTCAACGCCTCGCCCGAACGGCTCGACCTGTCGGCGGAGCACCTCATCCAGGCCCGCCGGCACGGCGTGCGGTTCGCCATCAACAGCGACGCGCACGCGACGACGCACCTGCCCAACCTGCGCTACGGCGTCGGCACCGCCCAGCGCGGCTGGCTCACCGCAGACGAGGTCATCAACACGTGGCCGCTGCGCAAGCTGCGCACCTTCCTGAACAAGTCGGCTTCTTGAACGACGCGGTACCGTCAAGATCGGGTCCAGGAGAAGCGCGGTAGCGCGCGCAGCGGCTCGTTGTCATTTGACTCGCGCCCGGCGCGAGGGTGCCGTCGACGGCGGCGCGGTCCGATGCCCGGGCAGGCACCGGACCGCCCCCGTCAGCTCAGGCTGAACCGCTGGTTGGCGCCGCCCCAGCAGTCGTAGAGCTGGACCTGCTGCCCGTTGCCGGTGCCCCAGACGTCGAGGCAGCGCCCGGACTGCACGCCGGAGATGCTCCCGTTGGAGTTGACGTTCCACTGCTGGTTCGTCTGGCCGTTGCAGCTGTAGATCTGGATCGCCGCGCCGTTGCCGGAGCCTGCGGCGTCGAGGCACATGTTGCCGTACACCTGCAGCTGGCGGCTCGAGGTGTACGTCCACGCCTGGTTCGTTTGGCCGTTGCAGTCGTAGAGCTGGACCCGCGTGCCGTTGTTGTGCGACGCGTTCGGCACGTCGATGCACCGGCCCGACTGCGAACCGACGATCCGCTGCCCGCCGTTCTGCGGCGGCGGGGACGACGTGCCGCCGCCGGTCGGCGAGGTCGTGACCGTGGGCGACGTCGTCGGGTTGGCGGCGTTGAGGGCGTTGAGGACCGAGGTGTAGGCGGCCTTCTTGTTGCCGCCGCCGTCGAAGAGCAGCGGGCTCTCGCTCGAGCGCCAGGAGTCGCTGTCGCGTACGCCCCACACGG
>NZ_BAABAT010000044.1:0-96738 GCF_039537565.1 Dactylosporangium darangshiense
ACGGGTCGGCCGCCCGGATCGCCTGCGGGCAGTGCGTGGCGATGACCTCGTTCATCCACCGCGCGCTGTCGGAGGAGATGTGGGTCAGCTGCGCGCACCGGCGCGGTCCCAGCAGCGTGAAGAACGCTGTCAGGCCGGCCTGATCGCGGCCCTTGCCCACCCACACCAGGCGACCGGTGTCGTGGTCGACCACCACCAGCAGGTACTTGTGCCCCTTGCGGTAGGAGATCTCGTCGATGCCGATCCGGCGCAGCCCGGCCAGCAGGTCCACTCGACCGGCGGTGTCGGCCCATACCCGAGCCACCACCGCGCCCACCGTGCGCCAGGCGATGCGCATCAACTGGGTCACTGCGCTCTTCGAGCACACCGTGGCCAGCCAGGCCACCGTCTGATCGAAGGCCAGGGTGTGTCCAGCACCATGCCGCGCCCACGGCACCGCGGCGACGACTACGCCGTGCACCGGGCAGGACACCCGCGGCGCGTCCGCCTCGACGAACGCGCGGATTGTGCCCAGATCCAATGCTCGCCACCGCCGGCGACCCTCGCCCTGGTCATAGCCCGCACAGCGCCGCCGGCACACCCCGCACCGCCGCCGCTGTCCGCGCCCTGGGCGCACCGACACGACAACAACGCCCTCGTCCTCGTCGAACTCGACACGCTCAACCATCGCCTTGTCGACGCCGAGCAGCCCAGCCCATAACCTTGCAGTACGCACGCCGTTCTCCCGCCACCGCAGTTCTGACCTTCGACAAGCCAGAACCTAGGCAGGACAACGGCGTGCGCTATTCACGACGCGCCGAGCCGCCCATGGAAGCGTCAGAAGCGCCTCTTTTGATGTTTAGCGTTCGTTAGGCCCGGCCGGTTTGGCGGGTCCCGACCTGGCGAGGCCGGAACCCGCCTGGAACCATCTGAATCATGACGACCTTCCGTTTGCTGAGGCAGACGAATCGCTCATCGCGATTTGCTCAGGTCACCGTCGAGGTGGCGGCATCGAGCCGGTCGGAGGTCGAGGTGGCCGCCAGCGCTGCCGGCGAACACAGGCGGGAAGCTGAGCTGGGTGCTCGGTGGGCTTTGCGTGGCCTGCCCGCAGCGGCGAAGGTAACCGTGACTGATGTGGTCATCACCGAGGTCGACACCAGCCCAGGCGACGTCTACGAGGCCACCGCCCGCGCCGTGTGGCAGGCACTACGCGTCGAGCACAGGGCAGGGTACGTAGGCTTCAGCGATCCGGAGATAGTCGCAGCGTGGCTGAAGCGTATGTTCGGCCGACGGCTCGACGCCGTGACGGAGGCCCGGCAGTGGTACGAGGGACGGCGTAGGCCGGACGCCGAGAGCCTGCTGCACGCTTGGCTGTTCTTCGAATACGCGGTGCCGGTCCGCCTACACGGCCACGGCGACCAACTCCTGCTTGCGAAGGAGGATCCGTACCATTCCTACGACATGGACGAGCACGGAGAGACCAGGGTCGGCCCGGCACGGCCTCCAGACGTACTCTCCGGGTTCATCGGGGCCCGGCTCACCGACGGCGCCGTGATCGTCGGCCACGACGGCGACGCGGTCTGCGCTGGTCTCGTGCTGCGGTTCGAGAACGGCGACCTCGTTATCGGCACGCTCGGCGACGAGTGGGTCCTCGCCGTCGGCTCGGTGCCGGCGGACGCGGCTCACTACTGGGCTGTGCAGCCCTTCGTGCGCGGCGGCTGTCGGTAGCGGTCTCTTCTTCGTCTCCCAGCGGACCAGGCCGTGCGTGCCGGTCTCGCAGTAGCCGGTGCGGCCAGCGTGGCAGCGCCCAGACCGCGATAGCGACCATCCGCTTCTGCCGCTGACAGAGTGCGCCAGGCTGCCCGAATCGGTCACGCTTCGTGACCAGCATTCGGCGCCAGCGGGCGCCCGGAACTGCCGATGTGCGCGCGTCATCCGGTGTGACCTCGTCGCCGGATTGCCGCATGGAAGATCTTGGTCATGGGGCTCAACCGCGGTGGGTGGCGTGACGTCGCAGATTCGTGACGGTAACGGTGGCGGGGGTGCAGCGAGAGGCGGGCCGGGCGGCGATGCACGAAGACGTGCGACGCGACTTCTTCGCGGCGAACTACGCCCGCCTCGCCGGTTGGGTGCGTCGGCAGGTCGACGACGACGAGACCGCGCACGACATCGCCGCCGAGGCGTTCACCCGGCTGTTGTCGCGCTGGTCCGACTCGTACGATCCGCACGCCTACCTGTACAAGGTCGCGGTGAACCTGCTGCGCGACCACTGGCGGCGCTCGGTGCGGGAGCGCCGCGTGCTCAGCCTGGCCGCGGCCGACCAGCGCGACGTCCCGGACGGGCGGCCCGAGCGGGGCGACGACCTGCGCGCGACGCTGCAACTGCTGCCGGAGCACCAGCGCACCGCGCTGCTGCTGCACTACCTGGCCGGCTTCTCGGTCCGGGAGGTCTCGGCGATCGTCGGGCGCCCGGAGGGAACGGTGAAGTCGGATCTGTTCCACGCAAGGGCACGGATCCGAGCGGAACTGGATGGCACCGATGACTGACCCCGACGACCAGTTCGACGAGCGGTTCGAGGGCTGGCTGGACCGGCACCAGGTCGAGCCGCTCGGCCCTGCCCCCGGCGCGTACGAGCGGATCGCCCGCTCCGCCCGCCGCCGGCGCACGGTGCGGGTGACCGCCGTCGCCGCCGCTGTGGCGGTGGCACTCACCGGCGCCACCGGCGTCGCGTACCGCATCGCCACCGGACCAGGCCCCGTGCTCCCGCCGGGTGCCTCGGCGTCGCCGACGCGCTCCGCGCCGTCGTCGCACGAATCGCCATCGCCCTCGCTGGAGCCGCCGGTCTCGGCCGAGTCGCCGTCCACGTCCGCGACAAGCACGCCGGTCCAGTCCACGCGTTGCCGCACCGGGGAGCTGCAGGTGACTGCGCAGGGCTCTCCGGGTGGCGGGGCGGCCGGGAGCGTGTACCACTGGCTGGTGTTCCGCAATGTCTCGGCGCGCACCTGCACGCTGTACGGGTACCCGGGGGTCTCGTGGGTGACCGGGCCGTCGGGGCAGCAGGTCAACGACCCCGTCCAGCGAATGACGGACGTGACACCGGTCCGGGTCGTGCTGGCGCCGCAGGGGGTCGCCCACGCGGTGGTGCGGCAGGGGCAGCCGGGCGCATTCGAACCTCAGTGCCACGCGGTGCAGGTGGCCGGGTTCCGCGTGTACCCGCCCGACGAGACGGCCGCGGTGTTCGTGCCGTGGGCGAACCAGGCGTGCTCAGCGAAGGGCATCGACGTGGGCACCGTCTCGCCGATCGTGGCCGGGCTCAACGAGTAACAGGCGCCGGCGCGGGCCCGGCAGCGGCGCGGTGCGCACGGTGGTCGGGGTGTCGGGCGCACCCCGCCCGCATGCCCGACCATGCCCGGGACGGCCGCGGCGACGTTGAGGAAACACCCCAAGATCAGGTGCACGGATCTGGTTGATACGCAGGTGGTCGTGAGGGACGCAGTACCACGTCGCTGTCGTCCATTGAATCCGGATGCAGCGGCCGCCAGCGCGGTCAGGCTCAACACGGCCGTCAGCGCATCCTCCCGGACCGCGGCTTCCGCGATGTTGTGGACGTCGGCATCCTCATCGGCAAGGTAAGCCGCGACCCCGTCGACCGCAGCCCGCCACGATTCCGTCTTCACCTCTGGACACCAACCCAGTGTCTCGTAGGCATCATCTTCTGCCGCCGTTGGTGCACGGCGGCCGGCCCGTGCACGTCACAGCGTGTGACCAGCACGGCGAGGCCAAGGCTTCCTATCCCGCCGATGTGCGGATACACCGTGCCGTCCAGCGCCGATTGCGGTACAGGCTCCGCCGCCCCGGCAGCGTTCGTGAACACCGAGGACCCCATATGCTTACGGGTGCCGGCGGTCGGGCGGCGATTCGGCTACGGCACCTCTTCCACGCCGTCGTCGGTTAGTGGAACCGATAGCATGCCCGGGATCCGCCGGTCATAGCGTTCGATCTCCAGCTCGGCCTTGCGCACCTCCAGCGCGGTCTGTCGGTTCTGCTCCTCGGCCAGCTTCGCCTTCGCCTGCTCCAACTTGACCTTCTCCTTGGCCATCGCCAATTTGAACCTGTGCCGGCGGGACTGGAGGTGCTGGACGAACCCAGCGATACTGCCGCTGAAGAGGAACAGGAATATGACGATGTACCAGAACACGTCGTCGAACTTCACAGCACCTCCGTAGGCCGGGCGACTTCCTGGGCGAATCGACGGAACCACGATGCGGCAAGGCCACCATACGGGGATGCGTCAAGTTCGATGGTCCGAGTGACGCCAAGTCATCGCCGAGGGCAAGGTGCTGGCGATTACGTCGCTCGTCTAGCGGTCGGCGGCACCGCCAAGCCAATCCGACGAAACGCCCTCTGGAGTGTCCTGATCTGCCGCCGACCGCGAGCGCAAGGTATCGAAGTTCACGGACCCCATCGACTTCGAGACCACCAGCAGGCAGTACACCACCTGGGAAATCACCCTCAAGGCGTCCGCCGGCGGCAACGCACACACCGACTCGGTCGACCCGGCCGACTAGCCACAATGACCCGGCACCGCTGTGCAGGCCGGAACTGGGCAAGTCGTGCAGGCCGTGTCACCGCATCCGCTCCTGGCCGGCCGCACTCGACCGCGGGGCTCTACTGATTACGTGAGGCGTCCTCATCTCATTCGGCGGGCTGCGGATGACAGCGGCGCCGACCGCCGGATCTTGGCTTCCGCTCATGCCGCGGCGAGCGCTCTGGAGTTCATCCCCGCTGGTGACGCACGGTGATGTATGCCTACCATTCCTGTCTCCGACGCCCGTGTTGCGGCCCCTCGGTGAGCTCCTACTGCATGCGGCCCACCCCAACTAAATCCTCGCCGCCTACATGGCCTCCGGAACCTGAGGACACCGGCATGGTCCTCGCTGCCCTTCCCGGCCAGCATCACCTCCTGGGCTGGCACATCACGGCTGCGGATCTGGCATTCCTGGTCTCGATCCACGCCGATCTCGACGTCGACGAGTACGGCTGATACACCCATGAACGTCGGCTCTGTGAAGGTAACGCCGACCTCGCAGCATCTGCTCATGTCGCGAAGAGCGCGCTGCCTGCGGCAGTAGCCAGTTGGGATGACGAGCACCCGGGACCAGTCCTCGCGACCGGGGCGCGTTGCTGGTGTCCGCCTGTCGAGCGGCGCGCCCATCGAAATGGCGCGCCTCGCACTCGATGCTCGATCGTTGAGCGAGCCAGCTCGGCAAGCCTCTCGACGGAGCGACGGACACTAGCTGCTGGATGCGTGGACGAAGAGGTCGGCGAGCGGAGTGGTGTCCAGGTCGGTGGCGAGTTCCACAGTCGCCGGTGAGGTCCGGTTGGCGGCGATGGAGTAGCCGGTGAGGAGTCGGTTGTCCGGCCAGCCACACGCATCAGGCGCTTCGGTGACGAACGTCGGCGGCCTGTCCTCAGCGTCGATGAGTTCGGCAGCGTTCACTGACAGGAACTGTTCGATGCATCCACGCGACGCGGAGATCCGCATCAGCATGTCGGCCTCGCCGAAGATGTTGCTGTAGTACCCGTACCGCAGCCCGCGCTCGCCGCACTCCGGCAGCTCTAAATGGGCCCAAGTCAGCGCGTTCCAGAGCATGACGTGGTCGCTGCCTGGGTACTGCCGCGGGTCGTACACGCGGCGCCAGAGCACGACCACCGCCGTCGCCACAATGGCAATCGCGAGCACGGTGAGACCAGCGATCCAGCGGCGCACGAGCAAGATTCTTCCCGCGGTCGCCACCGGGCGCAAGCGCGCTCTGCCGTGCTGTCGCTCTGCTTGATTACGTGCGTGCTCATGCCGCAGGCGGTGCGCGGCGGAGTCCGAGTTGGCGACGGTCCGTGACGGGGCTACGCGGCGCGAAGGTGCCAGGTCCGCTACGCCTTCAAATAATCCCCCCTAAGCTGATCACCTGACGGCCGCTGACCCGCGCCGACTTCTTCCTGCTGCATCGCTGGCTCAAGACACCCCACGTGCAGACCTGGTGGCGAGGAGAACCGGTCACCCACGAGCGGGTGACAATGGTGCGGGGCCGGAAGACGGCCGGGGAGGGCGTGTTGGACGACGACCACACGGTGATCGGGCGGGTCTTCTCGATCCTCGACGCGGTGACGGCGCTCGGGGACCGGGCCACGCTCGGTGCGCTCACGCGCAGCACCGCGATCCCGAAGCCGACCGTGCGGCGCATCGCCGGGCAGCTCGTCGAGCGCGGGGTGCTCGACCGCAGCGGCAATGTGTACCGGCTGGGATCGCGCCTGCTGGAGTTCGGGGCGCTGGCCGGCGAGCAGCGCGGGTACCGGCCCGCCACCGCCTACCTGCAGGACCTGCACGCCAGGTCGGGAGAGATCGCCTTTCTCATGGTGTCGACCGAGACGACGAACGCGATCGTCGACTCGGTGTTCGGTGCGAACCGCCTCGCCGACGTGCGCCGTCCCTGGCCCAGCCTGATCCGGGACCCGGTGTTCCTCGCCTCGGCCTCGGGCCGCATCGTGCTGGCGGACCGGCCCGCCCTGGTCGACGACCTGCGCGGCCGGTCACTGGGGCGCGCCACGACCCGTACCGTCACGCACTGGCGCGCCATGGAGGCCGTGCTCGCGACGATCCGCGACACCGGTATCGCCGTGGAGCACGAGGAGGCGACCCTCGGCTTCAGTTGCGTGGCGGCGGCCGTGCGGGATTCCAGCGGCCGGGTGGTCGCCGCGGTCGGCGTGACCGGTCGCACCCCGACGCTTCGCCCGCAGCTGCTGTCCCGGCCCCTGCTTGCGGCCGCGGACGCCATCGGCCGGACGATGGTGTGACCGGGTGCCGGCTCAGCAGACGAACTCGGTGGTGACCGCCGAGCCGCCTTCGTCGGCGAGCCGGACGTAGAACCGGTTGCCAGAGAACCGGCCCCGGATCTGCACGATCTGGGTCTGTTTGTCGTCGAGCCGGCCGGACGCGGGGTCGATGACCACGTCGGGCGCGATGCCGCCGGTCGGGGAGTTGCTCAGCGCGGTGCCGGTCCACCGGGCCCGCCCCCCGTACGCCTCCAGCCGGACGTCGACCTTGATGTTCCCGCACGCCGCGACCGCCTTGCCCGACGAGTCGAAGACGTTGCCGCTCGTCCCCCGGTACGACGTGGTGATCCGGCCCGGGAAGGCCTCCGGGGTACGCGCCGGGGTGGTCTTCGGCGCCGCCGAAGTGCGCTCGACGTCGACCTTGGGACCCCGGCCGCCGCCGTCGCCGCCGTCGTGCCGCTCGTCGTCCGGCCCAGCCGCTTGGGTCGGCAGGTGGACGTCAATCCGGCCGGTCGCGACGTTGTAGGCGAGGACCGCGAGAACCACGACGAAGGCAATTTGCAGCAGACGCTTCACGTGATCGATTCTCGGCAGCGCCGGGGTGCGGCCGACATGCCGTCGTGTCACTGAATGACCCGGTCGAACGGGGTCATTCAGGTCGTGCCCCACGACAACCGCTGCGTGGTCTACAGTTCGGCCATGATCGACGCGCCCGCGCCCGCGTCTCGCACCCGTCAGGGCAGACTCGCGCTCGTACTCGCGAGCGTTAGCCTCGTGCTCTCACTGCTCTCGTGCGGCGTGGCGGGTTTTGTCGCGGACGCTGCCGGCGTCAACCTGCTGCCGACGCAGTCCAAGCCGGAGATGGCGAGCGCGTCCCAGGTGGAGGCGGTGGCCCACGTGACCCTTCCACCCGGGACAGTGCTGCTCGCCGCCGTCTACAGCAACGGTCTGGAAACCTATCTCTCGGCGAAGTTCCGCATCCCGCGCACCGGACTCGACGCGTTCGTCGCCGGCGGGAAGTTCACCGCACCCCCGACACCGGGGCTGCGGGCCATCACCGCGAAGCACAACCTCGGTGGGGGCAACCTCTGGGATCCCGAGACCGCCAAGTCCGTCTCCGGCATCAAGGAGGACCAACCGACGACCGACGGCACATACCGATCGGTGATGTTCAACCTCGATGCCGAAGACGCCATCACGGTGTACCTCTACGCCAGCCGCGGCTAGGAGCCGAGCACCTGGAACGACCAGAGGGAGTACCCCCACTGCGTGGCCCGCTGGGTGCCGTACATCCGCACATAGCGCCCGGTGCCGGAGACCGTCAGGTCGTCGACGCCGCCGTCCCCCGACGCCGTCGAGTAGACCGTCGTCCAGCTGCTGCCGTCCGGCGATGTCTGGATCTGGTACGCCCGGCCGTACGCCGCCTCCCAACTCAACCGGACCCGGCTGATCGAATACGTGGCACCCAGATCCACGACCAACCACGACGGGTCCACGTAGTCACTGCTCCACCGCGTCGCCTCCGAACCGTCGACCGCATTCGCCGCACCCAGACCTGTGCCAGGGCCGACGCTGACGCCTGCGCCGGTCGGCCCTGCGCCAGATCCCGCACCCCGCCGCCGGAGCCGAAGATGGCGGGAATGTCGACGGCGTTGGCGATGGCCTGGTAGCCGGCGTCGTTGGGGTGCAGGTGGTCGCCGCAGTCGTACGCGGGCAGGAACGCCTGCGGGTTGCCGGGGTCGTGCGTGGCGGTGTCCTGGTCGAGGACGTGGTCGCATCCGCTGCCGGCGCCGCGGATGAAGCTGTTGATCGCCGCGCGGCCGTTCTCGCCGGTCTGGGTCCAGTAGCCCGCGCCCTTGAACGGGGTGAGCGTGGAGCAGATGAACTTCAGGCCGGCGGCGTGCGCCTGCGAGATCAGCTGCTGGATGCCGCTGATGAGCTGGGCGGCGGTCGGCGGGTTGGGGTCGCCGAGGTCGTTGATCGGGTCGTCGGAGAGGACCACCCACTTGGCGCCGGGCTGCTGGAGCACGTCGCGCTGGAAGCGGTTGAGCGCGCTGGGTCCGGCGCCGTCCTTGAGCAGGTCGTTGCCGGAGATGCCGGCGTTGAGCACGCCGACGGTGTGCCCGGCGCTGTTGAGCCGGCCGGCGAGCAGGTTGGGCCAGCGGTGGTTGGCGCCGAAGGTGGAGGCGTAGCCGTCGGTGAGCGAGGCGCCGAGCGTAACGACGGCCTTCCGCGGCCGGGTTCTGCACGTCGACGTTGGTCAGGAACGAGTACGAGCCCGTCGTGGCGGCCCCCGACAGCGTGGTCTGCCCCGCCACGTCGCCCGCGACGACGTAGTTGTTCTGGTTGCCGAGCTGGTGCTGGGTGGCGTTGCCGGTCGCCGAGGGCAGGTAGAAGCTCACCGCGACGTCCGACTCCGCGCCGACCGTGAAGGCGACGGAGTCGCTGAGCACCGAGCCGCCGGCCGGTACCGTCACCGATCCCGCGCCGTTGAACGTCACGGTGCGGGTGGATCCGGCGACGACGGACGATCCGCCGGAGTACTGGGCCAACTGGACGTCGGCGAAGGTGACCGGCTGGTTGCCGAACACGTTGGAGAGCTTGATTCGCGCCGCGGTACCGCCGATCGAGGTGCGTACGATCTGACGGATCGTCTGCCGGTTGAACGTCGCGTTGCTGGACTGCGGCGCGACCGCCCAGGTGCCGGTCCAGTCGCCGGCGGCCGCCCGCGCCGTTGCCGGGCGCAGCACCGCGCCGGCCCCGGTGATCGCGAGCGCCACCGCGAGCACGGCGACGATGACCGGCCAGCGATGTTAGGTGATGCGTCGATGTCTCGGTCCCACCCTGGTCGTCCTTTCGTAGTTCGTCCCGCGCAAGGTGCCGGGCGGGCGCCACGCAACGCCCGCCCGGGAGAGTTCGTTCAGTAGACCTGCAGCTCGTACAGCGAATAGCCCCACTGCCCGGACAGTTGTGTGCCTTGCATCCGGACGTATCTGGCCTGGCCGCTGACGGTGATCCGCTCGGTGCCGCCGGCGCCGGTGGTCGTGGTGTACATGTCTCGCCATGACGAGCCGTCAGTGGAGGCCTGCAGCTTGTACCCCTTCGCGTACGACGCCTCCCACAGCAGGTCCACCTCGCTCAGGTTGAACGTGCCGCCGAGGTCGACCTGGATCCAGTTGTTCGGGTCCTGGCTCGCCGCCCAGCGCGACGCCGTGTCGCCGTCGACGGCTTTCGCGGCGGACTGGTCGGCGCTGGACTGCGACGACGCCGTGGCGGGCTTGCCCAGCGCCAGGTTGGTCCGGCCCGCGGTCGTGGTGATGTTGAGGGTGGTCGCCCGGCCGGCCTGCAGCGGCACGACGCGGGCGATGTTGCCCAGCGGCGAGCTCTGGACCGCGCCGCCGTCGGTGGTGATCGAGGCGATGCCGTTGCGCTGGATCAGCGTCAGGTTCTGGTTGATCTTCGACGTCAGCGTCACCTTGATCGTGTGGGCGTTGTTGTCCCAGGTCAGGTTGTTGATGGTGAACTGGCCCTTGCCCAGCATGCCGTTGATGGAGCCCTTCGACAGGCCCGCGGGCATCGCCGGCAGCAGCTCGAGGGTGCCGGGCTGAGTGGCGGCCGCCATCTCCATCATGATCGTGGGAACGGAGTTGACCACGTCGGTGGCGAAGACGCTGTGGTTGTTGTAGTGCGACGTGGCCATGCTGCTGTAGTAGTAGTCGTCCTTCGCGAAGCGCAGCAGCTTGGCGTTGACCGAGCCGGCGTCGTTGAGGTCGGCGGCGATGAGGGCGCCGTGCAGCAGGCCGTGCCCGGCGTTCTCGTAGTTACCCTGGTCCTTCTTCTGCAGGAACACGTGGGCCGCGTTGTACTGCGCCCGGTTCGTCTCCGGGGTGATCTCCCGGTACGGCCAGACCGGCATGAGGCCGCTGGAGTGCCGGTGCTGGTACTGGTTCTGGTTGGCCAGGCCCGGCGTCGCCCACTCGGCCAGGGCGCCGTCGTTGTTGACGATGTACGGCGGCAGGTTGTCGAGCTTCTCCTGCCAGACCGGGATCTTGTCGGCGTCGCGGCCGAGCGTCCGGCTCGTCTGGATGAGCGTGGACAGGGCGAAGCGGGCGCCGGAGATGTCGTACACCGAGTTCACCGCCAGCGGCACGCCGTTCGGCGGGCGGTTCTCCGGCGAGATGGACCCGGCGAGGATGTACTTGCCGTTGCCGTCCTTCTTGACGAGGAAGTCCTCGTAGAAGTCGCCCATGTCGCGGATCAGCGGGTAGTACTTGTTGGCCAGGAAGGTCGTGTCGCCGGTGACCTCGTAGTACTCCCAGAACGGGTACAGCAGCCACGACTCGCCGCCGGTGACGTACTGGTACGGGTAGTCGAAGTTGATGTTGGAGATGAGGCCTTCCTCGTTCGGCGTGTTGCCGCCGGTGAGCATGCCCCGCGTGCCGAGCAGCTTGCGCGCGTTGGTCCGGAAGTCCGCCTGCCACTGCTGGTTGAGGTAGAAGTACCCGGCCATGGCCTCCGGCATGTTGCCGACGTTGCCGCTGGAGATCTGCAGGTTGAGGTTGGCGTCGAGGTGGTAGTAGCCGTCCCAGCCGACGTTGCTGTCGCCGGTCCAGTTGCCCAGCAGGTCGGGCGCGGCCGTGTCGTTGCTTGAGGCGAGCAGGTGGTACCGCCCGGCGTAGAACATCCGCTCGTAGAGCGCCAGATTCGGCGTCGAGGAGTTCTTCTGCTCCGACAACAGCTGCTCGGTCGGCTTGGCCCGGTCCGTTGCGCTCGCGCCGAAGTCGATGTTGACCCGGCCGAAGATCTCCCGGTGCTTGGCCGTGTGGCGGTTCAGCAGCGTCTGGTAGCTGTCGTTGATCCCGTTCAGCTGCGACTGCAGCAGCTGCCGGTTCCACTCCGTCTCCGCGGTGACGCCGCCGTTGTAGGTGCCGTTGTACCGCTGCGTGAGTGACAGCAGCGTCACGTAGGTCGCGTTGGCGACGACGACGTTGGTGCCGGACATCGTCTTCGTGCCGTCGGTCACGATGCGGGTGACGCCCTCGTAGCCGGCGTTGTAGGAGCCACTGGGGTACTTCGCCCGCAGGTTGAGGAAGTTCACGTTGGAGTTGTTGGTGTAGGTCACGCCCTTGTTCGTCAGGTTCATGCCCGGGTCGATCGTCAGGCCCAGCGTCACGTTGAGCCGCTGCCCGGACGGCGCCGGAATGTACTGCACCGTGACCCCGTCGGTCCGGGACACGAACGAGTCCCGCTGCCAGCTGCCCATGTCGTCCGCCCACTTCACCGACACCACGCCGTTGGCGTAGTCCGTGGAGCGGGTGTAGTTGCGCACCGTGCCGGCGTCGGGCATCTGCATGGTCATCTTGAAGCCCGGATGCTTGCTGCCCTCACCGCCGCCCTGGTACCCCTGGACGTCGGCGGCGAGCTGGTTCGCCTGCTGATACTGCCCGGCGATCGCCATGTCGCGGATGCGGTTGATGTTGTCCGCGCTGACGGTGTTGAACGTGCGGTGCGGCCGGGCCTCCGTGCGCGCCATGAAGAACCGCTTGTCGTTGAACACGACGGTCTCGTTGCGCGGGTTGCCGAACACGATGATGCCCTGCTTGCCGTTGCCGGCCAGCAGCCCGTTCGCCCAGTCGCCGTAGGTCTGCGGGTAGGTGTTCGACGTCGCGATCGCCGGCGCGCCGCCGGTCGGCGGCGGCGGTGGCGGCGGGGTGCTGCCGCCGGTGCCCCAGACCTCGAACTCCCACAGCGAGTAGCCCCACTGGGTGTTCGGGGTCAAGCCCTGCATCCGCACGTACCGCGTGGTGCGGCTGAAGTTCACCGTCTCGGTGCCGCCGGCGCCGGTCGTGGTGGAGAAGACGTCGGTCCAGCTCGACGCGTTGTCCGAGACCTGGATCTTGTACGCCTTGGCGTAGGCGGTCTCCCATCGCAGCACCACCGACGTCACGGCGTAGGACGTGCCCAGGTCGACGTAGATCCACGCATTGTTGTCGTTGCTGTGGTCGCTGGACCAGCGGGTTGCGGTGTTGCCGTCGATGGCGTTGGCGGCGACCAGCGTGCCGTCCTGGTAGGAGGCGACCGCCACGGCGCCCGCGTTGCGCGACAGGTTCACCGGCGGGTCGGCCGCGCTGGCCTGCAGCGCGGCGGGGGTGAGCAGGAGGACGGCCGCGGCGACGCCGAGCACGCGTCTGAGGACGGCGCCGCGGGACATCGTGCGGTGTTGGCCCTGTTTCATGGGGCTCCTTCACATGGGGGTGTACCCCGGGGCGGAGAGCGGCCGCCCCGGGGTCAACAGCAACGGATCAGGCGGTGGTGACGCGCAGCGAGGAGATGGCGTCGTTGTTGCCGGTGTTCAGCAGGTTGGTGTTGTCGGCGCGGAAGGTCCACGCCGTGCCGGCGAAGCCGGCGTCGGCGTATCCGGTGACGACGTATCCGGACGGCACCCGGATCGAGGAGACGGTGTCGTTGGCGATGCCGAGCGCCTGCAGCTGCGCCAGGTCGTAGTTGCCGACCGCGAGCTGCGCCGAGGGGCCGGTGAAGTTGGCGTCGCCGTATACCGTCGGGCCGCCGGACGGCGGCGGGGTGGTGCCGCTCGTGCCCCACACCTCGAACTCCCACAGCGAGTATCCCCACTGGGTGTTCGGGGTGACGCCCTGCATGCGCACGTACCGGGTGCTGCGGTTGACGGCGATGGTGTCCGAGCCGCCGTCGCCGGTCGTGGTGGAGAAGACGTCCGTCCAGGTCGACGCGTTGTCCGACACCTGGATCTTGTACCCCTTGGCGAACGCGGTCTCCCAAGACAGCGCCACCTGCTGCACGTTGTAGGTGCCGCCCAGGTCGACGTAGATCCACGCGTTGTTGTCGTTGCTGTGGTCGCTGGACCAGCGCGAGGACGGGTTGCCGTCGATGGCGTTGGCGGCGACGAGCGTGCCGTCCTGGTACGACGCGACGGCCCGGGCGCCGGCGTTGCGCGACAGGTTCACCGGCTGGTCGGCCGGTGGCGCCGGCGGGTTCGGCACGACCTGCCCGGCGGGCGGCCACAGCGTGTACGAGTTCGCGCCGGTGTGCGCGTTGGCGAACGGCCCCGCCACGACGTTGGTGGCCGGGATCGCGTTGCCGAAGAAGTCGGTGTTCACGTCCGAGGCGATGCTCTCGTTGGCCTTCGGGATGATGCCGACCCGCGACTTCGTCACCTGCGTGAGGCCGCTGACGGTGCCGCTGACGGTGAAGTTGAGCTGCAACGACGTGTTGGTCGCGGTGGTCTGCACGCCGGAGATGACGTTGGTGAAGTTGCCTTCCTTCACGAATGTCTTGTTCGTTGCGTCGTTGGGCAGCGTCGAGCCCCGCACGAGGTTGTTGTAGAAGAAGTCCTTCGTCGGCGACGTGAGCGCGGTCGTCTCGTTCATCGTGCCGGGCTGGAAGTAGTACGCGTCCCGGCCGCTGCCGTCGATGTTGATGTTATGGTTGTCGATGAACAGGTTGTTGGCGAAGACGATGCCGGTGGCGTCCAGCGTGCGGATGTCGCTGTTGCCGATGAAGACGTTGTTGTCCACGAGGATCGGGCCGAAGACCGCCTCGGCGTAGTAGCCCCAGGGTGCGTTCATCACGATGTTGCCGGTGATGCGGACGTTCTGGTTGCCCCAGTCGGTCCAGATGCCGGCGGAGTTGCCGCCGCGCGAGTTCTTGACGTAGTTGCCCTTGATGAGGCCCTCGTTCATGTAGTGGACCTTGATCGGGGCCGTCTCGGCGCCGCTGAACTCGTTGCGGTAGTTGGTGTCCTCGATCCGGTTGTACAGGATGTCGGAGTTCCAGGAGAAGACGCCGGCGATGCCGGACTGCCCGGACTTGGCGATGTAGTTGTTGCGCACGATGTGCGAGCCGTACTGGCTCGTGTTGTGGAAGTTCGTCCTGGTGGTGCCGGGGCGGTTGCCGGCCCACTCGTCGCAGCCCAGGCCGATGTCGATGCCGATCGTGCGGGCGTTGATGACGGTGTTGTTCTGGATGATCCAGCGCAGGCCGCCGTTGACGCTGATGGCGCCGGCCTGCCGCCGCGACGGGCTGCTCGGGAAGTCGGAGTAGGTGCCGGCGGCGTGCTTGACGGTGAACCCGTCCACGGTGATGTAGCCCAGGCCCCACACGTCCGGTGCGAAGATCTGGCGGCGCACGTTGATCTCGGCGAGCCGGGCGTTGGGGTCGGCGCCGCCGAAGTTCGCCCAGATGGTCGTGATCCCGCCGGTCACCTGCGTGAACCAGGTGCTGGCCGCGTTCTGCACGTCGGTCAGCGCGGCCTTCTCGTAGTACGCCGTCTCGTCCAGGTAGACGTCGCCCGCGGTGTAGCCGGGGAACGTGGCGTCGCCGCCGCCCTGCGGCTGCCCGGTCGCGTACGGGTTGAACGAGCCGAAGTAGGTGTTGGGCAGCGTGACGCTCCAGACGTTGCCGCTGGACCGCACCCAGTTGTTGATCTCTTCGGAGCCCTTGATGACCGCGTCGCCGTCATGGGCGGTGGTGTAGGTGATGCGTGCCGTCTCGCCGGTGCCGCCGCGCGCCGGCTTGACCTGCTCGCGGTACAACCCGGCGTGCACGACCACCGTGTCGCCGGGCTGCGCGTCCTGGGCCGCGCGGTTGATGGTCAGGTAGGGGGCGGCCTGCGTGCCGGCGTTGGCGTCGCTGCCGTTCTTGGCCACGTGGATGACGCGGGGCGCGGCGGACGCGGACTGGGCCGCGAGCGACGGCACCGCGATCCAGACGACCGCGGCGGCGACGCCGAGCGCGGTGATCCCGGCGGCGCCGCGAGCGGCCCGCCGGATCCTGCTGTGGGTCATGGGGCTCCTTCACGAGCGGAGACTCCCAGCGGGAGGCGGAACCCCGTTGGGAGGCGGAATCCCACCGTGAACGCCGATCACGATGGCAGCGGAGGGGCGCGTCCTCGAGGCTGCCGAATGGCCCAAGGATGTACCGAATAAGTTACATTATTAATCTATGATGATCGTAGAGCGTCGTCAACCTGAGGCGGGCGGCTGATCTGAGCACCGTACCCGTGGCCCCGGCGATCGCGCTAGACCCACCCGCGAGGCGACCGTTGCATCGACCGCGGTCGCTGATGGTGTGGTGGCGAGGCCTGTTCCGGCGCTAGACCCGCGAGGCGACCTCGGGGCCGTGGCCGGGGGCGACCGAGGCCTGCAGGACCAGGGCGGCGCCGCCGATCGCGGCCGAGTCGCGCGGGTTGCTCGACAGGTCGACCCGCACCTCGTGGACCTCGCGGGCGAAGGCGCGCTCGGCGAGGCGGCGGCGGATCTCGGTGACGTAGATCGAGCCGGCGACGGCGAAGCCCGGGCCGGCCAGCACGAGCGTGTCGATGTCCCACAGGTTGGCCAGCGCCAGCGCGCCCTCGGCCAGCAGCGCCGCGGACTCGTCGACGAGTGCGCGGGCCCGCTCGTCGCCGTAGATGGCCGCGCGGGCCAGCACGTCGAAGGCGCGCGCGTCCGGGTCGTCGGGGCGGATGCCCAGGCGGTCGGCGAGGCCGCGCTCGGCCCGGGCGCGGGCCACGACGACGTGGGGCGCGGCGTACTGCTCCAGGCAGCCGCGGTTGCCGCAGTGGCACGGCTCGCCGTCGCGGACGACCGAGACGTGGCCGAGCTTGCCGGCGTTGGAGCTCGCGCCGCGGTGCAGGGCGCCGTCGAGCACGACGCCGGAGCCGATGCCGGAGTTCATGTACAGGCAGCCGAAGGTCCGCTCGCGCGAGACCTGCCGGCCCCAGAACTCGCCGACGGCGGCCGCGCCGGCGTCGCTGTCGACGAGCACCGGCACGCCGAGGCGGCCGGTCAGCGCGTGCGCCAGGTCGAGCCCGGCCGGGCGCTGCGGCCCGGGCAGCGCGACGAAGCGGCCGCGGGCGACGTCGACCGGGCCGGGGCCGACGACGGCCATGCCGGCGACGCTCTGCGGCGGCAGCCCCAGGCCGTTGGTGACGTCGTGGTACAGCGTGGCGAGGCGCGCGGCCACGCTCTCCGGCCGCCCGTCGGCCGGAGCCGCGACGAGCTGCCGGCCGACGGTGCCGCCGCGGGTGTCGGTGACCACGCACGTGAGCGTGTCGGCGCCGACGTGGATGCCGACGCCGTAGGCCGCGCGGGAGTTGATGACGAGCATCGAGCGGGGCTTGCCGCGGGTCGCGACCGTGTCGCCGGTCTCGCGCACCACGCCGTCGTCGATGAGCCGGCGCACGATGTTGGAGATCGTCGGCTGGGTCAGGCCGGTCGCGTTGACCAGCTCCACCCGGCTGATCGGGCCGGAGGAGCGGATGAGGTCCACGATGAGCGCGCGGCTGCCGGGCCCCGCGGCCGCCGACTCCCGTCGCGCCACGCCCACCGCCTCTCGTCTCGCCGTACGCTGTCGCACGACTACGTTACGGGGACGTAGGTTAAACCACGAGGAGGCAGCGATGGCCGCGGTACCGACGCCGCAGCAGGGCACGCCGGTCGGGCTTGCCCTCGTGCGCGACGCGGAGGTCCTCGGCGCCGAGCCGTTCTTCCACGAGTTCATCGCCGGCATGGAGCGGGTGCTCGTCCCGCTGGGCGTGCCCGTGCTGCTGCAGGTGGTGGCCACGGTGGCGCAGGCTGTGGAGCGGATGCGGGCCTGGGCGCAGTACGGCCAGGTGCAGGGTGTCATCCTCATCGACCTGCTGCCCGGCGACGAGCGCGCCGCCCTCGTCAAGGACCTGGGCCTGCCCTGCGTCGTCATCGGCGACCCGCTCACCGCCGACGGCCTGCCCACGGTGTGGACGCAGGACGAGGTCGCCATGCGCGACGTGGTCGGCGAGCTGGTCGCGGCCGGCCACACGCACCTCGGCCACGTCGGCGGCCCGGCAGCGATGGCGCACACCATCATCCGCCGCCGCACGTTCGAGGCCGTCGCCGCCGAGCACGGCGCGCGCACCACAGCGTTCGACGGCGACTACTCCGAGGCGGCCGGCGTGCGCGCGGTGACCGCCCTCGCCGCCCTCGAGCATCGCCCGACCGCGCTGGTCTTCGACAACGACGTCATGGCGCTCGGCGCGCTGCACGAGGCCGGCCGCCTGGGCCTGGCCGTGCCGGCCGACCTGTCCCTCGTCGCCTGGGACGACTCGGCGCTGTGCCAGCTGGCGGTGCCGCCGCTCAGCGCCGTCAGCCACGACGTGCAGGAGCTCGGCGAGCTCGTCGGCTACGCCCTGTCCGACGCCTTGTCCGGCGCGCCGCCCCGCACGGTCCGCGCGGCCCCGGCCAAGCTCATCGTCCGCGGCTCCAGCCGCTAGCCCCCACCACCAACGACCCGCCCGAACACAGCGCATTTACGACATGTCGGGCGCTGGCGCGCCACGACATGTCGGATTTATACCCTGACAGAAGATAAATCGGATAAGTCGCGCGCACCAGCGCCCGACTTATCCGGCATAACAGGAATAACGGCGTTTCCTTGGCCCCGCTGCTGTCCGCTCCAGGCTGTCGGCAGCGTTTTCTCTCCACGATCATGCGGAACGGCCGAGGACAAATCAGACATCGCCATGATCGTGGAGAGAAAACGACGCTGCGCCGCAGCGGGCTCACCGTCCGCGCATACCGGCCGGACCAACCAGTCGAGCAGTGCCGATCGCGAACTTTTGCTGCGTCCAGCACTTTCATAGATTAAAAATCTTTGTTGTTGACTTCAGGGACCGCGGCGGGGACGCTGTGTGGCGAACACCCCTCGGCGGCGGCCGGTCGACACCCCCGGTGCGCGTCGCCGTTCCTTCCTGCACGCAGACGCAAAGGACTCCCCTATGGACCACCGCACCAGGCCCCGGGCCGTGCGCGGCGCCGCGGCCTTCGTCGTCGCCGCCCTTGCCCTCGGACCCGCCCTCGTCGCCTGCGGCGGCGATGACGACTCCGCGGCCGCACCGACCTCCATCGACGTCGTCACGCGCTGGTCGGCGGGCAACTCCGCGGCAGCCGCGCAGAACCGGGTCTTCCAGGCGTTCACCGCCGAGACGGGCATCAAGGTCAACGTCACCGAAGGCCTGGAGACCATCGACGACAAGGTCGAGAACGCGGTCGCGGCCGGCAAGTCGCCCGACCTCGTGATCGTCAACCTCTTCGACAAGACGCTGGGCTGGCTCGACGCCGGCGTCACCGTGCCCGCGGACCAGTACGTCAAGGACTGGGGCCTCGAGGGCAAGATCAAGCCCGCCGCCCTGGACGAGTGGCGCGTCGGCGGCGCGGCCGGCGGCAAGCTGCAGGGCCTGCCGTTCTCCGGCTTCAGCTGGCCGCTGTGGTACAACAGCGACCTGCTCAAGCAGGCCGGCGTCGACAAGATCCCGGCCACCACCGACGAGCTGATCGCCGCCGCGCAGAAGCTGCGCGCGAAGGGCATCGGGCCGCTGACCGTCGGCGGCAACGACTGGACCGGGCAGAAGCTGTTCTACCAGATCGCGCAGTCCTACACCGACGCCGCGGCCATGAAGAAGGTCATGCAGTCCGGCGGCTACTGCTCCACCCCGTCGGTGATGGACGGCATCAAGCTGTTCACCCAGCTGCGCGACGGCGGCGTCTTCGTCGACAACGCGGCCGGGCTCATCGCCGACGGCATGTACGCGGCGTACTACGGCGGCAAGGCGGCCATCATGCCGGCCGGGTCGTGGGCGTACACCGAGTCCACCGCCTCGGGCACGGGCATCGACAAGAAGACGACGCTGGGTGGCTTCCCGGTGCCGAGCGGCTCGACGTTCAAGAAGCCCACGGCGTACCGCGGCTTCACCGGCGTCGGCTTCATGATCACCAAGAAGGGCGCCGAGGCGGGCCACATCGACAACGTCAAGCGCCTGGTCACGAAGTTCTACGCGGACACGGCCGTCGGCGACTTCGTCAAGGACTCCGGCATCCTGCCGCCGACGTCGGGCGACTTCGCCTCCTACGCCACCAACCCGCTGCTGTCGCAGTCGCTGGGCCTGGACAACACCGTCGACTACGCGGTGCTGCCCGACGTGTGGATCGGCTCCGCGTCCGACCGGATCATCCAGGTCCTGACCGGTGCGTACGGCAAGTCGACGCCGCAGCAGATCTGCGCCGGCCTCGACACCGCGACCAAGGGCTAGCCGTCCCGCCAACGGGGGCCGCCCGCGACCCGGGCGGCCCCCCTGCTCCGCCGAAGGAACCCACGATGTCAACGACCAGCGTCCTGGCCGGCGCCGCCCGGCCGCGCCCGGCCGAGCCCCGACGGCGCGGGCGCCGCGGCGGCGGGCTGCACTCCGCCCGCGTCCTGTGGCTCACCGTCCCGTCCCTGGTGTGGTTCGCCGTCTTCTCCGTCGGCCCGCTCGCCGCGATGTTCGTCATCGCAACGCTGCGGTGGAAGGGGCTGCTGTACGAGCCCTCGTACGTCGGCTTCGAGAACGTCGACCACGTGCTGCACGACCCGGTCTTCTACGACGCCCTGCGCAACAGCGCCCTGCAGGTCGCCGTCGTCATCCCGGTGATGATCCCGCTGGCGTTCATGCTCGGGTACCACCTGAGCACCAAGCCCCGCGGCTACCGCGTGCTGTCGGTGCTCTACTTCTCCCCCGGCCTCATCTCCATCTCCGTCACCGGCATGATCTTCTACGGCGTGCTGTCCCCCGACGGGGGCGTCAACGGTGCGCTGCGCGCGCTCGGCCTCGACTCGCTGGTCACTCCGTGGCTCGCCGACCCGGCCACCGCGCTGCCCAGCCTCATCGCCATCGACCTGTGGCGCGGCGTCGGCTGGACCGCGGTGCTGTTCGCCGCGCGGCTGGCGAGCCTGCCCGCCGACGTGGTCGAGGCGGCCCGCATCGACGGCGCCGGGCGCCTGCGCATCATGTGGCAGATCGCGTTCCCGATGGTCAAGGACTACGTGCGGACGCTGACGATGCTGCAGTACCTCTGGACGCTGTTCACCTCCGCCGCCCTCATCCTGCTGCTCACCAAGGGCGGCCCCGGCACCTCCTCGACCACGCTGTCCTACCTGGTGTACGCGAAGGCGTTCGCCCAGCGCGACCTCGGCTACAGCCAGGTCGTCGGCGTGGCCCTGCTCGTCCTCGGCGTCGCCGGGATGCTCCTCATCCGCGCGCTGCTGCGCAGTTCCCTGGAGAACACTCGATGACCGCACAGAAACAGCGAGGGTCGGTCGCGACCATCCTGTCGTGGCTGTACGCGCTGCTGCTCGCGCTGCCGCTGTACTACCTCGCCGTCAGCGCCCTCAAGACCAACATCGAGATCTTCACGCGGCCGTTCGCGCTGCCGTCGCACTGGCTGTGGGCGAACTTCTCCACCGCCTGGCGCACCGCCGGCCTCGGCCAGGCGCTGCTCAACTCGCTGCTCATCTCCGCCGTGGCGATCGTGCTCACGCTGACCCTCGCCGTGCCGGCCGCATACGCCCTCGCACGCCAGGACAACCGGCTGGCCCGCGCGGTCACCGGCGCCTTCTTCGCCGGCTTCCTCATCCCGCCCTTCGCCGCGCTGATCCCCACGGTCATCCTGGCGATCCGGATGGACCTGTTCTACACCCGCGAGTTCCAGATGCTGTTCCTGCCGGCGAGCGCACTGCCGCTGTCGGTGCTGCTGCTGACCCAGTTCATGCGCACGGTACCGCCGGCGCTCATCGAGTCGGCGGCGCTGGACGGCGCCGGGCACTGGCGGCTGCTGCTCAGCGTGTTCATCCCGATCGCCATGCCCGGCCTGGTGAGCGTGACGATCCTGCAGCTGCTGACGTTCTGGAACGAGTACCTGTTCTCGCTGGCCATCACCGGCACCGGCCCCGACGTGCGCACCGTACAGGTCGCGCTGCCGACGCTCGTGTCCGACGCCACCAACTTCGGCGTGCTCACCGCCGGCACCGTGCTCACACTGCTGCCTGTCTACGTCGCGTACTCGCTGTCGAGCCGCCGCATGCAGGAAGCACTCACCGCAGGGGCGGTCAAGGGATGACTCTCACCACGCAGGCCACGACGGCCGCGCTGACCCGGCTCGACCTCGGCGGCGCCTGGGAGCTCACGTGGGCGGGCGGCCCGCCGGGCGTGCCCGACGCGGTGCGCGGCGCCGCCGTCCCCGCGCAGGTGCCCGGCGAGGTGCACACCGCGCTGCTGGCCGCCGGCCTCATCGCCGACCCCGACGCCGGAACGGGCGAGCACGACCAGATGTGGGTGGGCCGCTCCCGCTGGACCTACCGGCGCAGCGTGCACTGGTCGCCCACGCCCGGCGCCCGCACCGATCTCGTCGCCGACGGCCTCGACACGTTCGCCGAGGTGTACGTCAACGGCCTGCTCGTCGGGGCGGGGCGGGACCAGCACCTGGCGTACCGCTGGAACGTCGACGACGCCCTGCGCCCCGGCGACAACGTGGTCGAGGTCCGCTTCGCCTCGGCGTGGGACGCCGCCCGCGAGCACGAGCGCGCGCACGGCCCGCTGCCGAGCCCCTACGACGAGCCGTACGCCCACGTGCGCAAGGCCGCCGCGAACTTCGGCTGGGACTGGGGCCCCCACCACGTGACCGCCGGCATCTGGCGCGACATCCGCCTCGAGACGTACACCGGCCGCATCGAGCACGTCCGGCCCCTGGTCCGCCTCGAGGGCCGGCGGGCCAGCATCACCGTCCATGCCCGCATCGACGCGCCGGCCGGCTCGCGAGTGCGCGCTCAGCTCGTGGACCCGTCCGGGACGCCCGCCGCGGCGGGGAGCAGCACGGTCCAGGGCGACGAGATCGCGATCACGCTGCTCGTCATCGAACCGGAGCTGTGGTGGCCGGTCGGCATGGGCGAGCAGCCGTTGTACCGCCTGGAAGTCGAACTGGAACACGAGGGCACCCCGCTCGATGCCACGACCGCCCGGCTCGGGCTGCGCAGCGTCGCGCTCGACGAGTCGCCGGACGCGCTGGGCACCCGATGGGCGCTCGTGGTCAACGGCCGGCCGGTGCGCATCCGGGGGTACAACTGGATCCCGGACGCCACATTGTCCAGCCGCGCAACGCCCGAACGAGTCGCGGCCCGCATCGACCAGGCCGTCGCCGGCAACGCCAACCTCCTGCGCGTCTGGGGCGGCGGCCACTTCGCCACCGAGGACTTCCTCGACGCCTGCGACGAGCGCGGCATGCTCGTCTGGCACGACTTCCTCTTCGCCTGCGCCGCGTACTGCGAGGACGAGGAGATGCGCGCCCTCGTCACCGCCGAGGCCGAGCAGGCCGTGGCCCGGATGTCGCCGCACCCGAGCCTGGTGCTGTGGTGCGGCGGCAACGAGACGGTGCTCGGCCGCCACCACTGGGGCTGGGCGGACCAGATCGGCGAGCGCGGCTGGGGCGCGGCCTACTACCTGGACGTGCTCCCGCGCGTGCTGGAGCGCCTCGACCCGACCCGCCCGTACGTGCCGAACTCCCCGTGGTCGGGCACCCTCGAACGCGACCCGGCCGCCGACACCCACGGCCCGACCCACCTGTGGGACGCCTGGAACGAGGCCGACTACTCCCACTACCGCGACCACGACCCGTCGTTCGTCGCCGAGATGGGCTGGTGCGGCCCCGCCGCCTGGACAACGCTCGAAGGAGTCCTCGGCGGCGAGACCCCCGGCCCGGCCTCGGAGCTCACCCGCCACCACCTGCGCGCCATCGACGGTATGCACAAGCTCACCCGCGGCCTGCAGCCGCACGTGCCCACCCCGGCCGACGGCCCCGACTGGCACTTCGCGACCCAGCTCGTCCAGGCACGCGCGGTCGCGGCGGGCGTCGAGTGGCTGCGCTCCCGCGACCGCTGCGGCGGCGCCGTCGTGTGGCAGCTCAACGACTGCTGGCCGGCGATCAGTTGGTCCGCGGTCGACGTCGCCGGCATCGAGAAGCCGATGTGGCACGCCCTGCGCAGCGCCTTCGCACCCCGGCTGGCAACGGTGCAGCCGGTGCACCCCGGCCCGACGCACGACCCCACCGGCCCCGACGGCCTCGTGCTCGTCCTGGTCAACGACACCCCGGCGCCGTGGCGCCCGGACGTGCTCATCCGCCGGGTCGGCCCCGACGGCCGCGAGCTGGCGCGGGCCCGCCTGCGCCCCGAGTGCCCGCCCGGCGCCGTCACGCGGCTGGCCGTCGGCCCGGAGGTCGGCCACCCCGACGACCCGGCCGCCGAGCTGCTCGTCGTGGACGCCGACTGGTCGCGGACCACGTGGGCGTACCGCCCGGACCGCGACCGCAGCATCCCCGCACCGCAGCGCCGCGTCGACCTGGCGGTGCTCGAGGGCCGCCTGCACATCGGCGTGACCGCGGCGACGGTGCTGCGCGACGTGTGCGTCTTCGCCGACCGGCTGGCCGCCGCGCTCGGCGTCGAGCCGGCCGACCTGGTCGTCGACGACGCGCTGGTGACCCTGCTGCCCGGCGAGCGGCACGTCTTCCGCGTGACCCGCCGCGACGGCCGCCCCTTGCCCGCGGACGCCGCGACGACCCTGCCGGCCGCCCTGCTCGGCGTTGCCGTCCGCTCGGCCGGCGAGCTCACGATGTAAACGGGGTCGGCTCTCACGAGCTGCTTCATCGTGATGTCCAGGCACCTCGAGGGGATCGAACGGTACCGCGGCGGGTCGACCTCTGCCCGCCGCGGTCAGGCTTCGGATGCCGCTGTGTCCACGACGTCGAGCCAGGTCTGCGCGCGTTCGATCCACCGCCCGACGTCCAGGTGTACGTCATTGCGATGAGGCTCCAGGGCCGCGGCGCATGCGGAGATTCTGGTGCGAAGATCATCGATTGCCGCGTGGATGTCGTAGTTCGCTTCGGCGGCCGCGACGGCCCGCGCCGAACGCCGGTTCCACACCGCCGAGACCGCCGACGCGAGCAGCGTGGCGAGGATTCCACCACCGGCCAGTGTCACCGCAAGCACGGATGGTTGTGCCGGATGCGGCACGGCGAGCAGCACCGCCGTGCACGAGATCACCCAGCCGCCCATCAGCACCGCCGACTCGATCATGGAGCGGCGCGGCGGGACCGGAGACGAGTCGAGGAGCCCGGCGGCGTGGGACAGGGTCTCGGCGACGAACTGCAGTCCGCCGATGATCTCGGTGTCCGTGCCCGGACCGTTGGACTCGCCATGCTGCCGTTCTGCCGCGGCGCGCTCGGCGACGGAGGAGGCCTCGCGCAGTTGGGGGGCAATGGCGCTCATGCCTCGTCCAGCGTGGGCAGCCAGGCCTCGATCGAGCAGATGACCTGGCAGAGGTGCCGGTCGGCCAGGCTCAACCAGAACAGTTGCGGGTCATGACGGCGCAACCAGTCGAAGCCCGCCGCGGTCCGCGCAACCCGCCCGAATCGGTGATCCGCAACCCGCCGCCGCACCGCCGCGGCGAGATCGTCTCGAGCCATGCGCAGCAGCGCCAGGATCTCGGCCGCCGGCCCGACGCCGGCCGGCGCCGCGATCGGCGGCGGCGACGTGGGCCGTTTGGTGCGTCTGCGGTCGACGCGCTGCGCCAGTGCGTTGGTGAACGCGTACACCGGCCAGAACGCGCCCCCCAGAGCGGCAACGGCGACTGCGATCGTCCAGCCCGCGGGGAGTCCGACACGGTCACAGAGTGCGGCCGCCGCCCACGCTGCGGCCCCGAGCCCCGCAACGCCGATCCACGTCCGTGTCCACGGGGAAAGGCCACCCGCCGCGCGGATCGCAGCCGTGTCCGCTGCCTTGAGCCGGCTTCGCGCGGTCTCGACGAGGGGGTGGTCCACGCCCCCGGTCATCCTCGCGAACCGCACGGTCGCGGTCTCCACGCGGTATCGCATCAGCGCAAGCGATCCGGAAACGTCCTTGCGGGCCACGGCATCAGGATCACACACCACCGCCAACCGGCCGTTCTCAGCGACGGCGTCGACCGTGTCGGGTGTCCATCCGACGGTTCCTCCACGGCCACCAAGGACGATCGTCGGCTCTACTGGCCCGATGAATCCAGATAGCGCTGCCGAAAATACTGCCGCTCCATCGAAGCGGGGAAGCTCAGCGTGTGTGGGATGACCGCGGCCGGGTAGCTCCCATACCGGCCAGCGTTCTCGAACTGTGTGCACCCTGCCGCGATGGTCAAAGGAGGCGCCGATGCCCCGGTCGAAGATCCGTGACCGGCTTGCCGGAGGGTGGCGGCTCGCCGGGTACGAGGTGACCGCCGGCGGCAAGACCGAGCGCCCGCTGGGCGATGACCCGCGCGGCGCGATCCTCTACACCCCGGACGGCTACATGTCCGCGCAGCTGGCCGGGCCGGGACCATACGCAGATGACGACGCGCCGGATGCCTACTACATCGCGTATTCCGGGCCATATGACGTCGACGAGAACAGCGAAACGGTGGCCCATCACGTGCAGGTGTCGGTAATACCGAGCTGGCTGGGCACGACGCAGACCCGGCAGGTGCGGTTCCACGGCCCGGACAGCCTCACGTTGTCTGTTTCGGAACGCCGCCGCGACGGCGTGACGAGCACAACCTCGATCAGCTGGGTACGCCAGCCGCCACGATAAGGGAAACGCATGACAGCCACCCGGTCCGCACTGAGCTACGACGTCTTCGTCGCCCCGGAAAAGCCGTTCGTCGCCCCGACGCCCGCTGTGGGCGACGCGCCGGCCTGGGACCCGACGACGTCGACGTTGATCTTCGGTGCCCGCGATGCCGTGCTCGTGGATCCGCTGATGACCGTGCGCGAGGCCACTGCCCTGGCCGACTGGGTGGCGCTGCACGATCGCCACCTCACGACTGTCTATATCACGCACGGCCACGGTGACCACTACCTCGGCCTGCCGGTTGTCCTTGATCGTTTCCCGGACGCGCGAGTCGTGGCCACGGCAGGGACGGTGCGGCGGATGCAGGACGGCCAGGCGCTGGACAACTCGCTCAGGGCGGGGTTCCCCGGTCAGATCGCCGACTCGATCCCGCTGCCCGAACCGCTCGCTTCGCCCGAATTCCAGCTCGAGGGTTGCTCCATCTTGGTGATTGACACCGGCCACACAGACACGGTGGACACGACCTCACTGCACGTGCCCGACCTGGACCTGATCGTCTCTGGCGACGTCGCCTACAACCACTGCCACATGTTCGTCGGCGCAACGACATCGGAAAGCCGGGCTGAATGGATTGCCGCGCTCGACCGGCTGGCCGAACTCCACCCCGCCGCCGTCGTCTGCGGACACAAAGATCCGACCCAAGGCAACCCACCTGCGGTCCTCGGCGAGTCTCGTGGCTACCTCGAGTATTACGGGCAGCTCCGCGACACAGGCATGCCGGATGGGGAGCTGTTCGACGCCATGGTCGACCGCTACCCGGGCTGGGTCAGCCGCCAGCAGTTCCTGATACTCGGCGCTGTCACGACCCAGTGATCGGGACCGCGCCGAGGGGATGGCTCGCCCGACCGAGCCCTTGAGAGCCGCCCAGCTGTCAGCCACTTAGCCGACCCAGCAAGCGGGGCAGGTCCAACTCCGCGTCCCGGGTCTGGAACCCGGCCTTCGCCGCGGCTTGAACCTGGCGCTGCGCGTCGGGTGTTCGCATCCCCTCGCCGAACAGATCGGAATCGCGTCGGAAGTCGTCGACGGGCGCGAGCGTGATCGCATTGACCCGGTCTTTGACCGCGGCGCGGCCCGCCGGCGGGACGGCGGCGATGCGGTGGGCGAGCTTCCTGACGAAATCGCCGAGCTCGGCAGCGGGCAGCGCCCGGTTGATCCAGCCGTATCGTTCGGCCAGCGCGGCGTCGTAGTCCTCGGCGCCCAGCAGGACCTCGAGCGCCCGCCCCCGACCCAGGAGACGGGCCAGGTGCTGCATGCCGCCTCCGCCGGGAGGTGCTCCCACAGACGCCTCGAACTGACCGAAGATCGCCGACTCCCGCGCAAGAAACATTACCGTGGTGCGGCGATGCCATGCTGAGAAACGGCCGAAGAACGCTCTGATGCCGCGTTGGCGTCCTCAGCAGCAGGATCGCGAACGGCAGGCCGAACGCGACGTGGAACGCCACCACCGCCGGGATGCTGCCGGACACGGCGAGCAGGCGGAACACCCGCGCGTCCGGGATGATCTCACCGTGCCGGCATCACCTCGGAACGGGAACGCGACCGGCGCCGAATACCATCAGATGCCGAGCGTCCACGGCGAGCATGATCGGGGCGTCCGGCGCCGCGCCCGAGCGGCCGCTCACCCGGGCCACCACCGTGGGCACCGGCACCCCGCCGGAGTCCACATCGGCCAGTTCCACGTACACGATCCGCTCGGCTCCGGCCGGCCGGACCTGCCGAACCACGCCGTGCAGTACCAGGACCGCCGGCCCCGCACCGGCGGGCCGCCCGACCACCGCGTCCTGCAGGTGCTCGGGCCGCACGCCGACGACGATCGGCCGGCCGACATGGCGGCGCAGCGAGGGGCGCTGCCGCAGCAGCCCCGGCACCGGTAACTGCTGCCCGTGCAGCGCGAGGACCGCAGTACCGAGGCGCTCGCAGAGCATCGCCGGCAACAGGTTGATCCGGGGCTCACCGGCGACCAGCGGGCCGGCATCCCGGTCCAGCACGGTGCTGACGCTCATCGGCCTCTTCCAATCACGTGTGCGGCGTGTCAGAAGAGTGTTGGCGCCGGACACGGCCGCGCACCAGAGCCGGTCACGACGTGTGGCCGTTCTGCAAGACGTCTCACAAGATCACCACCCGCCGGGTCCGGCCGCGGCCGCCTTCAGCCGACGTTGATCCTCGTCGTACTCACGCGCCGCTGGCCAGTGCCGATCGTGCCGTTCGCCCCGTACTGCCCTACGTAGCCGGACACCCCGAGGTCGCCGGGCTGCGCGATCATGCCGGAGCCGGGCGGGACCGGGAACGCCGAGGTCGGCACGCACCCGCAGGTCGGCCCATGCCGGGCGGCCATCCACCGGGTGAACTGCAACGTCGTGCCCGCCGAGTCGGAGCGGACGACCGGCACGATCGGGATCGCCGGCAGGGCCAGGCCGGGGTTGTCCGCCGCGATCGCCGGGTCGTTCCACCGGGTCAGCGCACCGGTGAAGATCTTCGTGACGGTCTCGCCGGACAGGCGCAGATTCGTGACCCGCGTGGTGCCGATCTTCAGGTTGTATACGAACGTCGTGGCGACCGCGACGCTCGGCACGTACGTGTACCCGCGCACGGGCGGCTGGTCGTCGACGCCGTACGGAATGTCGGACACGGCCCAGTCGTACACGCCCTCGCGGAACTTCGACCGGCCCGCGGTGTTGCCGGAGCGCTCGTAGTCGACCCGCATCCCGAACTGCGCGACATTGCCCGACCATGCTTGGAACGCGTTGAACGCCATCGTCGAGCCGCCGCCCGAGATCGTCACGTACCCGGCCGCGGCCGCCGGCCCGGCGATCCCGGCGACACTCAGCAGCGCGCCGAGCACAATGGCAGCACCAACCGCCCGGAAACGAATCATCATGCGACACCCCCCGTGCGGGGGCAGCGTGGACCTTGCGGGTATCCCCAAGATCGGACGGCCCGCGGACGACGAATATTCGTCAGGTGAACATCTCGCGGCCGCGACGCGTTCGGGCAGCGACGGCCCCGCCCGCTCACCCAACGACTTTGCCGAGGCCCTGGGTGGGGCACCCGCCCGACCGCCGACGGCAAAGCCGTCTGGTGTATGCGCTCGATCTGGCGGGTTCCCCTTCAGGGGTCTACTTCGGTGTGGTCGGAGAGTCCAGCCAGGTGTTGATGAGCGACGTGAAGTCCTTGCCGGTGTGCTGGTTCACGAACGCGATGAACGAGGCCCGGTCCTGGGTCGTGCCGCGGTTCTTCTGCGCCCAGTCGGTCGCCATCGCGAAGAACGCGGCGTCACCGATCTGCTTGTGGATCTGGTGCAGCATGAGGGCCGGGCACATGTAGACGTTGCTCTCCGCGAAGCTGTCCGCCTTGGGCTTGCCGGGCGGGCCGAGGTTCTTGCGCAGCCGGGCGTCGACGCCGCGGGCCCAGTCCTCCCACTGCTTGGCCGTGACCTTGTCGCGCTCGTTGGTGTACAGGTGCTGGGCGTAGGAGGCCCAGCCCTCGTTGAGCCAAAGGTCGTTCCAGTTCGTCGGGGTGACCGCGTCGCCGAACCACTGATGGGCGTACTCGTGCAGCAGGTCGGCGTCGAAACCGGCCTTGAAGTTGGCGTCGTTGCCGTAGTCGGGCAGGCCCATGGTGATCATCTGCTGGGTCTCCATGCCGGAGACCGACGGCACCATGAGGACGCCCGCGCTGTCGAACGGATACGGGCCGAAGTGCTTCTCCAGCCAGTCCAAATACTGCGGCGACTTACGCAGGTACGGCAGGGCCTTGTCGTCCGGGCCCTGCCGGTACCAGTAGGTGAGCGGGATCCCGTGCGGACCGGTCGCCGCCTCCTTCTTGTACTGCCCGACGGCCAGGGTCGTCAGGTAGCTCGCCACCGGCTGCGCCGCGGTGTACTTGAACGTGTTGCCGTCCTGGCTCTTCAGCGTGCCGCTCGCGATCGCCGACCAGCCGTCCGGCACGGTCACCGCGATGTCGTACAGCGCCTTGTCCGACGGCTGGTCGTTCACCGGATACCAGGTGGCCGCGCCGTACGGCTCCTGCATCGTCCACAGGCCGCCGTCCTTGGTGACGGTCAGCCCGAGCGGCTCGACGTCACTGCGGTGCGACGGCATCGGCACCGTCGTCGGCGTGCCGTGGTACTTGACGACGAGTGTTGCGAACGCGTCCTTGGCAACCGTTCCGGGGACCGTGAGCTTCGTGTCCGCGACGGTACCGGTGGCGGCCACCCCGTTCAGCGTGACCCCGTCGAGCGCATATGCCTTCGAGAAGTCGAGCTTCACCTCGGTGAGATCGGCCGCGGCGCGAAGCTGGAGCGTCGCCGTGCCGGTCAGCGTCTTCGTCTCCGGCTGCCAGGCGAGGTCGAGCCCGTAGTGCAGCACGTCGACACCGGAGTTGCCGTAGTTGGGGTACACCGGATCGGCGACCGGCGTAGAGCGACCCGCCGCCCACACGCTGTAGTCGGGGCCGGCCGGGCTGGGCGAGACGCTGGGCGCCGCACTGTTGGTGGCCTCGGGCTTCGGGTTGCTATCGGTGCAGGCCGCCGTGAGCAGGGCCGCGGAGAGAACGACTGGGAGCCATGATCGACGCACGGCGCAGACCATACGATACCGCGGCTCGCCCCGATGCCCCGTGACAACGAGCCCGGCCGATTCGGTCAAGGCCAGTAGAGCGGGAGGGCGCGACCACCATCGAGGCCTCCGCGCGGCAGTCACGAGGTCCGGAGGGCGTCGGTGGGGTTGCGCCGGCCACGGCGCCGGCGAACATTGTTCACGCTTGGTATGCGACCAGGCGCGGAGAGAGACGATAGGTTCGCGGCCGATCCGGATCAGGCAGGGCCCGCAAGCGCTCGACGGCGGGCAGCACCACGCGGCGCCAGGTTGCGTCGTCGACATTCCACAGGTACGACCACTGGCGTTCTTCAATGGTCGTCGCGAACTCGTTCGGCGACTCCGCGAACCCCGTCGACGCCACCCAGGCCACGCCCGCAGGTCTTAGATCGGCGGCCGCCGCCGCAGCGTCGAGCGTCGGCGCGGTGTCGGGCCGGTCGTCACGCAGCGGCGCAAGCGGTGCCACGGCCGCGTTCATGTCGTCGTCGTCGGGCGTACGCCGGGGAATGCCGTGCACCGCCACGACCCGCCCGCCGGGCCGCACCACGCGGGCCGCCTCCTCGATGGCGCCGTAGACGTCGCCGATCGCGTGCAGCGCGGTGACGAACACGGCGTTGTCAACGGAGGCGTCGGCGAAGGGCAGCGCGGTGGCGTCGGCCTGCGCGACGCTCGGGCCGAGGCGTTGCCGCGCGTGGCGCAGCATGCCGCCGGACAGGTCGACCCCGAACACGGTGCGGCCGAGCGCACGCAACGCGACGGAAACGACGCCGGTGCCGACGCCGACCTCGAGCACAGATCCCGGCGACAGCCAAGGCTCGATATCGGCGGCCAGCACAACGCCTCGCTCAGCGCCGCCGCGCCGGTCGTCGTACCGGTCGGCGATGCGATCGAAGGAACGTGACGAGCGCCCGTGCATGCCAGAGACGGTATCGCGCTCAGACCCGTTGCAGGGGTGGCGACTTTCCCCTTCCTCAACAACCTCCGACCACAACGCCGCGTTATGCCGTGCCGCGGTATCGACACTGCGCCGGCAAGCTGGGCGAGACGATGATCAGCCCGTTGCTTGCCTCTGCAGGCGCGGACATCAGGGTGCGCGGTGGCCGGGTATGGTCGGCGACCGGCTCAGAGGTGGCGGTCGTACGGGTCCCAGTCCTCCGGCACCGCCTCTGACCTGCGGCGCCCGGCTCGTGCCGGCTAGAAGCGTCTGGTGAACGGCAGGGGTTTGCGCATCCGGACCAGCAGGACCAGCGGCACCAGCACGTACGGCAGGTTGAACAGCAGGAACTTGACGGCGTTCTGGGTACGGAACTCCGGCTCGCCGAAGAACTCGACGCCGAACACGACGATGCCGGTGAGCGAGGAGATCATGGTTGCGTAGATCACCGACGGTAGCTGGATCCAGTTCCGTGCGGCGAGCAACGCGTACACCAGCACGATGTAGAAGGGCATGTACACGAAGGCGGAGAGCCCGGTGATGATCCGCATCCAGTCCGGAGGGTTCATGAACAGCGGGTCCGCGTCGTGCGCGTACCAGTAGTTTGACTGCACGAAGAAGTTGTCGGACGGCTGCGAGAAGTCGACCCCGACCGTCGGTAACAGGTCGCTGATTATCGAGGTCACCGTGAATGCCGAGAAGACGACGGCGAAGAAGATGTCGATCCTGCGGTCGCGAAGCGCGAGGTTTACGGGCACTGGCCTGGCCATGGTTGGCGATCGTAGCCACCTGCGCTGACACACTCCAGGCATCAGTGCTGATGGGGCACGGCTACGCGCCGAACTGGTACCCGTGGCTGAGCCACACCGACCGCAGTGGGTCCCACGAGCCGTGCAGGTCGGCGTCCCACTTCGCCGACAGCATCGCCGCGTCGACACTGGCCGGGTCGTTGTCGCCACCGTCCCACCAGATCCGCGCCCAGCACTGCCCGGTGGTGTCCGTGACGGAGTACTCCAGGTACTGGCCGCCGCGCCCGCCGGACCCCGTCCAGGTGCCGTGCCGACTCTGGGTGGCGCACCCCTTCGCGTCGAGCGCGGCTCGCTTGTCCCGGTCGGCCTTGCGGGCGTCCTGGCTCGGGTACGACCACAGGTACAGCTCGGCGCCGCCGAACCGGCACAGCGATCCGGTGGGTCCGGCGGCGCCGCCGTCGAACGGCCCGCACGGCAGGCCCGGCCAGTCGGCGCTGTAGGCCACCGCCTCGGACGGTTTCGGCGTGGGGGACATCGCGACCCGCGGAGCCGACGATCTCGCGGTCGGCGACGGCGACGCGGCCCTGGTGCCGGGGCCCTGGCAGTTGCTCAGCAGCATCACCAGCACGACGAGGCCGACGGCGCCGCTGGCAAGCAGGCCTCGTGGTGCCGTGACGGGGCGCCGACCCCATCGGACGAGCGCGGCAGCGGCCTCCTGCAGGTCCTGGCCGAGGCCACGGTCGACCAGCTCGAGGTGGTCGGGTTCGAGCGTGACGCCGTCGCGGTCGACGGCGGCGCGCAGGGGCACGCGCAAGGTGCGTTCCCCGAACGCCCGTCCGGTAAGCGCGACAGACACTGTGACGCTGCCGCTCGCGCCCGGCAGCAGCTCGAAGCTGCCCTCGCAGGCCGCTCTCCACAGCGGCACCTGTCCCGCTGGAGCGGGCAGTACCGCCTCGATGGTGCCGGCCACGCGGGCATTGCCGGAGTTGGTCACGGCCACCTGCGTGGTGTACCGCATGGTGCCTGGTACCTGCGTGAACGGTGCGGCGTCCAGTTTCAGCGCCGGCTTCGGCAGCACGCGCACGCGTTTCGGACGGCTGGTGGCGCAGCGCTGGCGGTTGACGGGGTCCGCGGCGAAGACACTGATATCGCGGATCCCGGCGGGAGGCTCCTGCGGGCGGCATCGGACGATCAGCGTCGCGACGACATCGGCCGACGGTGGCACCGAGACGATGGCCTTTCCCTTTGGATGCAGCACACCGTCCGCCGTGCGGATTTGGTAGGTGCTCTCCGGCATCTCGGGCACGAGGAGCTCGAGCCGCTGTTCGCTGGCGGCGTCGTTGCGGATCTCGATGGCGAACAGCGTGGCGCGGTCGGGTTCCAGCACGACCTCATCGGCTTCGTGATGCAGGTGCAGCCGGAAGTCCCGCTGGTTGGCCGCGTCGCCCCAGTAGTTGATCATGTTCCCGGCGGCGATCGGCATCTGGGCGTGCCCCGACGCGCTGGCGTTGATGTGCTGCGGCGGCCGCGGCTCCTGCTCGTCCCCCACCGACTAGTCCCGAGGGGTGTGGAAGTAGTTGGTCATGTTGCCCCCGGCGATCGGCGCCTGTGCCTGGTCGTTGACGACGGCGTTGATCACCACGGACGTGTGCGCGCCGGTCGTCGGCCCGAGTCGTTGGGCCTCCCGGACCAACGCGGCGAGATCCGCGCCGAAGGCCGGATCGGCCCGGACGGCCTGCCGCACCGACAGCTCGACCCGCTGGGCGGTGAGCGGATCGTCCACGCCCTCTGCCGCTTCGCGTTCCAGCTGGCGCAGCGCGGAATCGGCACCGAGCTTGCCGAGCACCCGGTCCACGAGGGCCTTCAGTGCCTTGTCGAACCGACCGTCGACGTGCGTGCCGACGGTCTTCACCTTCTGCTTGGCCCAGTTGATGAAGTACCCGACGACCAGCGCTTCCAGACCCGTCAACCGAACCACTCCCACGTCCGTGTGCTGTGTCCCGCGGACCCCACACGGTATATGTTGCGAGGCCGGACGAGTATCGACCGTACCGATCTCGCCGAAGGCGGGCGCACCGGCCGGTGGCACGTGACGCGCGACCGTCGGGGGAACGTTGGCGACGGCCGCCCCAACACTCGCGACTGCCCCTTGTGGCGAGGGCGGGTCGGACCCAAAATGGTTGACCCCGCGGCAGCAGGTCATCCCGGCTGCCGTCTGGCCGGCGGGTGATCGGGCTGCACAGCGGCCGTGACGGCACCGGCGACCGCATGTGGCACCGCGCCGTTGACCCGTGGGGCGCCGAGCACTGGGTGACGACCAGTCAGCTGCAGGAGCTGCTGCACCGGCACGGGCTCGACGTCGGCGACCTGACACCGGTCGCGCCGTCCCGGACGGTACGCGGCGGCGATAAGTGCGAGTAAACGTGCTGCAGCGCCCTACCCGCTCGGGTGGGGGCGCACTGTCCGTCGGAGAAAGGTCAGGTCAGGGGCGTGGCCACGAGCAGGCCCTCCTGGGTGACGGTGGCGACGAGCTCGCCGGAGCGGTCGAAGACCTGCGCGGTGGCCAGGGCCCGGCCCCAGGAGGCGACCGGGGACTGCTGGTCGAACAGCAGCCACTCGTCGGCCCGTGGAATTCGGTGCAGCCACAGGGCGTGGTCGAGGGAGACGGTGTCCCAGGCGTGGTCGTGGTCGCGCTCCCGGCCCAGGCGCAGCCCGTGCGGTACCAGGGCGGCGGAGAGCAGGGTCAGGTCGGTGAGGTAGCAGAGCACCGCGGCGTGAACGGCTGGGTCGTCGGGCAGGGGGCCGGCCGCGCGCATCCAGACCAGGCCGCGGGACGGGTGCGCCGGCGGGTGCGGGGCGACGCGGATCTCCACGGCGCCGAAGTCGGTCCACAGGCCGGCGAGGCCGCCGAGGTCGGCGATGCTCTCGTCGAGGGTGGGGGCCGACTCGGGCGCGCCGGCCTCGGGGGCCGGGACCTGGTGGGTGACGCCGGTCGCGGGGGCGCCGAACGCTGCGGTGAGGCGCAGCACCGCCCGGTCGTCCTGGGTGGCGGTGACCGCCCGGGTGGTGCGGCCGCGGCCGTCGCGAACGCGCTCGACGGTGAAGCGGGTCGGCCGCTCGGGGCGGCCGGGGCGCAGGAAGGTGGCGTGCAGCGACTGCGGCACGTGCGGCGGCGCGACGGTGCGCCCGGCCGCGACCAGCGCCTGCGCGGCGAGCTGGCCGCCGAAGACCCGGGGCAGGTCGAGGGCGCTGTTGCGGCCCTCGAAGGTGTGCTCGCCGACCCGCCGGAGGTCCAGGACGTCCAGCAGGTCGGCGGTGTCGTGCCTCATGCGGCCCGGCCGGCGGCGCGGCGGGGCGGGCGCGGGAGGAAGCCGCTGGTGCGGGCGACATAGTCGGCGTACTCGGGGCCGCGGGAGCGGCTCATCCGCCGCTCCAGCAGCGCCTTGCCGCTCTTGTTGAGCAGCATGTGCGTCATAAGGACCGGGCTGACGACGGTGAGCAGGCCGGCCCAGTGGGAGCAGGCGAGCAGGAACAGGCCGCACCACACGACGCTGTCGCCGAAGTAGTTCGGGTGGCGGGTCCACGCCCACAGGCCGCGGTCCATCAGCCGGCCGGCGTTGGCCGGATCCTTCTTGAACCGGGCCAGCTGCGCGTCGCCGACCGTCTCGAACGCGAAGCCGACGGCCCAGACGGCGGCGCCGGCCCAGGTGAGGATGCCGGGCTTCGCCTCCGCGTACATGGCGACCTGGACGGGCAGCGAGACGACCCACATGATGGCGCCCTGCGGCCAGTAGATGGTGCGGATGACGTACGGCACCAGCCGGCCCTGGTTGCGCCGCAGCAGCGCCGCGTAGCGCGGGTCCTCGCCCTTGCCGTGGTTGCGGGCGAAGATGTAGGCGCCGAGGCGGATGCCCCACGCCGCGGTGAGGGCGAGGGTGAGCCAGCGCCGGACGGGGTCGCCGTCGCCCGCGGAGAGCAGGAACGACACGGCGGCCACGACGACGAAGCCGAGGCCCCACACGGTGTCGACGATGCTCTGCTCGCCGCGGCGCAGCGCGTACAGCATCGTGGCGGCCATCGTCAGCGCGACCGCCACGACGGTGGCGCCGAGGTTGAGCAGCAGGTCGGTCCAGTTCACGGCATTGTCTCCCCGGCGAAGTCCGCGAAGGCGTCCTGCGCGGTGCGGTACTCGTGCGGCTTGCCGGCCCGGCTGGCGGCCAGCAGCCCGGCGAGGCCCTCGGGGTCGAGGGCGGCGGGGACCCGGACGGTGCCCCACTCGATGGTGGCGGTCGCGCGCAGCGACCCGTTCGCGGCCACGATCACCTCGCCGTTGAGGGTGCCGCGCGGGTCGACGAGGGCGGCGACGACCGGTGCGACCGAATCGGCGGTCATGGCGTCGCGGAACTGCTCGGCCATACCGGCGTCGGTCATCTGCGTGGTCGCGTAGGGCAGCAGCACGTTGGTGAGCACGCCGCGGGCCGCGCCCTCCTCGGCGATGGTCCGCCCGAGGGCGATGACGGCGCCCTTGCTGGCCGCGTACGCCGAGACGGTCGGCTCGCCGTGCAGGCCGGCGGTGCTGGCCACGAGGACGATCCGCCCGCCGCCGGCGGCGCGCAGGTGCCGGGCGGCGGCGGCCGCGACGCCGGCGGTGCCCAGGACGTTGACGGCCTGTACGGCGGCGAAGGCCTCCAGCGAGGTCTTGTGGAACATCGCCGGGGCGCTGACCGCGGCGCTGGTGACGCAGAAGTCGAGCCGGCCGAACTCGCGCAGGGCGAGCGCGACGAGGTCCTCGCCGGCGTGCGGGTCGGCGACGTCGCTGTAGTCGGCGACGGCGCGCCCGCCGGCGGCGGTGATCTCGGCGGCGACCCGGCCGGCCGAGTCGACCTCGCGGTTGCGGTTGTTGACCACGACGGCGGCGCCGAGGGACGCGAGGTGCAGGGCGAAGGCGCGGCCGAGGCCCTTGCCGCCGCCGGTGACGATGCCGGCCCGGCCGGTCAGGTCAACGGCGCTCACGCGTCGACCCGCTCGACGAGGACGGCCACGCCCAGGCCGGCGGCGCCGCTGACCGCGGCGACCCCGTACCGCCCGCCGCGCTCGTGCAGCTCCTCGACGCACTGGCCGAGCAGGATGGCGCCGGTGGCGCCGAAGGCGTGGCCCATGGCGATGGTGCCGCCGTTGGGGTTCATCCGGTCCGGGCCGGCGCCGAGGTCGCGGCGGAAGCGCAGGCACAGCGCCGAGAACGCCTCGGCGAACTCGAACACGTCGATGTCGGTTGGGCGCAGGCCGGCCTTGGCGATGACCTTCTCGACGGCCTGCTGGCCGGCGGTGAGCATGATGACCGGGTCGGTGCTCGCGGTCGCGGCCGCCAGGACGCGGGCCCGGGGGGCCAGGCCGCTCGCCTCGGCGGCGGCGCGGGTGCCGAGCAGGACCAGGGCGGCGGCGTCGGCGAGGGCGGGAGAGGTGCCGACGGTGTGGCGGTGCTCGACGGCGCCGGCCTCGGGGTGGGCGGCCAGGGCGATGGCGTCCTGGCCCGCGGCGCCGAGTTCGGCGAAGGCCGGCGGCAGCGCGGCGAGGCCCTCCAGGGTGGTGCCGCGGCGGACCAGCTCGTCGGCGGCGAACCCGTCGATCGGCACCACCGCGCGGGCGTAACGGCCGGCGTCCCAGGCGGCGGCGGCCTTCGTCTGGGTCTCCAGGCCGTAGGCGTCGAGCTCGTCGCGCTTCCAGCCGTCGAGGGTGGCGTTGAGGTCGGCGGCGATGCCCATGTGGATCGAGCCGACCCGGCGGATGGTGTCCGGGTCGCTCCACAGCGGGCCGTCGTCGGAGAACATCGGTACCCGCGAGACGCTCTCGACGCCCCCGGCGACGGCCAGGTCGAGGTCCTCGGCGCGGACCCGGGCGGCGGTCTGCGCCACGGCGTCGATGCCGGAGGCGCAGAACCGGTTGAGGCTGACCCCGGGCACACGGTCGCCCCAGCCCGCCAGCAGCGCGGCGGTGCGGGGAAGGTTCGCGCCCTGCTCGCCGCTCTGGGAAGCGAGGCCGAGGGTCACGTCGTCGATGCGGCCCGGATCGAGCCCGGTCCGCTCGACGAGAGCATGCTGGAGGCGCACGACGAGCTCGGTCGGGCTGAGGTGGTGCAGGGAACCCTTCGCCGAGCCCTTGCCGCGCGCCGTCCGCAGGTACTCCAAGACGTAGACGTCGCGTGTAGTCACTCTGTTAGGTGTAGTCTCATCGGGCCGCTTAGGCAATACCGAGCTGCGACTGTGCCCCGTGTACGTTGACGGGCGACTCTGGTTGTTATAGTAAGGAAGCTTGAATGGAGGTGGCTCATGGCAACGTCTGGCACGTGGGTCGCAGGTGGCTTCCAGACCGACTTCGCCCGCAACTGGGCCCGCGCCGGGCACGGCTTTGCCGAGCTCTTCGCGGAGGTGGTGGCCGGCACCCTCGACGCGTCCGGCATCGATCCCGCCGATATCGGGGTGATCCACGTCGGCAACGCCTTCGGCCAGCTCTTCACCGGGCAGGGTCAGCTCGGCGGCATGCCGGCGACGGTCGACGAGCGGCTGTGGGGCATCCCGGCCGCCCGGCACGAGGCGGCGTGCGCCTCCGGCGGCATCGCCGTGCTCTCCGCCATGGCGGATCTTGAGTCCGGGCGCTACGACGTGGCCCTGGTCCTCGGCGCCGAGCTGGAGCGCACGGTCCCCGGCGACGAGGCCGCCGGGCACCTCGGCGCCGCCGCCTGGGTCGGCCACGAGGGGCAGCAGGCCAAGTTCATGTGGCCGTACATGTTCAGCGCGCTGGCCGACGAGTACGACAAGCGCTTCGGCCTCGACGACGCGCACCTGCGCGAGATCGGCCGGCTCAACTTCGCCAACGCCCGGGTCAACCCCAACGCGCAGACGCGCGCATGGAGCTTCACCGACGCGAGCTTCACCGCCGACGACGCGGCCAACCCGCCGGTCGAGGGGCGGCTGCGACGCAACGACTGCAGCCAGGTCACCGACGGCGCGGCCGGCGTGGTGCTGGTCTCGGACCGCTACCTGGCCGCCCACCCGGGCCTGGCCCGGCGGCCGCTGTCGCGGGTGCTCGGCTGGGGCCACGCCACCGTCGGGCTGCCGCTGGAGCAGAAGCTGCGGCGCAGCGCCGACGAGCCGTACGTGCTGCCGCACGTGCGCCGGGCCGTACTCGACGCGTTCGGCCGGGCCGGCGTCGGCGGCGTCGAGGACCTCGACGGGATCGAGACCCACGACTGCTTCACGATGTCGCAGTACGCGGCGATCGACCACTTCGGCATCACCGCGCCCGGCGAGAGCTGGAAGGCGGTCGAGTCCGGCGAGCTGGCCATCGGGGGACGGATCCCGATGAACCCCAGTGGCGGGCTCATCGGCGGCGGCCACCCCGTCGGCGCCACCGGCGTGCGGATGCTCCTGGACGCGCACCGGCAGGTCACCGGCGCGGCCGGCGACTACCAGGTGCCCGGGGCGCGCACCTTCGCAACCCTCAACATCGGCGGCAGCACCACGACGACGGTCAGCCTCGTCGTCGGCGCGGCATAGCCGGCCCACAGACCGTATCTAGGGAGCGAACGATGGACGTCGAGCTGGTTGGGCACGCCCTGTCCACGCTGCCGGAGGACGACGACCACCCCTACCGCACCGGGCCGTGGCGGCCGCAGACCAGCGAATGGCGCGCCGACGACCTGACGGTGACCGGGGAGATTCCGGCCGACCTCGACGGCGTGTACCTGCGCAACACCGAGAACCCGGTGCACCCCGCGATCGCCGGCCGCTACCACCCGTTCGACGGCGACGGCATGATCCACGTCGTCGGCTTCCGGGACGGCAAGGCCTTCTACCGCAACCGCTTCGTGCGCACCGACGGCTTCCTCGCCGAGCAGGAGACGAAGGAGCCGCTGTGGGCGGGCCTGGCCGAGCCGCCCGCGGCGAGCCTGCGCCCCGGCCGGGGCGCCCGCGGCGGGCTGAAGGACTCCTCCAGCACCGACGTCGTCGTGCACGCCGGGGTCGCGCTGTCGAGCTTCTACCAGTGCGGCGACCTCTACCGGCTCGACCCGCTGACCCTCGACACGCTGGGCAAGTCGACGTGGGGCGGGAGCTTCCCCGGCCAGTGGGGCGTCTCGGCCCACCCGAAGAGCGACGAGCACACCGGCGAGCTGCTGTTCTTCAACTACGGCAAGGAGGCGCCGTACCTGCACTACGGCGTCGTCGACGACCGCAACCACCTCGTGCACTACATCGACGTGCCGCTGCCCGGGCCGCGCCTGCCGCACGACATGGCCTACACCGAGCACTACGCGATCCTCAACGACTGCCCGCTGTTCTGGGAGCCGGAGTTGCTCGCTCAGGGCGTGCACGCGGCCCGCTTCCACCCGGAGCTGCCGCTGCGCATCGGGGTGGTGCCGCGCCGGGGTACCTCGGAGCAGGTGCGCTGGTTCGAGGCCGACCCGACCTACGTGCTGCACTGGGTCAACGCCTACGAGGAGGGCGATGAGATCGTCCTGGACGGCTTCTTCCAGGACGACCCGGAGCCCCAGGACCGCGGCGACGGCTCGTACTACCAGCGCATGTTCCGCTTCCTGGCCCTCGACCGGATGCAGTCGCACCTGCACCGGTGGCGGCTCAACCTGGTCACCGGTCAGGTCCGCGAGGAGCGGCTGCGTGACACGGTCACCGAGTTCGGCATGATCAACGGCCGGCACGCGGGCCGGCGCAACCGCTACGCCTACGCCGCCACCGGCGTGGAGGGCTGGTTCCTGTTCGACGGCGTGGTCAAGCACGACCTGCAGACCGGCCACGACGAGCGGTACGCCTTCGGCGAGGGCGTCTTCGGCAGCGAGACCGCGATGGCGCCCCGCGTCGGCTCGAGCGGCGAGGACGACGGCTACCTTGTCACCATCGTCACCGACATGAACCGCGACGCCTCCGAGTGCCTCGTCTTCGACGCCCAGCGGGTCGCCGACGGGCCGGTCGCCCGCATCGCACTGCCCGAGCGGATCTCCAGCGGCACCCACGCCACCTGGGCCGCCGGCTCCTCGATTCCCGGCTGGGGCACCGCCGACACCATGGCCGCCGCCCTGCGGATGGGCCCTGCATGACCGACATCGAAAACCCCGGAGACGCCCCCACACAGCTCGCGGCCGGAGGCCAGAACGCGGTCGCGCACGCCCTGGGGATCATCGGCGACGAGTGGACGCTGCTCATCCTGCGCCACGCGACCGCAGGGGTGCGGCGGTACAGCGATTACATGGACCGGCTGCCGATCTCCAACTCGGTGCTGACGAACCGGCTCACCCGCCTGGCCGAGCTGGGACTGCTGGAGAAGGTCGCCTACCAGCAGCGGCCGCCGCGCTTCGAGTACCGGCTCACCAAGCGCGGCCGCGACACCTGGCCGATCCTGCTCGCCATCTGGGCGTGGGAGGCGGCCTGGGTACCGCAGCACGAGGAGCAGCTGCCGGTCATGCGCCACGGCCGGTGCGGGCAGGCCTTCCAGCCGCTGCTCATGTGCGCGGCCTGCGGCAAGGCGGTCGAGCCGCGCGACGTCACCGGCGGCTTCGGCCCCAGCGGCACCTGGGAGCGCAGCGTCCCGGCGGCCACCACCCGCCGCCGTTCGTTCGCCGGCAGCAGCGCCAGCCCCGGGCTGTTCCCGCAGACCATGGCGCTCATCGGCAACCGCTGGTCCTCGGCCCTGCTGGGGGCGGCGTTCCTCGGCGCGCATCGGTTCAAGGACTTCGAGCAGCGCCTCGGCGCCCCGCCGACCATGGTCGCCGACCGGCTGCGCACCTTCTGCGACCTCGGCGTGCTGCGCCCCGCGCCGGGCGTCGACCGGGCCGACTGGCTCAGCTACCACCTCACCGCAAAGGGCCGCGCGTTCTTCCCCGTCGTCATGTGCACCCTCGACTGGGGCCACCGCTGGTTCAAGGCGCCGGAGGGCCGGGCGCTGGTGTACCGGCACACCGAGTGCCGGCGCATCTTTACCCCGCGGCTGTCCTGCGACCAGTGCCGGGAGCCGCTGCGCGGCAGCGACGTCACCATCGAGCACGCGGCGTAGGCGCGCGATGGGCGAGGTCCTGGGGCTGCTTGAGCGCAATGTTCGGAAATTTCCGGATAAAGTGGCAATCACGGGCGACGACCGCACCGTCACGTACGCCATCAGCCGGGCCACCGCCGTGTTCGGCGCCGCGTTCCACCAGTCCTACGGCCTGACCGAGACCACCGGCGTCGCCACCGTCCTCGACCCGGGCGAGCATCGCCCCGATGGCCGGCTGGGCTCCGTCGGCCGGACGCTGCCGGGCCTGGAGGTCCGCGTCGACGGCTCCGGCGAGATCCTCGTGCGCGGCCCAGCGGTCACCTCCGGCTACTGGCGCAACCCGGCGGCAACGGCGCAGAGCATCGTGGACGGTTGGCTGCGCACCGGCGACGCCGGCTCGTTGGACGCCGACGGCTACCTGTACCTGCACGACCGGATCAAGGACATGATCGTCTCCGGTGGGGAGAACGTGTACCCCGCCGAGGTCGAGCGCGTCCTGGCCGCCCACCCCGCCGTGCTCGACGTCGCCGTCGTCGGCGTGCCGTCGGCGCGCTGGGGCGAGTCCCCGGCCGCCGTCGTCGTCCCGGCCGGCGACCTCGACGGCGCGGCGCTGATTGCCTGGTCGCGCGAGCGCCTCGCGCACTTCAAATGCCCCGTCGCCGTCCACGTGGTGGACGCACTCCCCCGCAACGCCGCCGGCAAGGTGCTCAAGCGCGTCCTGCGGCAACGGTACCGATCGTCAGGAGACACCCCATGACCGACTGGGCCCTGCTGCGCCAGGTCGTGCTCGCCACCCCCGACATCGCCGCCGACGGCCGGCTCCTGCGCGAGCACCTCGGCCTCGGCGCCGGCTTCGCCGACCCGGAGCTGGCCGCGATCGGCATGGCCGACGACACGATGGCCCTCGCGGGCGGCTCCTACCTCGAGCTCGTCGCCCCGCTCACCCCGGACGTGTCGATCGCGCGGTGGCTGGCCCGGCGCGGCCCCGGCGGATACGCGCTGTCGGTGCAGCACGGCGACCCGCTCGCGGCCCGCGACCGCGCGCTGAAGCTCGGCGTGCGGGTCGTCGCCGACCAGCTCGTCATGGGCCACCCGATCGTGCAGTTCCACCCCGCCGACGCCGGGCTGCTGCTGGAGCTGGACGGCATCGCCGAGCGCGACGCCTGGTTCTGGGACGGCATGGGCGTCGACCCGTCGCCGCACGCGCTGGTCGACGACGTGGTGTCGGTGACGGTACCGGCCCGGGACCCCGCCACGACCGTCGAGCTGTGGGCGGAGATCCTCGGCTACCCCGCCGCCTCGGCCGGCTCGATCGACCTCGGCGGCCGGCTGGTGCACTTCCGCCCGGCCGCCGAGACCCCGCGGTGGACGATCACGCTGCGCCGCTCCGCACTCGGCGGCGCACTGCGCGACGAGACGCTGCTCGGGGCCGCCTTCCGCTACGAGTGAGCGGAAAGACGGCCGCGGCCGCTACGAGCGAGCGTAGGTCGCCCGCAGGGCGTGCTTGAGCAGCTTGCCGGAGGCATTGCGAGGCAGCGCCTCCACCACGTGCACGGCCACCGGGCACTTGAAGTGGGCGAGGCGCTCCCGGCACCAGGCGATGACCTCGGCCTCGTCCGGTTCCCGGCCCGCGCGCGGCACGACCACCGCGACCGGGGACTCGCCCCAGCGCGCCGACGCCACGCCCACGACCGCCACCTCGGCCAGGTCCGGGTGGCCGGTCAGCACGCTCTCCACCTCGGCCGGGTACACGTTCTCCCCACCGGAGACGATCATGTCTTTGATCCGGTCGTGCAGGTACAGGTAGCCGTCCTCGTCGAACGACCCGCCGTCGCCGGTGCGGACCCAGCCGTCCACGACCGTCGCGGCCGTCGCCTCCGGGTTGCGCCAGTAGCCGCGCATCACGTGCCCGCCGCCGATCATGACCTCGCCGCGCTCGCCGGCCGGGAGATCCTGCAAGGTCACCGGGTCGACGACGCGCACCTCGACGCCGGGCATCGGGCGGCCCACCGAGCGCAGCCGGCGCTCCTTGCCCGGCGGCGGCAGGTGGTCCTGCGGCCAGAGCACGGTGACGCCGCCGGTGGACTCCGTCAGCCCGTACGACTGCAGGAACTGGCAGCCGAAGACGTCGGTCGCGGCCCGGATCACCGGCAGCGGGATCGGCATGGCGCCGTAGACCAGGTACCGCAGCGCCGACCAGTCCGTCTCCCGGCTGCGGGGCAGGTTCAGCAGCGTCTGCAGGATCGTGGGCACCACGGCGGCGTGCGATACCCGCCGCGCGGACAGCAGCGTCATGAGCTCGTCCGGCCCGGACGCGGTCTGCAGCAGCAGCGAGGCGCCGTTGAGGTTGGCCACCAGCGCCAGGCCCAGGCCGGAGATGTGGAAGTACGGGATGGGCGCCATCGCCACCGACGTGGTGGTGAGCTCCATGTCGTAGTGCATGGTGGCGAGGGCTTGGCCGAGGTTGTCGCCGCTGAGCATGATGCCCTTCGGGCGGCCGGTCGTGCCGGAGGTGTAGAAGATGACCGCGGTGTCGCCGGGCGCGACGGGCACGAGCGGGTCGGCCGTGTCCGCGGCGGACAGCCAGGCCTCGTAGCCGGGCCCGGTGGTCACGACGTGCGGGACGCCGTGCGCCGGCGGCACCAGCGACGGCTGGTCCACGACGAGGACGGCGGGCTCGGCGTCGGTGAGGATCGCGGCGATCTCGGGCGGGGCGAGGCGGTTGTTGACCGCGGTGGCGATCGCGCCGGCCTTCGCGGCGCCGTAGAGCACCTCGAGGAACTCCGGCGCGTTGGCGCCGATGTAGGCGACCCGGTCGCCGGGGCCCACCCCGAGCGCGAGCAGCGCCTGCGCGACCCGGCTGGAGCGCTCGTCGAGCTCGCCGAAGGTGGTGCTGCGGTGCGGCTCGACGACCGCGACGAGCGACGGAGTGGCCGCGGCGCGGCGGCGGATGATGTCGGCGACCCGTTCGACCCGGGTGCCGTCCGCGTGGCGGGCGAAGATGTCGCGGTTCACGCCGACCACGCGCCGAAGACGGACGGGCGCATGATGCCCGGCGGGGCGGCGAGGACAAGGGGGATGGCGCGGATGACCGGGCCGGCCGTCACGTACTGCGCGGCGGTGGTGCGCACCCCGGGATCGTCCGGCTCGACGAGGTTGACGGTCATGACCACGCCGGGCCGGCCGTGCAGGCGGATGGTCCAGTGGTCGCGCCCGGCGTAGCGCGGCCGCTGCGGGTCCATCGTCCAGATGATCGACAGGGTGACGAACCGCTCGCCGGCCACGACGCCGTGCCAGCGCCACTCGGTCGCCGCGACGGTGCCCTTGCGGATGGTGCCGGCGGCGACGGCGATGTCTTCCGTGGCGAGCTCGAGGTGATGGTCGGGCTCGATCCGGTCGTACCGCACGCCCATCGCGTCGCCCATGAAGCGCAGCGTCTCGGCGTAGAGCTCGCCGTAGAGCACCGGCAGGGTGCCGCGCTCGAGGTCGACCGTGTCCGGGTCGGCGCCCATGCCCATGACGTTGAAGACGAAGTCGGGGTCGGGCATCCCGCGCGCGTCGAGGACCTCGTCGATCTCGACCCGGTCGAGCCGGACCGCGACGCCGGTCAGGGCGAGGGCGAGCCGCTCGCCGATGACCCCGGGGCTGACCCCGACGCCGAAGAGGGTGCTGCCGCCGTCGCGGGCGGCCCGCTCGAACCGCGCCGCGCGCTCGGGTGCCGGGTAGTGGTGCCCGGCGGTGGTGATGACGTTCTTGCCGGAGCGCAGCAGCCGGCAGATGTCCTCGTCGTGCTCGCCGTAGTCGGTGCGCAGCCGCGGGGCGTGGATGACGACGTCGGCGTCCAGGGCCAGGATCGCCTCGGCGTCGCGGGTCGCGGTGACCCCGGCCGGCGGGCGGCGGGCGATGTCGCCGGCGTCCCGGCCGGCCTTGCGCTCGCCGTAGACGTACAGGCCGACGAGGTCGAGGTCCGGCGCGTCGAGCACGGCCCGCAGCGTGGTCTTGCCGATGGCGCCGGTGGCCCACTGGATGACCCGGGTGCCCATCAGTCGCGACCCGTCCGCAGCACCGCCTTGTGGATGAGGCGGCCGAGGCCGCGCTCGTAGCGCACGGGGTCGCGGGCCAGACGAGCCCGGGCGTCGACGGCCATCCAGTCGGTGTCGGCGGTCCACTCCCCCTTCGCGGCGGCCTTGAGTCCGGCCCGGGCGATGTCGCGCGGGTCCTCCTTGTGCCCGTCGACGTGCTCGGCCATGCGGGTGTCGACCGAGCCGACGATGAGTGCGGTGACCTTCGTGCCCTGCGGCTCCAGCTCGGCCCGGGTGATGCCGGAGAGGAACAGCGTGGCGGCCTTGGCCGGCGAGTACCCGCCCATGAACGCGGTCGGCACGATCGCGGCGACCGACAGCACGTTGATGATCTGGCCGCCGCCGTTGGCGGCGAGGACCGGGGCGAACGCCCGGGTCATCGCGAGCGTGCCGAAGTAGTTGACCTCCATCTCGGCGCGCGCGGCGTCGGGGTCCCCGGCCTGCACGAGCCGCTGGTTGGTGAACAGGCCGGCGTTGTTGACCAGCAGGTTGACGTCGGCGCAGGCGGCCGCGGCCGCGGCGACCTGGGCGGGGTCGGTGATGTCCAGCGCGACGGGGATCGCACCCGGCGTGGTGACGGCGGCGGGGTCGCGGCTGCCGGCGTAGACCTTGGCGCCCTGTTCGAGCAGCTCCTCGGCGAACGCCCGGCCGATGCCGCGGTTGGCGCCGGTGACGAGGGCGACGATGCTCATGAGCCGTACACCGGGTCGGCCGGGAACTTGGCGCCGCGGTGCAGCGCCGACGGGTCGGGGACGAGCATGCCGAAAATCCAGCCTTCCGTTCGCTCCATGTCGTGGTTCCACTCCCACAACAGCCGCCGGTGGCGGATGCCCCAGCGGCCGTCGACCTTGCCGAAAACGTCGAGCATCCGGGCCACGGTCAGCGTGTCGCCCGGCTTCACCCGGGCGAACGCGGTCACGTAGCACTCGACGTCGGCGGTCGTCCCCGCCTCGTCGAGCTCGATGAGGACGTTGGACAGCACGTGGGTGGTGACGGCCTTCGGGTGGGTCAGGGTGCGCGCGATGCTGTCGACGTACTCCCCGGCCGGCCCGCTGTAGACCCCGCCGTGCTCCTCGACCGCGCCCGGCAGGTAGCAGGCGCGCAGCGTGTCCAGGTCGCCCCGGTCCACGGCCCGCATGTACCGCGTCAGGACCTCGGTGATCTCCTGCTTGTCGAGCAGCCGTCGCAGTGCGTCCTGCACTATCCCACCCTCCGTTCGTGGCCTTCCCAGAGCGGCTCGCGCAGCACGCGCCGCAGGACCTTGCCCGAGGCGTTGCGCGGCAGCGCCTCGACGAAGTGCACCGCGACCGGGCACTTGTAGTGGGCGAGCCGGTCGCGGACCCAGGCGATGAGCGCCTCCTCGGTCAGCGCGCTGCCCGGCTCGCGGACGACAACGGCCACCGGGGACTCGCCCCATCGCGCCGACGGTGCGCTGACGACGGCGACCTCGGCGATCTCGTCGTGGGCCTGCAGGACCCGCTCGACCTCGGCCGGGTAGACGTTCTCGCCCCCGGAGACGATCATGTCCTTGGCCCGGTCGACGAGGTAGAGGTACCCCTCGTCGTCCAGCCGGCCGACGTCGCCGGTGCGCATCCAGCCGCCCTCGAGCAGCGTGTGCGCGGTCTCCTCGGGCCGCTGCCAGTAGCCGGCCATGACCTGCGCGGAGCGGATCAGCACCTCGCCGGGCTCGCCGGTGGGCAGGTCGGCGAGCGTCACCGGGTCGACCACCCGCAGCTCGCTGCTGGGGTCCGGGCGGCCGCAGGAGCGCAGCAGCCCCGGCTCGTCGCGGGCCCGGTCGTGGTCCTCGGGGCTGAGGAAGGTGGCGCCGCCGGAGACCTCGGTCAGCCCGTAGGACTGCTCCATCGCGGCGCCGAGACGCTTCGTGGCCTCCACCAGGACCTGGGCGGAGATGGGCGCGGAGCCGTAGAGGATCAGCCGCAGGCTGCTCAGGTCGGCCTCGTCGAGGCCGGGGCTGCGCAGCACGACGTCGATGAGGACGGGCACGAGCACCGCGACCCGCACCCGCTCGCCGGCGATCATGCCCAGCAGCGCCTGTGGCGCCGCGTCGCGGACCTGGGCCAGGATCGCGCCCTGGCGGATGCTGTGCACGGCCCAGGCGAAGCCCAGCACGTGGAAGTAGGGCGAGACGTTCAGCGAGGCGTCGCCGGGGTCGAGCTGCCAGCGGCGCCGGGCCACGTCGAGCATCGAGTGCAGGTTGCGGTTGCGGATCATGACGCCCTTGGGCAGGCCGGTCGTACCGGAGGAGTACAGCAGGCAGGCCAGCTCCTCCGGGCCGGTGACGACGCCGGGGTCGGCGTCGGGCTGCGCGGCCAGCCAGGACTCGTAGTCGCGCTCGAGGGTGAGCGTCCGGCGCAGCGCCGGCAGCTCGGCGCCGGCGAGCAGCGCGGCCTGGGCCGGCTCGGCGAAGAGCACGACGGCGCCGGAGTCGGCCAGGACGGCGGCCAGCTCCGGGCCGGCGAGGCGGAAGTTGAGCGGGACGGGTACCGCGCCCGCCTTGGCCGCCCCAGCCATGATGTCGAGTGCGTCGGTTCGGTTGAGCCCCGCGTAGGCCACCCGGTCGCCGCGGCGCACCCCGAGGGCGAGCAGCCCGGCGGCGACCTGGCTGGAGCGCCGGTCGAGCTCGGCGAAGGTGGCGGGGCGGTCCTGCCCGGCGACCGCGGCCGCGCCCGGGCGGTCCTGCGCGGCCTGCCGCACGACAGTGGCGATGGAGAACATCGTTGACCTCCAAACAACCTTCAAACGGTGCCAACAAGCTACAACTAGAAGAGTGACTTGCCCAGGGGTCCGGTGGTTGGAATATTTCCGCACCGTTTCTGGATGGTTGCCCGGCCGCCCTGCGGTCATCGTGAGCTGCGGGGACGTCGGGCCGTCGCGACTGACCATTGACGGGTAACTCCGATTGTTGTAGTAAGACCAGTAGCACCGTCAATTGAAGTAAGCGGTGGTCCCGACCCCTCGAAGCGGAGGTGCGGCCGGTGTCGGTTGCTGTGTTGGACGTTCGCGACGTCCGGATTCACTTCGGCGGTGTGACCGCCCTCGACGGCATCAGCCTGACCGTGGACCCCGGCGAGATCTGCGGCCTGATCGGGCCCAACGGCGCCGGCAAGACCACGCTGTTCAACTGCATCACGCGCATCTACCGCCCGGACGCGGGCACGATCCGCTTCGGCGGTGCCGACCTGCTGGCCGTGCCCCGCCACCGCATCGTGCGCCACGGCGTCGCCCGCACCTTCCAGAACCTCGCACTGTTTCCCTCGCTGAGCGTCCTGGAGAACACCGTCGTCGGCGCGCACGTGCGCCGCGGCCGGCACCGCGCCCTGCGGGCCGAGGCCCTCGGCATCCTCGCCGCGCTGGACCTTGCCGACGTGGCGCACCGCCCGGCGCAGGGGCTGCCGTTCGGCACCCTCAAGCGGGTCGAGCTGGCCCGGGCGCTCGCCGCGCATCCCCGGCTGCTGCTGCTCGACGAGCCCGCCGGCGGCCTGACCCACGCCGAGGTGCGCGACCTGGGCGCGCTGATCAAGCGCATCCGCGACCGCTACGAGCTCTCGGCGCTGCTCGTCGAGCACCACATGGGCCTCGTCATGGGCATCTGCGACCACGTCGTGGCCATGGACTCCGGCCGCAAGATCGCCGACGGCCCGCCGCAGGACGTCCAGCGCGACGAGACCGTCGCCGCCGCCTACCTCGGGCGGGCCGCCGCATGAGCGGCCCACAGCGCGGCGAAGGTGACCCGGTGAGCCTGCTGCAGGTCGAGGGGCTCGTCGCCGGGTACGGCCCGGCGCAGGTACTGCACGGCGTCGACCTGACCGTCGGGGAGGGCGAGGTCGTCGTCGTGCTCGGCGCCAACGGGGCCGGCAAGACCACGCTCATGCGGGCGATCGCCGGCCTGCTGACCAGCCGCGGCACCATCGCCTTCGCAGGGCACCGGCTGGGCAACCGCCGAGCGGAGCTCGTCGTGCGGGCCGGGATCAGTCTCGTGCCCCAGGGCCGCGGCACCTTCACCGCCCTCACCGTGCTGGAGAACCTGCGCGTCGGCGCCGCCGTGCGCACCGACCGCGACGGGGTCGCCGCCGATATCGAGCACTGGTTCGGCGTCTTCCCGGTGCTGCGGGACCGCGCGAAGCAGGTCGCCGGCACGCTGTCCGGCGGCGAGCAGCAGATGCTCGCCGTCGCCCGGGCGCTGATGAGCCGGCCGCGGCTGCTGCTGTGCGACGAGATCAGCCTGGGCCTCGCCCCGAAGATCGTGGCCGGGCTGTTCGAGGTGCTCGGCCGGATCAACGCCGAGTCGGGCACCGCGCTGCTGCTCGTCGAGCAGAACGCCGAGCTCGCCCTGGCGCTGGCCGGCCGCGCCTACCTGCTGGAGGTCGGCCGGGTCGCCGGGCAGGGCGCCGCCGGCGAGTTCCGCGACAACGACGCGGTCCGCCGCGCCTACCTGGGCTACTAGGAGAGGGAACCCCGTGTCGCTGCTGCTCGACCGGCTCTTCGACGGCATCACCAACGGCTGCGTGTACGCCATCATGGCCCTCGCACTGGTGATCGTCTTTCGGGGCTCCGGCACCATCAACTTCGCGCAGGGCGAGCTGGCCCTGTTCACCACCTACATCGCCTGGTGGCTCACCACGCTCGGCGCCCCGATCTGGGCCGGCCTCGTGGTGTCCGCGGTCGCCGGGCTCGTCCTCGGCGCCGGCATCGAGCGGACCCTGATCCGCCCGGTGCGAAGGCGCAACGACATGGCTGTGCTCATCGTCTGCCTCGGCCTGTTCACCGCGCTCAACGCCCTCGCCGGGCTGCTGTGGAACTCCGAGACCAAGGTGATGCCCAGCGTCTTCCCCAACGGCCTGGACGACTACGTGGCCATCGGCGGCGCCCGCCTGTACTTCGACGGCCTCGGCGTCTGGCTCGTCGTGCTCGTCGTCGTCGCGCTGATGTTCCTGCTGTTCAACCGGACCCGGCTCGGCCTGCACATGCGGGCGGTCGCCAACGCCCCCGAGTCGGCCGCACTCAGCGGCGTGCGCACCGGGAGGGTCCTCATGTTCGGCTGGGCCGTCTCCGCCGCGATCGGCGCCGTTGCCGGGGTGCTCGTCACCCCGCTCTCCCCGCAGCAGCTGGGCCTGCAGACGATGTTCCCGATCCTCATCTACGCCTCTGCCGCGGCGCTCTTCGGCGGCCTCGACAGCCCGATCGGCGCCGTCGTCGGCGGCCTCGTCCTCGGCGTCCTGCAGCAGCTGATCATGGGCTACGTCGGGTTCATCGGCGACACCCTGCCGCAGACCGCGGCCCTGACCATCATCGTCGCCGTGCTCGTGGTGCGCCCCACCGGCCTGTTCGGCACCAGACAGCTGGAGCGCGTGTGATGCCTGCCCCGTTCGTGCTCACCCGCGGCACCTGGCCGCACCGTCTGCTGCTGCTGGCCATCGCGGCGCTCGCCGCGCTCGCGCTGCTGTGGGCCTCCGGGCTGGCCCAGTTCCGGGTCTCGCAGCTCACCAGCGTCTTCATCTACGCCATCGCGATCAGCGGGCTCAACCTCGCCACCGGCTACACCGGCCTGCTGTCGATCGGGCACAGCGCCTTCTTCGGCCTGGGCGCCTACACCACCGGCGTGCTCGTCATGCGGTACAACTGGGATCCCCTCGCGACGATCGCGCCCGCCGTGGCGTTGTGCTTCGCCGTCGGCTTTGTCATCGGCCTGCCCGCGCTGCGTATCCGCGGCCTCTACCTGGCCCTGGTCACCCTGGCCGTCGGCGTCGCGTTCCCCGAGCTGGTGCGCCGCTTCTCCGCGCTCACCGGCGGCGCCCGCGGCCTGGTCATCCGCCGCCGGCTGCTCAACCCGCCGGCGTGGAGCGGCTTCGGCCCGGGCGAGCGCACCCAGTGGCTGTTCTGGCTGTCCGCGGTGGCCCTCGGCGCGGTGCTGCTGCTCATGCACCTCCTCGTGCGCAGCCGTGCCGGGCTCGCCATGATCGCCACCCGCGACAACGAGATCGCCGCCGCCGCATCCGGCGTGCGGGTCGCCACCGTCAAGACCTCCGTCTTCGGGCTCTCCGGCGCCGTCACCGGCCTCGCCGGCTGCCTCTTCGCGATGTACCTTGCCGCGCTGTCCCCGGACGGCTCCTTCACCCTGCTCAAGTCGATCGAGTTCATCACCGGCCTCGTCATCGGCGGCGCCGCCACCCGGCTCGGCCCCGTCGTCGGCGCCTTCGCCGTCGTCTACATCCCGTACCTGACGGCCAGCCTCAACCCGTCGAACGTCAGCCAGGGCCAGCTCTCCGGCGTGCTGTTCGGCGTCGTCCTGATCCTGATCATCTTCCTGATGCCCGACGGTGTCGTCGGCGGGCTCAGCCGGCTGAGCGGGCGGCTCGTGCAGCTGCGCCCCGCTCGCGTGAACACCCCCACCCCGCCTGCTCCAGAGGAGAACAACCATGAGGCGTCCCCGCTACCTGGCGGCCGCGACGATCGCGACCTTACTGCTCGCGGCGTGCAGTAACGCCAACTCCGGCGACGAGCCCGAGGCCGCCGGCACCGGCAGCGCGGCGGCCGGCGCCTGGAAGGCGCCCGTCGCGGACTGCGACGATCCGGCCGCGGCCACGAAGCAGATCACCGGCACGCTCAAGGTCGGCTGGTCGGCGGCCCTGTCCGGCCCGCTCGCCGGCGCCGTCGGCGCCGTGCTGCAGGGCATGAAGGACCGCTTCGCCGTGGAGAACGCGGCCGGCGGCATCGGCGGCGTCAAGCTCGAGGTCGTCACCCGCGACGACGCCTTCGACCCGGCCAAGGCGAAGGCCAACGTCGGGCAGCTGATCCAGAGCGACAAGGTCGACGTGCTCGACGTGTTCGGCTCGGGGCAGCTCGACGCCGTCGCCGACGACCAGAACGCCGCCTGCGTGCCGCTGCTGTTCGCCCAGTCCGGCGTGCCGACGTTCCGCGACGTGAAGAACTTCCCGTGGACGACGCAGTACCTGCCCTCCGCCGACGTCGAGACCGCCTTCGACGTCGAGCTGCTCAAGCAGAAGTACCCCAACGGCGCGAAGGTCGCCATCGCCGCCAACCAGACCGAGTCCGGCAAGGGCCTCGCCGACGGGTTCAAGAAGGCCCTGCAGGGCACCAACCTCGAGCTGGTCAAGGAGGTCTCGCTGGCCGACCCGGCGGCGGCCGCCACGACGCTGAGCGCCAGCGGCGCCCAGGTGCTCTTCGACGCCGGCGTGACCACCGACTGCCCGGCGCTGTCGATCGCGGTCGGGCGCAGCGGCTGGAAGCCCGAGACGTTCATCCAGCCCTCCAACTGCGTCGACGGCAACACCCTGTACAAGCCGGCCGGCGCCGCCGCCGACGGCCAGCTCGTCCCGGTGTGGCTCAAGAACCCGGCCAGCACCCTCTACGCCGCCGACCCGGGCATGCAGGACTACCTGGCCAAGCTCAAGGCCCAGAACAACGCCGCGCCCACCAACAGCTACACCGTCAACGGCTGGGTGATCGGCGACCTCATGGTCGATGTGTTCAAGAAGGCCGCGGCCTCGTCGTCGAAGCTCAGCCACGCCGGCATCATGGAAGCGGCCAGGGTGCAGGAGTACCAACCGCCGATGTTCATCGACGGGATCAAGTGGAAGATGGCACCCGACGCGCCGCTGGGCATCCTCGCCTTCCGGCCCTTCCAGTGGAACGCCGCCGACACGCAGTTCAAGCCGTTCGGCGAAGTCATCGACATCTCCAGCAAGTACCTCACCAAGTAGACAGGGACGGTCGGGCATGCCGGGACGTAAGCTGCACCCGCCGGAGCGCGTGGCCGAGTACACCGCGCGCGGCTGGTGGTCGCAGGACACCATGGACGCACTGCTGCGGGCGCAGGTCGCCCGGCAGCCCGACCGGCTCGCGGTCGTCGACCCGGCCAACAAGGCCACGCTCGTCGGCACCGAGCCACGCCGGCTCACCTGGCGCGAGCTCGACACCGAGACCGACCGGCTCGCCGCCGTCCTGCTCGGTCTCGGCGCCGAGCAGGGCGACGTGCTCGCCGTGCAGCTGCCCAACACCGTCGAGCTCGTCGTGGCCTACCTGGCGGCCTGGCGGATCGGCCTGATCGTCACCCCGTTCCCGGTGCAGTTCCGGGAGCACGAGATCGTGGCGATGGCCGGGCTCGCCGAGGCCGGGTTCCTCCTCACCGCCGGGCGCATCGGCGAGCGGGCCCACGCGCAGGAGGTCGCCGGCTACCGCGCGGCGATCCCCTCCCTGCGGCACGTGCTGGCCCACGGCACGGATCTTCCGGCGGGGGTACTGCCCGTGGACACCCTGACCGCCGCGGCCGGGGACACGGCCGCGGTGGGCCAGTACGCGGCGGCCCACCCGGCGGACCCGAACGACTGCGTCACGATCTGCTGGACGTCGGGCACCGAGAGCACCCCGAAGGGCGTGCCCCGCTGCCACTACGACTGGCTCGCCATCTGCTGGGCCACCGTCGAGGCGCCCCGGCTCGCCGAGGACGACGTGCTGCTCAACCCGTTCCCGATGGTGAACATGGCCGGCATCAACGGCATGTTCCTACCGTGGCTGCGGGTCGGCTGCGTGCTCGTGCAGCACCACCCGTTCGACCTGCCGACCTTCCTCGCGCAGATCGGCGCCGAGCGGGCCACCTACACCGTCGCCCCGCCCGCCCTGCTCACCCTCCTGCTGCAGCGCACCGAGCTGCTCGCCGCGGCCGACCTGACGAGCCTGCGGCAGATCGGCTCCGGCTCGGTACCGCTGCAGCCGCCGATGGTCCGCGGCTGGCAGGAGCGCCACGGCATCGGCATCATCAACTTCTTCGGCTCCAACGAGGGCATCTCGCTGCTCACCGACCCGCACGACGTGCCCGACCCCGAGCAGCGGGCGCGGTTCTTCCCCCGCTACGGCGTGCCCGGCTACACCTGGAGCTCCCGGGTCACCGAGTGGACCAGTGTCCGGCTCGTCGACCCGGCCACCGGCGCGGAGGTCACCGCCCCCGGCGTCCCGGGCGAGCTGCGGCTGAAGGGCCCGACGGTCTTCGCCGGCTACCTGCACGGCGAGCGGCTCGCCAGCCCGTTCGATGAGCAGGGGTACCTGCGCACCGGCGACGTGTTCGTCATCGCCGGCGAGGACGGGCAGTTCCTGGAGTACGTCGACCGGGCCAAGGACCTCGTCATCCGCGGCGGCATGAACATCGCCCCGGCCGAGCTGGAGGGGCTCATCGCCGCCCACCCCGCGGTCGCCGACGTCGCCGTCGTCGGCTACCCCGACGACGTGCTCGGCGAGCGGGTGTGCGCCGTCGTGGTGCCCCGCGACGGCCAGGAGCTCGACCTGTCCGCCCTGGTGCGGTTCCTGCAGGAGCAGCGGATCGCCTCCTACAAGCTCCCGGAGCGGCTGCAGCTGCGCGAGGCGCTGCCCCGCAACCCGGTCGGCAAGATCCTCAAGCGCGAGCTGCGGGACGAGATCGCAAAGGAGACCACGCAGTGAACGAGCTGGACGCGGCGCGCGAGATGATCGACGCCTGGAACCGGATGGACTGGGACCGGGTGGTGGCCCTCTTCGCCGAGGACGCGGTGCTGCACAGCGTGATGCAGGACCCGATCGCCGGCCGCGGCGCCATCGAGGCGCGCATCCGCGCCCTCACCGCCGGGCTGGAGCGCATCGAGCTACGGGTCAAGGCCATGGGCGTCATCGACGGCCGGGTCTTCATCGAGCGCGTCGACGACTTCGACGTCAACGGCCACCACGTCGAGCTGCCGGTCGTCGGCATCCTGCGCATCGGCCCCGACGGGCTCGTCACCGAGTGGCTGGAGTACTACGACCGGGCCTCGATGATGCGCGGCATGGGCCTGCCCGCCGACTTCAGCCACTCGTGATGCTCGAGATCTCGCTCGGCCTCTGGCAGGACCGCCCCGCCGCCGAGGCCCTCGACACCGCCCGCCTCGCCGGCGAGCACGGCTTCGGCGCCCTGTGGATCGGCGAGATGGCCACCTACGACGCGTTCGCGCTCGCTGTCGCCGCCGGACCGCTGCTGCCGGCGGCGACCCGGCTGGTGCTCGGGCCGTTCGCGGTTGCCGTCCGCGACCCGATGATGATCGCGATGGGCGCCGCGTCGGTCGCCGCGCTGACCGGGCGGCCGGTCTCCGTCGCGCTCGGCACCTCCAGCCCCGTCGTCGTCGAGCAGTGGCACGGCCGGTCCCGGGCCGGCTCGGCGCAGGCCCTCGACGACTCGGCCCGGGCCGTGCGGACGCTGCTCGGCGGCGGGCGCGTCGGCGGGTACCGGCTGCGGCTGCCGCCGGTCGACGGGGAGGTCGTCGTCGCCGCCTTCGGGCCGCGGGCGGTGCGCACCGCGGCCCGCCACGCCGACCGGATGGTGCTCAACCTGCTCGACCCGCCGACCGCGGGCGAGCTGGCCGACCGGCTGGCCTCCGCCGCGGCGGCGGACGGGCTGCCCCGCCCGCGGGTCGCCGCCTGGGCGCCGGCCGCCATCGGCACCGACCTCGCCGCCGCGTACGAGCAGCTGCGCCGCGGCGTGGTGGGGTACCTCGCCGCGCCCGGCTACGCCGACATGTTCGCCCGCGCCGGCTTCGCCGACGTGGTGGCCTTCGCCCGCACCGGCCCGCACCCCCGCGAGCTGCTCGCCGCCGTCCCGGACGAGCTCGTGGCCGCGATCGGCGTGGTCGGCGACGCCGGTGCGGCGGCCAAGCGCATCGCAGAGTACCAGGCCAACGGCGTCGACGACGTGGTGCTGGTGCCGGCGTCCACCGACGCCGACCCGGCCGGCGCCGCCACCCTCGCCGCCGCGGCGGCCCTGCGATGACTCCGGGAATGCTGCTGCTCAGCGTGGCGCGGCGCATACCCGGCCGGGTCGCCGTGCGTGCCGGCGGGAGCGAGCGCACCTACGGCGACCTGTTCGGCAACGCGGCCCGGTTCGCCGGCGCCCTGGCCGCGCGCGGCGTGGCCCCCGGCGACCGGGTCGCGTTGATGATGGAGAACCGTGTCGAGGCGCTCGAAAGCTACCTCGGCTGCCTGCTCGGCGGCTACACCGCCGTGCACGTCAACGACCGGCTCGCCGCGCCCGAGGTCCAGGCGATCCTGGACGACGCCGAGGTGGCCGCGTTCGTGGCCACCCCCGGCCGCTCCTCGATCGCCGTCTCGGCGCCGCTGGTACTCGAGCCCGCCTTCGACGCCGAGCCGCTCCCGCCCCGCGCCCTGCCGCCGGCCGCACCGGCGATCATCGGCTACACCAGCGGTACCACCGGCGCCGCCAAGGGTGTCGTCATCACGCAGGAGAACCTCACCCGGATCATCCGCCACATGCCCGTCCACGACGGCCTGCGCCCCGGCAGCCGGTGCGCGTTCACCGGCTCCTTCTCGTTCGTCGCCGGCATCTGGGGCGTCATGCTCCCGCACCTGTACCTCGGCGGCGAGCTCTCCTTCATGGCCGGGCTGCCGCCGGACGAGTGGATCGCGCGCATGATCCGCGAGCGGTCCAACTTCACCTACGTCCCGTCGCCGCTCGCGCCCGCGTTCATCGAGGAGGTCCGCCGCCGCCCCGAGGTGCTGCGCTCGCTCACCGGCGTGCTGCACTCCGCCTCGGCAATGCGGCCCGAGGTCATGCGCGAGCTCGTCGCGGTGGTCGGCGACCGGTTCGTCGAAACCTGGGGCATGACCGAGACCGGTGCGCCGGTCACCACCACCGTCCCCGCCGACTGGGGCGAGGACTGCCCCGCCGAGGACATCTACGCCTCCGCCGGTCGGCCGGCCCACATCGCCTCGGTTCGCGTGGTCGGCCCGGACGGCGCCGACCTGCCGCCGGGGCAGACCGGCGAGCTGCTGGTCGCCTCCGACACCCTCTTCGCGGGGTACTTCCGCCGCCCCGAGGCCACCGCCGAGGTGCTGCGCGACGGCTGGCTGCACACCGGCGACATCGGCCGCCTCGACGCGGCCGGCTACGTCTACATCACCGACCGGCTCAAGGACATGATCGTCACCGGCGGCATGAACGTGTACCCGGCCGAGGTCGAGCACGTCCTGGCCCGGATGCCGGGCGTGGCCGAGGTCGCCGTCTTCGGCGCCCCGGACGAACGCTGGGGCGAGCGGGTCGTCGCCGCGATCGTCCGCGCGCCCGGCCACCCCGTGGACGAGGACGCCGTGGTCGCCTTCGCGCGGCAGCGCCTGGCGTCGTACAAGAAGCCGGTCGGCGTGCTGTTCCTGGACGCGCTGCCGCGCAACGCCGCGCTGAAGGTGCGCAAGCCGGTGCTGCGGGAGCGCTACGCCGAGCGTCGTGACGGGCGCATGAGTTAGGTTGGCGGGCGTGCTGCAAGTCGCCGTGCCCGACCAGGACCTCGCCGCGCCGCTGACGGACGCCGGCGCCGACTTCACCGTCTGGCGGATCGGCCACGCGCCGCCGCAGCGCCCGTTCGACCTGCTCGTCCTGCCGTACATGATGAAGGCCGACGAGCTGCGCCGGCTGCCGGCGGGCGTGGCGGCGGTGCTGCAGAGCCAGACCCTCGGCTACGACGGGGTGGCCGAGCGGCTGCCGGCCGGCTTCGTGTACTGCAACGCCCCCGGCGTCCACGAGGCGTCCACCGCCGAGCTGGCGGCCGGGCTCATCATCGCCGACCGGCGCGGCTTGCCGGGCTTCGGCGCCGCTCAGCTGGAGGGCCGATGGGCGCACGCACCCATGCCCGGGCTCGCCGGCTCGCGCGTGCTGCTGCTCGGCGCCGGCGGCGTCGGCGAGCAGCTGCGCCTGCGGCTGGAGCCGTTCGAGGCCGACGTGGTCCGGGTGGGCCGGACCGCGCGGCAGGACGAGCACGGCCCGGTCCACGGCCTCGACGAGCTGCCCGCGCTGCTGCCCACCGCTGATGTGGTCGTGGTCGCGGTACCGCTGAACGCGCAGACCCGCGGGCTGGTCGGCGACAGGTTCCTCGGCGCCATGAGGGACGGCGCCCTGCTCGTCAACGTCGCCCGCGGCCCGGTCGCCGACACGGCCGCCCTGGTCGCCCACACCGCGAACGGGCGGCTGCACGCGGCGCTGGACGTCACCGACCCGGAGCCGCTGCCGCCGGACCATCCACTGTGGACGTGCCCGAACGTCGTCATCACCCCGCACGTCGGCGGCCACGTCGGCGCGATGGCCCCGCGGATGCGCCGGGTCCTGCGCGAGCAGATCTCGCGGCTGTCGACGGGCCGGCCCCCGGCGAACGTCGTGATCCGGACCTGAACCGGTCGAGGTCGAGCGTTGCGGTCTCACTGAGCTTTCCGGCTGTCCGCGCTGGGTCCCGGTCCCACGAGCGCAGGGCCTCCTCGACGCCGACGATCAGGCGCTCGGCGTTGCAGCGCTGCGCCCATTCGTCGTGTTTCCACCGCATCGTTCTTCCCGTCCCGCAGCCGGATGGCCACGCCGTTCGGCATTGCGAGGCAGGCTTGAACAGTGAGGCCCGCATTCGCCAGCGGTCTTCGCCGCCGCGGTCAGCGTTCGTTGGGTTTCTCGCACGAGCCCCGAGGGAGGTACCAGGCATGGCGTTCAAGGCCGAGTACATCTGGATCGACGGCACCCGTCCGACCGCGAAGCTTCGTTCCAAGACGAAGATCCTCGACGACGGCGCCGAGCTTCCGCTGTGGAGCTTCGACGGGTCGAGCACCAACCAGGCGCCCGGCGACAAGTCCGACTGCGTGCTGAAAGCGGTGTTCACCTGTCCGGACCCCATCCGTGGCGGGGACGACGTGCTGGTCCTGTGCGAGGTGCTCACCATCGACATGGCGCCGCACCCGACGAACACCCGGACCGCCTGCGCCGAGACCGCGGCAAGGTACGCCGACCAGGAGGCGATCTTCGGCATCGAGCAGGAGTACACCTTCTTCAAGGACGGCCGGCCATACGGCTTCCCGCCCGTCGGCTTCCCCGCTCCGCAGGGTGGGTACTACTGCGGCGTCGGCGCGGACGAGGTCTACGGCCGCGACATCGTCGAGAAGCACATGGACTTGTGCCTGGCCGCCGGCCTGCACCTGTCCGGCATCAACGCCGAGGTCATGCCCGGCCAGTGGGAGTTCCAGATCGGCCCGGTCGGCGCGCCGCGGGTCGCCGACGAGCTGTGGATCGCCCGCTGGCTGCTGTACCGCATCGCCGAGGACTTCGGTGTCGCCGCCACCCTCGACCCGAAGCCGGTCAAGGGCGACTGGAACGGCGCCGGCGCGCACACCAACTTCTCCACCAACGCGATGCGCGACAACTACGACGCGATCATCGCCGCCTGCGAGGCGCTCGGCACGCGCGTCGCGGAGCACATCGCCGGCTACGGCGCTGAGATCGAGCACCGCCTGACCGGCATGCACGAGACCGCGCCGTGGAACGTCTACAGCTACGGTGTCTCCGACCGGGCCGCCTCGGTCCGCATCCCCTGGCAGGTCAAGGTGGATGGCAAGGGGTACATCGAGGACCGCCGTCCGAACGCGAACTGCGACCCGTACGTCACCACCCGCCTCATCATCGAGACCTGCTGCGGCGCCCTGGCCGCCTGACGTACCGCCAAGGTAGGGGTGTTGCGCGCCTGGCGGGGCGGCCGTGCGGTCGGCCCGGTGTGGTCCAAGGCGCTAGTCCCAGATGACCGTGATCGGGTGGTGCGGACGGTCGAGGACGAAGCGGCCAGTGGTGGGGTCGGCGGTCTCGGGGGTGTCCGGGAGCTCGAATCGGACGCTGCGGGTGCGGTAGTCGCGGTTCCAGGTCTGGATCTCGTCGTTGGTCTGGTGGGCGAGGCTGTCGCTCGTGGGGCCGTGCGCGATGACGCCGACTTCATACAGCTTGAGGCCGTCGGGGTCGGATGATGCGGGGCGAGTGGTCAGGTAGATCAGGTCGGCGCCGCGCGTGGTGGCCATCGACCCCCAGGCGAACATCGGTGCGACCTGGCCGCGGGCCGCGGCGTCGGGGCTGACGTTCATCCGCATCAGGGCGTTGTCGAGGCGCAGGCAGAGCCAGAGCTCCATCCACTCGTACGAGACTTCGCCCGAGAGCACGACGCCGGTCCAGACCTGGTGGGGGGTGCTGTCGAGGACGCCGGCGAGGGCGGGCGCGTCGACGGTCTGATCCTGGTGGGTCTGCAGGGTGATGTCCGGTTCGGGGGTGAGGCTGACGATGCGGCGGGCGTCGTCACCGATGCCGCGCAGGGGCATGAACACGCCGAGCTGGCTGTCCACGCTGGCCCATCGGTCGTCGCGGCGTTCGAAGGCGATGACGCGGGAGCTACTGCCTCGCAGCCGGAGCGGAACAACGAGGCGTCCGCCGGTAGCGAGCTGGTCGAACCACGGGGTTGGGATGTCGTAGGCGCCGACCGTGGAGATGATCCGGTCGTAGGGGCCGCCGGCCCGGTGGCCGAGTGCGCCGTCGCCGAGGATCACCTCGACGTGGTCGACGCCGGCCGCGGCGAGGTGTTGCCGGGCGCTGTCGACGAGGTCCGCGTCGATGTCGATGGTGACCACGCGCCCGGTGGGACCGGCGATGGCGGCGATGAGGGCGGCGTTGTATCCGGTGCCGACCCCGACCTCCTTGACGCGGTGCCCGGGTTCGACGGCGAGCTGTTCGAGCATCGTGGCGACGAACCAGGGCTGTGACGCGGCGACGGGGTGGTCGGCGTACGCGTCGGCCAGCGGTACGCCCGGCAGGAACAGGTGTCTGGCAGTGCGGCGGATGGCTTTCTCGACGGCCGGGGTCCGGATGATGTTGTGGGCGCGGAGGCGGTCGGCCAGGGCGTTACGCAGTTCGTCGGCCGAAGCGTCGGTCTGCTCGTCGCTGGCGGCGGTCATGGTGGAGGCTCCAATCGGTCTGACGACGGTGGCGGTGGCGGCGAACACGGTTTTCCCGCCACCCGGGCCGAACTGCTGGCTTGGCTTGGGCGCACGCGGAGGCCGGCGCCGCCTACGACAAAGCCATAGCGCTGGCCACCAACGAGACCGAGCGCGCCTTCCTGCAGACCCGCCGAACCGGCGTGGACCCACGCGCTCGGTGAACATCGACGCCTGGGATTGACAGGGCGCCCCCGGCGGGCGGCTCAGCGGCGTGCGGGCGGCGTACGCTGCTCCAGGATGATGCACGTGCCGCCGGACGAAACCAAGACGCGCACCAGATCACCGGCGGAGACCTTCCGCCGTATGCGCCACAGCCGGGTGCTGCGCGTCGCGGACAGCCGCCTGCCGTCGGGGAACACCACCTCGTAGCGGTCTTCGGGCAGCACCGCCGTAACCACCCCGTCGCATTCAACCGAGTTCACCGCCTCATGCACGGCGACGGCGATCAGCTGATCCCGGGTCAACGGACGACCGGCGGCAGCCGCCGCAAGAACGTCCGCGTCTGCCACGCGCGAGGCCGGTCGGCGACGGCGCGAGAGCAGAAACAACGCGACCCCGGCCAACACCGGCAACGCGAGCAGCACAAACCGCATCGGACCGCCTCCGATCGTCAATCGCTCCCGGTCCACGGCGCCGCACGGCGGGCGGAACGGAGCCGGCGGCGTCACGGTACTCCGTGAAGGCAACCTGGTTGGTCGAACTCCCGGGAAATTGACTGTCGGCATTTACCGGCCACTGCCGCCTGCTCTCCGCGGTGCTCAACGAGGTAGCTTTGCGGTGCCTTCCGGGTGGGCGGCGCCGGCGTACCGCATGGCGGTCTGCGCCGTGATGCCGAACAGCCGCATCGCCGGCACGGGCCCGCACGTCATGGCCGCCCTCCGCAACGCCGCCATCGGCGGCAACCCCGACAAGGCACTGGCTTTGTTCGGCGTCACCTAACGACTTTGCCGGGGCCCTGACGGGCGCCTACGTACGGCTATGAGGTCCACGGCTACCGCTGTCCCGCCGGCGCGGGCGAACATGCCGACACGTTGGCGGAATGTGGTGCCACGTTTGGGCGATGTCGGCGATCAATGTGTCCGGGTTACGTTCGTGGGGTCGGGTGTTGCGCTAAAGAGGGGCTGCGTCGATGACGGAGCAAACGGACGCTTTCCGTGACCGTCCGATTGGTCTGGGTCGTCGACCGGTTGGCCCTCTACCGTGGTGGAGCTGGACAGGATGTCACGCGCCAGGCGAGGGGCCGGGCGGTGCCTGAATTGGATGGCTGGCAGCGGGAAGCCCAGATGGCCTGGGACGCGATGGGCCAACTCATCGACAAGGTGAGCCGCGGCGGCCAGCCCGACCCCGATCAGCCGACCGTCGCGCTACGCGCGGGCGAGATACAGTACGGCGCGCTGCAGGTCGAGGCGCAGGCGTTCAACAGTGCGACTGCCGAGTACACCACCGGCGGCTACGGCTTCGGCGGCGGCCTGCTCTTCGTCGGGGCCGGCATGGCAGCCGGGGCGATCCGCGACGCGAACATGAGGCGCCGGGCCGAGCAGGAGGCCGCGGCCCAATGGCGGTTCGTCGGGCTCGTCGCGTGCGCGGTCACCAACCAGCGGCTGCTGATCCAGAACGAGGAGGGGCAGTGGCAGGGCTACCCGCTGGACACCCTCGTCTCCCTGACCCCGGAACTGGCGGCGTGGGCGCTGGTGCTCGCCTTCGAGGACCAGGCCCCCCTGCGCCTGCGCGGCCCGTGGGTGCCATGGCTGACAGTGGTGCTTGCGTCCCTGCAGTTCCGGCGGCCGTGGCCGAATGGGTTCCCTCCGCCGGTTACAGATGGTCCCTTGCGGCCGCTTGCGGACCCGCTCGGCGGAGGCCGCCGGCTTCAGGGCGGCCGATCGCCGGCCGCGGGCGATCCTGGCAAGCTATCGCGAGAGCAGATTGCGCTCATCCTCAGTGCCGAGCCGGTGAAACCGAGCGCAGTCACGCCGGGCAAGGCCCTGGCGCCGTCGGTCGCGGTCGTCTACGCGACCCGTGACGGCGAACTGGAGGTGCTCGACGGCGGCAGGCCGATGCGCTGGCCCGATCAGATATTCACGAAGTACCGGATGCGGTATGAGGTCGACATCAGCGACCATCACCTGACGGTCGAGTTCAAGGACAACACGGCGCTGGCGTCGAAGGGCGACGTGTACCACTTCCACGCGAGGGTCAGTGCGAGCTTCCGGGTCACCGACCCGGCCGAGGTCGTGCGGCGCAACGTCACCGACGCCGCCGCGCTGGTGCGCGGGCACCTGCTGGGGGTCTGCCGGCCGATCTCGCGGCAGTACTCGATCGAGCAGGCCCAGGAGGCCGAGGCCGCGATTCAGGCGCGGTTCCGGAGCGACACCCTCATCCAGGGTGGCATCACGCTGTACGCCGTCGAGGCTCGCCTCTCGCTCGACGAGGCCGGGCGCAATCACCTGCAGGACGTCGAGCGGGCGGTCCGGGACGACACGAAGGTCAACGACGTGGCCCGTGAGGGCCAGCTCGACGTGCTCCAGCAGGATGCCCGGCGCCTGCTGGAGGAGCGGGAACGGCTCGTGCTGGAGAACCGGTCGCTGGATCCGGTCGAGATGGTCCGGCTGCACCTGCAGCGCAACCCTGGCGACACTGCCGGCGCGCTGGAGATGGTCGCGAAGCTGGAGGCCGCCCGCCTGGGAAGCTGGGAGGGCGAGACCGACCGCTTGCAAGACCTCCTGGCCTTCATGACCAGCGCGAACATGATTCGGCCGATCGACGTCGCGCCGTTGCTCGACGCTGTCCTGCGCCGGGCGGGGGCCAGCACCGTCCCGCCGCCGGTCAAACCGCCGGACTCGGCGTGGGACGCGGATCGGCCGAGGGTTCTCTTGGCGCACATGCCCACCCGCGTTGTCTGCAACGTCGAGTTCAGTCTTGTGGTTCGGGTCGCCAAGGAACCCAGCGCGCTTCCCGGCTCCCGCGCCACGCCGCTGCCCCGGCTGACTGTCGAAGGCGAGCCGGTGAAGTTGACGATCGTGGTACAGACCACGACGGATCTGCTGTCGAGCGGACCACTCCAACAGGTCATTACTGTGCCCGCGAACGGCGACTCCGAACCGGTACTGTTCGCGTTCCGTGCACCTACCGTCGGCAGCCCGCAGGTCCGAGTAACCGCCTGGGCCGGTGGCACATTCGTCGCCGAACTCGAACTGCACGTGGCCGTCACCACCAGTGGGTCGCACGAGGACACCGGGCCGGTCGCCGCACCGCTGGGCAGGATCGAGGCCGAGGCCGGCGAGGTGGCACTCCAGGTATCCATCGACCAAGGGCGCTATTCATTCCAGCTACTTTCCGACCGCACCTGGTTCGAGCCGGTGGTCGGCGGACCCATGACCGAGGAACCGACCATCGCGGTGGAACGGGCGATGGAGGCTCTGCAACGCCTCGTCAGCGGCCGTACCGAATACTCGCAGGCCAACACCCGACGCTGGATGCGCGAAACCGGAGCCGGGCTGTGGTCGGCGGTGGTGCCGCCCATCGTCCAGGAGCAGTTCTGGCAGCTGCGGTCGCAGATGACATCGTTTACTTTGGCGTCCGGGCGCGATCAGATTCCGTGGGAGATGCTCTATCCGCTGTCCCGCACGCGCGACGAGGGCTTCCTCGTGGAGAAGATGCCGGTCATGCGCCGCGCCTACAACCAAGAGCGCATCCGCGCAATCGGCGTGCGTGACGCGCGATTCATCGTGCCGCCAAACTCGCCGAGCCACGCAATGAGCGAGGTGGAACGCATCCACCGTCTCATCGGCGAGTCCGGCGACCCGCAGGTGATCAGCGACCTGACCGAGGTGCTGGAGCTGGTGGACTCCGGGCAGATGGGCCTGGCCCACTTCGCCTGCCACAATGCCTTCGACGCCAAGGGCTCCCGGATCAACATGGACGGCGGCCCGTTCGTGCCGACACTACTCAACAGCGCCGTCACGCAGAAGGTGTTGCAGCGCAGCCATCCGCTGGTGTTTCTCAACGCCTGCCGCAGCGCCGGCTCGATTCCCGAGTACACACGCATGATGGGCTGGGCCAGCCAATTCATGGGCGCCGGGGCCGGCGCCTTCATCGGGACCCTTTGGTCGGTACGCAGCGACGCCTCCGCCCGATTTGCCGAAAGCTTCTACAGCGCCCTCATGAGCGGCCAGACCCTCGGCCAGGCGGCGCTGAAAGCACGCCTCGACGTCAGCGCCGATGCCGGCGACCCGACCTGGCTGGCCTATACCGTCTACGGCGACCCACGCGCGACCGTCGCAACATGATCGACCGATCCAAAGGAGACGCAGACGAAATGGACGCAACCCCAGAGACCGTGTCGATCAAGGACCTGGTGGTGTCGGTGAAAAATGCCGTCAAGGCCGCCAACATCTCAACCTCAGACACCAACCGTGACCTGCGGATCGCCAAGCTGGAACTCACACTCAACGCGGTGACCACAGCGGACCTCGGCGGCGGCATCGAATTTCGGCTCCCGGTGATCGGCAGCCTCGTCAAGATCGGCGGCAAGACGATACGCCAGCAGACCCACACCCTGCACGTCGAGCTGGCCGCCGACGACCTTCCCACCTACGAGACCCGAAGCGACGATGTCCAGGAGGTCCTGGTGGAGGCGATTGAACAAATCCGGCACATCATCACCGTGGCCGACGACGGCGACGACCCGATGAATCTGAAGTCCGGCTCCGTCGAGCTGGTGTTCGGCGTCACCAACCAAGGCACCGTCAACCTCGGCGTGAGCAGCGAACTCACCGACGAAGTCACGCACACTCTCAAGCTGGAGTTCCAACCCGTCGCGCACTGACGCAGCCAGCAGCAACAAACCGTGGTGAGACAGCTGCTGAGCGGCGCCTTGCAGAATTGAGTGCGCCTCCACGCTCGCGATCCACTTGTACGACCTGGCATACCGGCCTGCATCGCACTACTTCACCCACGCAAGCAGTGCTGATCGCGTCGCGGTTGCTGTCCGCGCCGCTCATGCCGCCGATGGTGCGCGGGTCTTGCCGACCACGACAGCCAAATGCCCACGGACTGCTGAACAACACGCGCACCCCGAAGGCACCCGCCCGGCCCGTTGATCCTCAACGCTGTGCATCGGGGCGCCGCCGGCAATCGCCACTTGACCATCCCAGCTACGGTTTGTTGCACGAGCCCGCACAGGGGAAGGCCACCGACTATGAGGCCGAAATGGCTCAGCTGACCGCGCCCGCGCATGTTCGACCGCCGATCCGGCGCGGCGAGGTCAATAGTGTCACCGCCAGGATCCGCAGCACGCCGGGGCGCATGGTGGTCGTCATGCTGGTGTTGCTGCTGGTCGGTCTCCTGGCCGGCATCGCTTGGGTGATCGGTTCGTCACAGCGCTCGTCCTCGGCCGGTGGCGCGCGCACCGGCAGCGGCGAGCTCGCCGTGCAGGCGCAGGAGCTCTACCGGGCGCTCTCCGACGCCGACGCCACCGCCGCGATCGCGTTCCTGTCCAGCGGGGTCGAGCCTGCCGAGCTTCGCAACCGGTACCAGTCGGACGTCGCCGCGGCGACCGCTGCGCTCGCCGCCGTGGCCAACGGTGGCGCCAGCGACAAGGCGGCGATCGAGCAGATCTCGGCGCAGCTGCCGGTCTACACCGGCCTGGTCGAGACGGCCCGCAGCTACAACCGGCAGGGCTATCCGGTCGGGTCGGCCTATCTGCGCGAGGCGTCTGGGCTGATGCGCGGGCAGCTTCTGGTGGCGGCCCAGCGGCTTTACGACAGCGAGGCGACCGCTTTGCAGCACGAGCGCGATGACGCGGCCTCCCTGCCGTGGCTGGCGCTGCTGCTCGGCATCGGCCTCGTTGCGGGGCTGGTCCGGGCCGCGCGGCAGCTGAGCCGGCAGACCCACCGGACCTTCAACGTCGGTCTGCTTGCCGCGACGCTCGTCGCGGTCGTCATGGTCGTGTGGAACGGGGTCGGCTGGGCTGTGGTCGCTCAGCACATCAGCGCGGCCAACCGCGAGGGCTCTCGGCAGGTGGAGTTGCTGGCCAAGGCCCGCATCGCCGCGCTGACGGCCCGCGCCGACGAGGCGCTGACCCTGGTGGCGCGCGGCAGCGGGGCCGCGTTCGAGAAGGACTATGTCGTGCAACTCGGCACGCTGGTCAACGGCGACAACAGTTCTGGCCTGCTCAACCGCGCCAGGGCGGCAGCCACCGACGGCTCGGTACGCACCGTGGTGGACAGCGGGATATCCGACGTCAATGCCTGGCTCGCGGTACACAAGAAGCTGCGCGCGGCTGACGACGGCGGTGACTTCCCGGGTGCGGTGAAGCTCGCCATCGGCGGCGAAACCGACAGCGCCGCGACGATCTTCAACCGGCTCGACGGTGTGCTCGCCTCGGCGATCCGCTCGACGGGCGCGGTGTCGGACAAGCGCGGCGCCGACGCCGCCGGCGCGTTCGGCGGCCAGACCGGCGGCGGCGTCTTCCTGACCATCGTGCTGCTCGCCGGGATCGCCCTCGGCTACCAGCAACGGATCGCGGAGTACCGATGACGACAACACGGATGCGGGTCACCCGAGCCCTGGCCGGGGCGGTCCTGCTGTCGCTGCTCGCCGCCTGTGCCGGCACCACCGACAAGGCCACGGCGCCGGCGCCGTCCTTCGCGCCGGCACAGCCTGTCGGGGTCAAGAACCCGGCGGAGATCCCGAGCGCCGCGGCCGGCTCGCAGAACAACTGTGACGTGCGCCATTCCAGCCTGCGTCCCGTGTCGGGCAACCCGGCGGCCGGACCGACCCTGTCGGCGATCAAGTCGCGGGGGCGGCTGGTGGTGGGCGTCGACCAGAACACCTACCTGTTCGGATACCGCGACCCCGCCAGCGGGCAGATCGTCGGATTCGACGTCGATATCCTCCGCGAGGTCGCCTTCGACCTCTTCGGTGACCGCAACGCGATCCAGTTCACCGCGATCACCTCCGCACAGCGGATCCCCGCGATCCTGAACAAGCAGGTCGACCTGGTCGCCGAGACCATGACCATCAACTGCGAACGGCTGCAGCAGGTCGATTTCTCCAGCGTCTACTTCGAGGCCGGCCAGCGGGTTCTCGTACCCAAGGACTCCACCGCAACCGGCATCGCCGACCTCGGCGGCAAGAACGTCTGCGCGGCCGACGGCAGCACCTCGATCCGCAACATCGCCGCCGCGGCATCCAAGCCGGTCCCGGTCTCGGTGCCGGACTGGACCGACTGCCTGGTGCTGTTGCAGCAGGGACAGGTTGCGGCCATCTCCACCGATGACACGATCCTGCAGGGCCTCGCCGCACAGGACCCGAACGTGAAGCTGGTCGGTGACAAGTTCACCGACGAGCCGTACGGCATCGCGGTCAACAAGAGCGCCAACGACCTGCTGCGGTTCGTCAACGGCACGCTGGAGCGCATCCGTTCCGACGGCACGTGGCAGGCGATCTACACCAGGCAGTTGAAGGCGGCCGCCCCGAACCCGCCGCCGGCTGGCTACCGGGACTGATGCGGATGGACGTGCCGTCGATGAGTCGCGACGCGGCCGACCAGGTGCTCGCCGGTCTCGGCGCCGGCTACGACCGGATCGCCGCCGCGATGTTCGCCCTTGACAGCAACCCGGCGCTGGACTTCCTGCGCGGCGGCGGCCTCACTGGGGCCACCGCGACCAGGTGGCAGACGCTGAGCTGCGAGGTCGACCAGCTGTGGGCGCATTTCACCGTGCTCAACGAGGCGCTGGAGCAGGCGCGCACCATCCGCAACGCCAACCGGCCCGGGGATCCGCAGTGGACCGAGCTGGGCATCCTGCTGCAGGAGCCGGCCATCGGCCTCAACGGCGCCGGCATGCCGGCCGACGGCAGCTCGCCGCCGGCGACCTGGATACGGCTGTGGGACCTGGCGCAGCAGCTCGAGCGGCGCTGCGCCGCGGCGGCCGCGTTCCTCTCCGAGCTCGACGCGGCCTGGACCGCGGTGGCGAGCCGGCTGGGGCCGGTCGGCGAGGCGCTCGACGCGGCGACGGCCCTGGCCGCCGAGCTCGGCGTGCCCGCCGATGTCGAGCCGGCCGCCGCGCGCTTCGCCGACGTACACCAGGCCTTGCTCGCGGACCCGATCGCCGCGGCCCCCGGCGGCCGGTTCGCCGCCCACGCCGACACAGCGGTGCGCGACGTCGCCGCGGCCGTCGACGTGGTCCGCCGGCGGCTCGCTGACATGGCGCGGCTGCGGGACTCGTACCCGCAGCGGGTCGCGGCGCTGCGCCGCCTCGCCGACGAGGTGGTTGCCGCCGAGCGGGAGACCGCGGACACCTTCGCGCGGGTCACCGAGAAGATCCTCGCGCCCGGCCTGCCGGCCCCGCCCTCCTCCGGCGCCGCCCTGCACGCGACCGCCGAAGGGCTCGACCAGCTCGGCCGGGGCGCCGGCTGGGGCTGGCTCGCCGACGGCCTCGCCGCGGCCGAACAGGACGCCGCGCGGGCCAAGGAGCGCGCCGCCGAGCTGCGCGACAACGCCAACGGGCTGATCGCGCGCCGCGACGAGCTGCGCGGCCGGCTTGACGCCTACCGGGCGAAGGCCGCGAGTAGGGGGCTCGGCGAACACAGCGAGCTCAGCACCCGCTACGACGATGCGCACGCGCTGCTGTTCACCGCGCCGTGCGACCTGCGGGGCGCCACCCGCGCGACGGTGGCCTACCAGCGGACTTTGAACACGCTGTTGGAGGAGCAGGCATGAGGTGTACCAGGACCGGATGCACCGGCACGTACGCGGCCGACGGCTACTGCGACGAGTGCGGCCACAAGCAGGCGGCCCGCACGAGCGGGGTCTCCGGCCAGCCGCCGGTCGCCCCGTCGCCCGCGACGCGGACCAGGTCGGCCGGGTTCTCCGGGCCCGACCCTGCCCGCACCGCCGCCGCCCGGCCGGATCCCGCCCGCACCGCCGCCGCCCGGCCGGATCCCGCCCGCACCGCCGCCGCCCGGCCCGATCCCGCCCGCACCGCCGCGGCCCGGCCCGGCCCCGTCCCGGTGGCCAGCGCCGCCCAGACCTCTGGTGCGCTCGGCGGTCACTCCACCGGCACCTCGACCGGAGGCCGCCGGGGCAGGTCGGCCAGCAGCCGCGGGCGCCTCGGGGCGGGCTATGTCGCCATGCCGCCGGTGCCGCTGCGCGACCCGGCGACCGCTATCAAGAGCAATGCCAGCGTGCCCGAGTCGCAGCGCTTCTGCAGCACCTGCGGCGAGCCGGTGGGGCGCGGCCGCGACGGCAAGCCCGGCCGCACCGACGGCTTCTGCCCGCGCGACCGCACACCGTACTCGTTCACGCCCCACCTGCAGCCCGGTGAGCGCGTCGCTCGCCGGTACGAGATCCTCGGCGCCCTCGCGCACGGCGGTCTCGGCTGGATCTACCTGGCTCGCGACCGCAACATCAGCGAGTCCGGCGCCGACCGCTGGGTCGTGCTCAAGGGCCTCATCAACACCGGCGACCAGGACGCGCTCGAGGCGGCCATGGCCGAGCGGCGGTTCCTGGTCGAGATCGACCACCCGAACATCGTCAAGATCCATGACATCGCCGAGCATCCCGACAGCAGGACCGGGGAGATGATCGGGTACATCGTCATGGAATACGTGGGCGGCAAGTCCCTCAAGGACCTCGCCCTGGAGCATCTCAGCCCCGACGGCCGGCGGGTCCCGCTGCCGCTGGAGCACGTGCTCTCCTACGGCATCGAGGTCCTCAACGCGATCGGGTACATCCACGATCGCGGCCTGCTCTTCTGCGACTTCAAGCCCGACAACGTGATCCACACGGAGGAACGGCTCAAGCTCATCGACCTCGGCGCGGTCCGCCGGATCGACGACCAGGTCTCGCCGTTGTGGGGTACGCCCGGCTACCAGGCGCCCGAGCTGGCCCAGGCCGGCGCGTCGATCGGCTCGGACATCTACACGGTAGGCCGGACGCTCGCGGTACTGAGCTTCGACTTCAGCGGATTCTCCGGCAAGTACGCCCACAGCCTGCCCAGCCCCGACGACGTCGAGCTCCTGCGCGGGCAGGAGTCCTACTACCGGCTGCTGCGCCGGGCGACCGACCAGGACCGGACGCGCCGGTTCTCCTCCGCCGGCGAGATGGCCGACCAGACCCGCGGTGTGCTGCGCGAGATCCTCTCCTCCTCCGACGGCGTGCCGCGGCCGGAGAACTCGACGCAGTTCACCCCGGAGCACCGGGCCTTCGGCACCACCGGCGGGACGGAGCCGCTCACCGGCGCGGCTGTGGCGGTCAGCCTGCCGCTGCCCCTGGTCGACCCGATCGACCAGGCGGCCGGCTTCCTCGCCACGCTCAACACCGCGGACATCGGCGCGACCATCGCCGCGCTCCGCGGCGCACCGATCCGCACCATCGAGGTCACGCTGCAACTGATCAGGGCCCTGGTCGAGGCCGGTGACCTCGCTGGCGCCGAGCGTGAGCTGCGCGACCTCGCCGACGCCGGCGACTGGCGCCGCGACTGGTCCGAGGGCCTGATCGCGCTCGCCTCCGCAGCGCCGAAGCGAGCGGAGGCCGCCTTCGACAGGGTCTTCGACACGCTGCCCGGCGAGCCGGCCGCGCAGCTCGCCCTGGCCGCCGCCAACGAGCTGGCCGGCGACCGCGCCTGGGCCGACTGGCGCTACCAGCGGGTCTGGAGCGTCGACCACAACTTCGTCAGCGCCGCATTCGGCGTGGCCCGGATGCGGCTCGCCGCCGGCGACCGGGCCGGAGCCGTCGCAGTCCTCGACGAAGTGCCCGACATCTCCACCCACCACGTCGCCGCGCAGATCGCCGCGGTACGCGCCGCGCTGCACACCGAGAGCGGACCGCTCACCCCCACCGACTTCGTCGACTCCTCGAACCGCCTCGAAAAGCTGAAGCTCGACAAGCAGCGGCGGGCGACGCTCGCCGTCGAGATGTTCCACGCGGCGCTGGACTGGCTCGGCGTTGACAAGAGCCCGGGCGTCGCCGGGCGCTCCGCGCCGGCCGTCGCCGTCACCGGCCGGCTGCTCGGCCAGGCCTTCACCGAACGGGAGGTACGGTTCGGCCTCGAACAGGCCTACCGGTCGCTCGCCGCGGACGAGTCGGACCCGATCGCTCGCTACGCCCTCGTCGACCAGGCCAACGCCGTACGCCCCCGGACGGCGTTCTGATGGCGCCGACCAGCTGCCCGGACTGCGGCGAGCCGGTGCGGCCGGGCGACCGCTTCTGCGAGGCATGCGGCCACGACCTGGACACACCCGCGTCCGCGGTGCAGGACAGGCCGCGCACCTCCTCGGTCCGGTGGCTGACCGCGACCGAGATCGCCGCCGCCTGCCCCGCCTGCCACGGCCGCAGCTTCAGCCCCGACGGCTTCTGCGACGAGTGCGGGCAGCGCCGGCCGACCGCGCGCAACCACACCGAGCTCGACCTCGGCGTGGTCGCCGCCGTCACCGACATCGGCAGCCGCCACCACCGAAACGAGGACGCCGTCGCGATCGGTGTCCTCGACGGCGCAGTCGCCATCGTGGTGTGCGACGGCGTCTCGTCGTCCAGCCGGCCCGACACCGCCTCCCATGCGGCCGCCGACGCCGCAATCGCGGCGCTGCTCGACGGCCTCGCCGACGGCGACGACCGCGACGCCTCGATCATCGCGGCGACCCGCGCCGCCCAGGCCGCCGCGACGGTGGTGGCCGGTTCCCATCCCGGACCCAACCCGCCCAGCTGCACCTTCGTCAGCGCCGTGGTCACCGCCGACGCGATCACCATCGGCTGGGTCGGCGACAGCCGCGCCTACTGGCTGCCCGACGGCGAGGGCGAACCGAGCCTGCTGACCGTCGACGACTCGCTACGCAACTCCCTCGCCGCCCGGGGCGTCAGCGGCAAGACGATCGACGAGAACCCGCACGCCGCCTCGCTCGTACGCTGGCTCGGCTCCGACGCCACCGACACCGACCCCCACCTGCGCACAATCGCCCCCGACACGCCTGGACGGGTGCTGGTCTGCAGCGACGGGCTCTTCCGGTACCACCCCGTCGTCACCGACCTGGCTGCCGCCGTCGCCGCCGCCAAGGGACCGCCGCTGGCCGGCGCGCAGTACCTGACGCAGCTCGCGCTCGACGAGGGCGGCCACGACAACGTCACCGTGGTGCTGGCGCCGTACCCGATCGAGCCCGCCGACCCGGACACCGTCACCGCCGCAGCCGTCACCGCGGTACCTGCCGGCGAAGAAGATCCAAGCGAAGGATCGAGAACATGACCGACCAACCCGCATTCACCGTCGAGGTCCACCAGAACCGCTTCCTGCCCGCCGGCGGCACCGTCGTCGACGCAGTACTCGACGTGACCGCCGCCGGCACCGGCCTCGCCGCGGCCGGCGGACCGCCCAGCGCCGCGCAGGTCATCATGATCGACTGCTCGGGGTCGATGAACAGCCCGGCCACGAAGATGCAGGAGGCCAAGAAGGCCACCGCGGCGGCGATCGACGCGCTACGCGACGGCGTCGCGTTCGCGATCGTGGCCGGCCGCGGCAACGCGGACATGGTCTTCCCGTCAACGGTCAGCCTGGTGCCGGCCAACCGGCAGACCCGCGGGCAGGCCAAGAACGCGGTGCACCGGCTCCAGGCCAGCGGCGGCACCGCGATCGGCACCTGGCTCACCATGGCCAACCACCTCTTCGCGCCGAGCACGGCCGAGGTCAAGCACGCGATCATGCTGACCGACGGGCAGAACCAGCACGAGACGGCCGAGCAGCTCGCCATGGTGTTGCGCGCCTGCCAGGGCCGGTTCGTCTGCGACACCCGCGGCGTCGGCGCCGACTGGAGCGGCTCGGAGCTGCGCACCGTCGCCTCCGCGCTGCTCGGCAGCGCCGACGGCCTGCCCGACCCCGGCGAGCTGGTCGCCGACTTCCGGGCAATGACCGAGACGGCGATGGGCAAGTCCGTCGCCGAGGCGACGCTTCGGCTGTGGACACCGGCCGGCGCGACGATCCGGTTCGTCAAACAGGTCTTCCCCCACGTAGAAGACCTCACCGGCCGCCGCGCCGACGTGAGCGCCCGCATCGGCGACTACCCGACCGGTTCGTGGGGCGCGGAGCACCGTGAATACCACGTGTCCATCCAGGTGCCCGCCAACGCCGTCGGCGAGGAGATGCTCGCCGGCCGCGTCAGCCTCGTCACCGGCGACCAGGTGCTCAGCCAGTCCCTGGTCCTGGCCAACTGGACCGACGAGACGGCCCTGTCCACCCAGATCAACGGACGCGTCGCGCACTACACCGGCCAGGCCGAGCTCGCCGACGCGATCCAGCAGGGCCTCGCCGCCCGCGACGCCGGCGACGTCGAGACCGCCACCGCGAAGCTGGGCCGCGCGGTGCAGCTCGCCGAGGAATCCGGCCACAGCGACACCGCCAAGCTGCTCGGCAAGGTGGTCGACGTCATCGACGCGCCCAGCGGTACCGTCAGGCTCAAGCAGAAGGTGGCCGGCGTCGATGCCGAGCTGGCCAACGTCCGTTCGGTCAAGACCATCCGCGTCAAGGGCAGCTGAGGAGGCGCAGACGATGGCAACCTGTCCACGGGGGCACAGCTCGGTCGCGACCGACTACTGCGACGAGTGCGGCACGCCGATCAACGCCCCGATGCTGCCGGCGCCCATCGCGGAGGTCACGCCCGCGAGCGTCGGGTGGCCGGCGCCCGCGGCCGGCGGCCAGGAGTGCCCAGACTGCGGTAGCCCGCGCAGCGGTCGCTTCTGCGAGGTCGACGGCTTCGACTTCGAGGCGCAGACCCCGCCAGCGCAGAAGCCGGCGCCAGACAGCACGACGAGCACGCCACAGCCCGACGGGATCTCGCAGACGGCGGTCACCGGCACGTCGACGCCCACGCCGACGCCCTCGGCGAACGGCGTCCTGCGCCTCGTCGTGGCCGCCGACCGGGCCTACCACGAGCGCATGGCCGCCGTCGACGCTCCCGACGCAGAGAGCGTCGCGTTCCCGGTCTTCTGTCCGGAACGCCGCTTCACACTGGCCGAGGGCCAGCAGTTGCTCATCGGCCGTCGTAGCCGCTCGCGGGGCATCGAGCCGAACATCGACCTCACCGGCCCGCCCGAGGACGTCGGCGTCTCGCACGCACACGCGGTGCTGATGTCCACGTCCGACGGCGCATGGACCGTGGTCGACCTCGGCTCGTCCAACGGCACCTACCTCAACGACAGCACCGACCCGCTCAAGCCCAACGTGCCGACGCCGGTCAAGCAGGGCGATCAAATCCACCTCGGCGCCTGGACCACGTTGACGATCACCTCGTAGCGTGCCGGTTGGCTGGCACCTTTCCGGCGGCGCAGATCGTCCGCATCGTCGGCAAGGGGGCCACCAACCGCGAGGTCGCCTCTCCCGTGCCAGAACTCATCGCACCCGGTGTGTGCTTGCACTCGGCCAGGCCTGTCCGTCGCGGGTCAGACCGTTGAGTCGGTGGTCAGCGAGGCCAGGATGCGCAGCTTCTCTGCGCTCTCGGAGCCCTGGTCAGGGTAGTAGAGCACCAGGATCACCTCGCCGACCGGCAGCTTGTCCCGGTTCAGCCGCAGCGTGCCGACCACCGGATGGTTCACAGTGATCGAGCCGCCCTCCAGTTCGCTGACGTCGTGGCGGGCCCAGAGCCGCCGGAAGCGCTCGCTGGCCAGGGAGAGCTCGCCGACCAGCTCGACGATGCGGGCGTCGTCGGTCTCGTCACCGACGGACTTGCGGAAGGCGGCGACGAACCCGGCGGTGGACGCCTCCCAGTCCTGGTGGAACGCCCGCTCCTCGGGGTCGAGCAGCAGCGAGCGCAGCCGGTTCTCGCCCGGTCGCAGGCGCGGGGACAGCGCCACGGCCAGCGGGTTCGAGGCCAGCACGTCGAACGAACGGCCCTCGATGAAGGCCGGCACGTCGATGGCGGCCAGCAGGTGGTGCAGCCGGGCCGGGACCCGTTCCGGTGGGCGGCGGCGCGGGCGGGCGCGTGGCCGGGCGGTGCTGAGGCCGAGCAGGTATTCGCGCTCGACGTCGTCCAGCTCGAGGACCCGGGCCAGCGCCTCGAGGACCTGCGGCGACGGGTTCTTGTCGCGGCCCCGCTCCAGCCGCAGGTAGTAGTCGGGGCTGATGCCGGCCAGCAGCGCCACCTCCTCGCGGCGCAGGCCCTTGACCCGGCGATTGGCGCCGGCCGGGATACCCGCCCGTTCCGGCGTGATCAGCTCGCGCCGGGCCCGCAGGTACGCCCCGAGCCGATTGGTCGCGTCGTCACCGCCCACGAAGATCACGATAGCCCGGGCCGGTGGCCGGAAGGGGGGTCCTGCCGCACCCCTGGATCAGCGGAGCCTGCCCAGCCGTGGCGATCCGGCTGCAGTGTGGATCACATGGACATCACGAATCGCACCGTTTTCATGGTCGGCGGCACCTCCGGCATCGGGCTGGGCCTGGCCCGCCGCTTCGCCGCCGCCGGCAGCACCGTCATCATCGGCGGGCGCCGCAACAACCCGGTCGACGGCCTCGCCACCGTCGAGGTCGATGTCACCGACCCCGAGTCGGTGCTGCGGGCCCGCGACCGGGTGCTGGCCGACCACCCGGACCTGGACGCCGTGGTCACGATGTCCGGCGTCATGCTCATGGAGGATCTCCGCGACCCGGCGCACTTCGCCAGCGCCGAGACCACCATTGCGACGAACGTGCTCGGTACCATCCGGGTGATCGACGCGTTCACCCCGCACCTCATCGAGCGCGGCGCCGGCACGATCATCACGGTCAGCTCGGGCATCGCCTTCCTGCCGTTCCCGATCGCGCCGACGTACGGCGCGTCCAAGGCGGCCGTGCACGCCTACTCGGAGGCCCTCCGCGCTCAGCTCGCCGGCACCGGCGTCGAGGTCGCCGAACTGGTGCCGCCGGCCGTGGCCAGCCGCCCGGACATCGCGAGCAGCAACCCGCACGCCCTGGACCTCAACGACTACCTCGACGAGGTGATGGGCCTGCTGTCCGAGCAGCCCACCCCGCACGAGATCCTGGTCAAGGGCGTGCTGATGCACCGCTGGGCCGAGCGCGACGGCACCTATGCCGAGTTGGTCGCCCAACGCTCGAAGGCGCTGGCCGGCCTCCCCGGCCGCTGATCCCGGCGCGACCCTGACGAACGCCCCGGCCCCAGACCCGGATGAAGCTCGCTCCGCAGTCATCGACCCACCAGGACCAAGGAACATCAATCCGGGGTGAACGAACCGGGATCAAGGTGTCCGCTCATGGCCGCAGACAACGCTCGCCTGGCTTCCCACCGCTCGTCACTATGTGTGAGCGAAGCGCCGGTTCGACGGCAGACACGTTGCCATCGCACCGACGGTGGCGTCGAAACTCACAAACATCGTGATCGGTGAGATCTCGGTGGTGCCCAAACTCAGCGACATTTGGCACCCGAACTCGCGAACAAAACCACTCGTGGAAGAAGAATGCAGAATTTGTGGCGGCGGCCAGGGCCGCTCTGGAGTCGTAGAAGCCGCTCAAGTCTCAGAACCCGGCAGCTCGCCGCACGTCATACACCGACAGGTCGGCCCGGACTCGCACGTACCGGGCCCGGTGCCGCCACCGGCCGACCGGCTCGTCGAACGCCACGTCGACCTCCACCTCGACCACCACGGTCGGCTGCACCGGGATGTACGGCAGCGGACGCCGCTCCCCCAGCTGGCCAGACCAGGCGGCCGGCAGCGGCTGCGGCCACGGTGTGCGGATCTCCTCACCACGGCGCTGGGCGACATACCGGACGAAGCCTGGGCCGAGATCACGCCCGACGTCGCCGAGCGGCACGGTCTGCCCGACATACCGGAGCCGGCCGGCAGCGTCGTACCGGCCGAGGAGCAGCACGCCGGGCGCCGACAGGCTGCCGGTGACCCCGGCGACGATCGCCTCCGTCGTCGACCTGGTCTTCACCTTCACCCAGCCGGGCCGGCCAGGCCGGTCGCCAGGGCGGTAGCGGCCGTCCGGGTCTTTCGCGATGACACCCTCGACGCCGGCGGCTTCCCAGTCGACCGCCCACGCCTGGGCTTCATCAACGTCGGTCGTCTGCGGGCACAGCTGTAGCTGCGGCGGCGCGCCAGCGAGGAGCTGCTCGAGCCGGGCGCGGCGGACGTGCAACGGCAGGTCGACCAGCGTCCCGGCCTGGTCGGCGAGCACATCGAACGCAACGTAGTGGGCTGGCCGGTCGCGGGCCTCGAGCAGCAGCCTGCGCCCGGCGGTGACGCGGCGCTGCAGGGCGACGAAGTTGGTTCGGCCGCGCTGCGGATCCCAGATGACGAGCTCCCCGTCGAGGACGACTCCGGCGGGCAGCCCACGGAGGAGACGGGTGATGTCAGGGAAGTACGGGGACAGGTTGCGGCCGTGCCGGGACTGGAGGGCGACCCGGTCGGGCTGGACGAAGGCGAGGCAGCGCCAGCCGTCCCACTTCGGCTCGTACACGGCGCCGGCGGGCAGCTCCGTGGCGGCGACGGCATGCATCGGCTCGACAGGTGGCCGCATGACAGCACCCCCGTGAGCAGCGGAAACACTGATTACGCTACCCCGGTGATGGTGCCGGTCCCCCGAAACACGTACCGCAGTCCCATGACCGACCAGCAGCCCGACACCCGCGGCGACTACCTGGACGAGCGCGACGTGCTCATCACCGCCGCCGGCCGCGCCCGGATGCGGGAGCGGATCGACGAGCTCGCGAACCGCTGGCCCCCGAGCAGCGGGAAGAGCGCCGGCGCGCATTTCCTCGCCCGGCTCAACAACGCGTGATCTACACGGCGGTCCTCGACACATCCGCTGTCATCGCGTACACGCGCGAATCGGTGCACGTCGGTGAGCTGCTGCAGGACATCGGCGACGAGGAGCAGTACGCCCTCGTGCCCGTCGTGTGCCTGATCGAGGCTGCTGCTGAAGGCGCCGACGAGGACCGGCTGCGGCTGCTGGTCGCGCACGACTGGGTGAAGGTCATCGAGTTGAACGGCTACGACTGGACCAGGCTGGGTGCCGGCACGGCACTGCTGGGCAGGCTGGGCCGGGCCTGTTCGGCGCTGCTCGCCGTGGAGGGCAGCGCCTGGTATGCGGCGACCTGCGACCCGGACGTTTACGGGGACGGGATCGATACGGTGGAGATCGAGGGCTGATCCCCGCCGGCTCTGCCGGTGGCTTACCCTGCCCCGATGGAATCCGACCCGACCGTCTCAGCCCGGCAGCTCGCCGACGCCGCCGACGCGCTCGCCGCCAGCCTCGCCACCGACGTGGAAATCGACACCACCGAGGTGTTCGCCCCGCTGGTTGCGGCGACGCTTGCGCTGCACACTGTCGCCAACGAGCTGGCTCTGGCCGCGATGTCGGTCGACGAAACGGCAGCTGCCGCAGCCCGGCGGGCCGCAGCGCACTTCATGGGGGCACAGCAGGACCTCATCCAGACCCTACGGCGGCTGCCGCAGCAGTAACCGCGGCCAGGAGGAAGCCGGCTGAACTGCCAGCCTGCTGCCAGTTGCGCCCAGACTGGCAGCAACGGTCAACGTTCCCGCCGCCACGCCCGCTTCTCCCAGGCCCGGACGCATCGTGACGGTTCGGCCGGCGCCGAACCGTCACGGCCGTAGCGTGGGACGACGAGTCTGCCGACCTCAAGGGTCGGTCCGGGGGGCCACGATCGTCGTCGCGCAGCCACGCTGCATGAAGATTGACCACTCGAGCCGTGCAACGACTCAACCCGGCGGTGCGCCCGCCGTCACCATGGCCTCGGCCGGGTGGCGGGACAGGCGAGGATTACGGTCGTACCACCAGGTGGTTGTCAATCCCAGCGTCAGACCCACGGTGCCCCCGACGGCAATGTGCGTCCAGCCGTAGGTCAGGCCGGCTGCGCCCCGGCCGTCGAAGAACAGCACAGCCCGTACGGCGTCGAGTATCGGCGGCATCGCGGTGATCGAGGTCACCGCCCGTAACCAGCGGGGCAGCGCCTCGGACGGCACCGAGGGGCCGGTGGCAAGGGACATCGCGACGAAGAAGAAGGTGTTGATGAGCGCGCCAGGGCCACCGAAGACGGCGAACACCGACAGCGCGCCGAGGCCGACCTCCGCGATGGCTGCCGTGCGGGAGACGGAGCAGTTGCCAGGGAACGGCCGGCAACCGCGCGCCGAAGGCGACCATCGCACTGTCTCGCGCCCAGCCTTCTCGATGAAGGCCGATCGGCGAGCTGACGCAGCCGCTCGGCGCCTGACAGACCAACCCGGCGCTGCAGATCAAGATGACCTCGGCCGACCAGACCGGCATCGGCGACACCTACCTCGTCTCGGGACTGGTCCGGCTCAGCATTGGCTCCCGGCCGACGAGCTGGTCGGCCGCTGGCCGGGAGACCGACGCTGTTCGGGCGCTCAGGTCAGGCGATCTTGTAGGCGCGGAGTACGGTCTGTTCGACTGTATTGCCGTTGGTGTCCGTCGAGGTCGCGCGGAGCGAGACGAAACCTGGGCCGGCTGGGTGTTTCAGCACTGCCACGGTGCCTCCGTTCTCCCGGTGCAATGAGGCCGCTTTCCAGGTGGCGCCGCCGTCGTAGGAGAACTGGACGGCCAGAGACGTGGAAGCGGTCGCCGACGAGTCCGGCGTTTGTGCCGTGGTCACCGGGACCTTGAATGTGGCTCCGGCGGGGGCGGTGCTGAACCGGTCGACGGGTGGGTTGAACCGCACGACCGACAGCGGCAGCGGTGTCCGTGCGGCTACGCGCGCCGACCCGAACGTCCATGCGACTTCAGTGTGCGTGGATAGCGTCCCCGGCGCTCCGCGATCCGCCACGACGCTCAGCTTGTACGTCGAGGCACCGGCTGGGACGGTGTACAGCATGCCGCCCTCGGACTCCCGGCCCGGCACGTCAGCGCCGTTTCGGGTTAGGGTGATCCGCTCCTGGGAGCTGAAGGACGTGCCCGAGCGGCCGAGTCCGTCGCCGTAGAGCGCGGGAAATACGAAGATCGTGTCGTCTGGGTCGCGGTGGATGATGCCGAACGCTGGGCCGAAGACCGCCCGGTTCCAGGTTTGGTCGTACCGCTTGCCTGCCTTATAGGTGGTGGCCGGTGCGGTGAGCAGTTCGAGGCCGGTCAGGTCGTCCTCCATGAATTCGCCGCTCCAGAGCGTGCCGGGGTTGTGGTACGTGACCCGGTTGAACGGCGCGCGCAGCGGAACTCCGTACCCGACGAGGTTGATTTCGCCGGACGGTGTGGACGCCGAGGCGTCGCTCCAGCTCTCGACGCCCGGCACGGTACTGCCGAAGTCCAGGCGCACCTGGGCGAGGTCGGCCTTCGTCACGGTGCGCTCGAAGCCCGATCCCATGTGCCCGGTGCCGAACCAGTAGAGGACGTACGTCTCGGGACTGTCCAATAGTGAACCGTTCGGGCCGGGGTGCGCCCATCGTCCGCCCACGACGGTCGTGACTGGGCCGGGGCCGGTGCTGTCCGGGCCGATTCGCGCCGAGTACAGGCGGTCGAACGACGGGGCGAAGAAGCCGCCGATGTTGGTGATCCCGCCGTACACGTGGTCCCGGGTGGTCAATTCGGCGGTGACTGGGATCGCCGCCCGGTCTCCGAGCGTGATGTGCACCGGCTCGCCGAGCCGGGCGTCGAGGTCCACCGTCTGCGGACCCCCGATGAGGTCGAGGACCGGTTGCACGAGCTGCGTCGCGCTGTCCGCGTCGACGATGGAGCTGTCGATCGTGTACCGGCCCTTCGGCAGCCGCACCGTCGTGGTGCTGTTGCCGGAGACTCCTTCGAATACGTCGCCGTCGAGTCCCATGACGAGCGTGTTGAAGAGCGTCGAGGGGTTGCCGTCCCGGCCGGTGTGCACGAGGGTCAGGTCGTAGCTTTCCGCCTCCCGCTCGACGGCGAACGGCACCCGTACCTCGACGCTGGATCCGGTGGCGGTGAGGTAGCCGGTGAACGTGCCGTCGGCGGTGCCGACCCGGGTGTCTGCGGTGAGCCCGACGTCCGCGCGGCCACCGGCCGGCACGGTCACCGAGCTCGTCGAGAGTGTGAACATGCCGCCTGGCGCGGTCGTGTTCAGGGCCAGGCTCAGCGTGACCGGCTGCGGGCCCTCGTTCGCGTATGTGACCGTGATGGTGCCTGGCTGGTCGTCGCTGTGCGGCCACCGCTGGAGGCCGAAGGAGGCGCTCGGCGGCGTCGCGTACACCTGCTGTGCGATGGCACGGGCGAGGTTGACCCGGCCGGCACCTTGCGCGTAGACGTCCTGGCCGGCGTTCAGCTTCGACGAGGCCATCAGCGCGGACTTGAGCTGCGCCGGTGTCCACTGTGGATGCTGCTGCTTCAGCGCCGCTGCCGCGCCGGTGACGTGCGGGGTGGCCATCGACGTGCCGGACATGCGCAGGTAGCTCTCACCGATCGGGGTACCTTCGGATGCGTCCTTGCTGCGGGCCGCAACGATGTCCACGCCGGGTGCGGTCAGGTCGGGCTTGACCCCGCCGTCGCCGGCGCGCGGCCCCCGGCTGGAGAAGTCGGCGAGCTGGTCACCCTTGTCGACCGCACCGACGGCGAGCGCCGCGTCGGCGCTGGCCGGTGAGGTGACCGTTCCGGCACCCGGGCCGGTGTTGCCGGCGGCGACGACGAACAGGATGTTCTGCTGCGCCGTCAGGTCCTGCACTGCCTGCTCGATCGGGTCGAGGCCGGGGGTGTCGTAGCTGCCGAGGCTGAGGTTCACAATCTGCGCGCCTTGCTCGGCGGCCCACTGCATCCCCGCGAGGATCCACGACTCGTTACAGCCGTCCACGACGCAGACCTTGCCGTCGAGAAGCTGCGCTCCCGGTGCGACGCCCGCGTACCTGCCGCTGGAGGCGGCGCCGGTGCCTGCGATGGTCGACGCGACGTGGGTGCCGTGACCGACCAGGTCGCGGTTGTCCTCGTAACCCTCGGTGAAGTTCTGCTCGGCGACCACCCGGCCGGCGAGATCCGGATGTGTGGCGTCGATGCCGCTGTCAAGAACCGCGACCTTGACGCCGGAGCCGTCGAGCCCGGCGGCGCGGGCGGCCGGCCCGCCGATCATCGGCACGCTCACGTCGAGGGCGACGTGGCGTACCCCGTCCAGCCAAAGTTTGGGACGACCGGCAGTGCCGAGATTGCCGGTCGTGTAGCCGGTCCAGAACCGGCCCAGGTCGGCGTTGGCCACCTTCGCCGAGAATCCGTGTGCCGCCGGCAGGTCCCGCTCCGGTTGGGCCCCGGTCTTGGCGGCCGCGGCCTTGCCGGTGCTGCGAGCACTGGCATCCGTGTACGCAATGATGACCGGAACGGCGTCGTGCCGCTTGGCTCGGGACAGCTCGGTCACGTCGAACAGTCGGGGGTCGAGTTGGCCGTTGTGCAGCAGCTGCATGGCGTCGGCCGGGATGACCTGCACGTGGCCGGCGACCCGGCGCGTCAAGAACAGGGTCTTCTCCCGGCCGGGACCCGGTTGCACGCTGATCCGCTCGTTGCCGAGCAAGACCACCTGGTCGCCGGTGACCAGCGTGACCGTCGGTCTGGTGCCGCCGGATACCGGTGCCGCGTTTGCGGGTGGCAGTGCGGCGAACCACGCCGCCATCACGAGCACCGCGGCCACCGCTGCGGCGGCCGGAATTCGCGTCCATCGTTTCAAAGGCACACTCCTTCCATAGACATGAGCAGTTCGTTTCTCGCCGTGTCCGCATCGGCAACACCTGGGTTCACGCAGGGCCATCGGCGGCGCTGGCCTCGGCCAAGTCGGGACCAAGGCGCCGGGCCGCATACGCGTAGATCTGCCTAGTGCCGGTCGAACACGGCGGTGAACCGCTCGGGCACCCGCTTCGCCTGCTCGATAAGGTCGGCGTCGGCATCCGGTCCTTGCGCCGTGCACGGCCGCGTCACCACAACCAAGTCCGCCTCCTGCGGGTCGTCCACAGTTGCATCACACCTGTAGTTCGCCGGAGGCGGGAAAAGTGTTCGCTATGGCGTCCGGGCCGGGGCGGCAGGTGCCGATCGAGATCGGCATCGAATTGTCCCTATGCACGCGGGTGCTGCGTACTGGGCGTCGTCGGTGTCCTCGGCCCGCTCGCGATGGTGGTCTACCTGCTGCTGCCGCTGTGGCGGATCGCCGCCTCGGCCGTCACTGCCAGCAGCTCGACCACCCGCAAGAGTCGGGCGCTGGTCGGTCTTGGAGTGGGCCGGATCGAAGGTAGCGATCTCCTATGCTGCGGAAATTGCTTCCCCGATCTGTCGATTGGCGGTCAGTTCGACTCGTCGGAGAGGTAGGCGGGCCCGGCCGGGCCCCACATGAAGGATGTTGACATGGCGACGTACATGATTCTCGTCCACGGCGACGAGCGTGACTGGGCCGCGATGTCCGCTCGGAACCGCAGGAGCTCGCCGAGGGTCATGGTGCCTTGGTCGCGGCGGCCGGGGCGGTGGTGCTCGACACCCGCCGGCGGCCGACATGCTCCTGATCCTCGGCGACACACCGACCTCGACGGATCCGGGATGTTACGGGGTGCCCTATCGGACGGGGTGGTCTCCGCCGTCGGCGATGTCTTCGTGTGTCGGAGGCTGCCGTTGCGGTGCCGCCGTGGGTGACGGTGAGAAGGCCGCTCTGCATTGGTTTCTGCAGGCGCAGCGAGACAGCGTGCTGGCCATTGTCGAGGGGCTGGATGAGAAGGCGTTGACGACGCCTGTCCTTGCCTCCGGATGGACACCGCTGGGCATGATTGAACACCTCGGCTTCGCCGAACGGTACTGGTTCCAACAGGTCGCCACTGGTTCGGCCGAACCTTTGCCCTGGAGCAACGATGATCCCCCGCTGGTCACGTCGCGGTCGCCCGGGCAGGTCTTCGCGTTTTACCGCGAGCAGTGCGCGCGCTCGGACGCTGTCCTTGCAGCGACACCGTTGGCGACGCCGCCGCTCGGTCGTCATCGCGACGTGCCAGACGAGGAGATCACGGACCTGCGCCGGGTCGTCCTGCACATGATCGAGGAGACAGCACGGCACGCGGGGCACCTGGATGTCGTCCGGGAATTGATCGATGGGAAGACGGGCCTGGGCCCACGGTGAGGGCAGGGGTCGGGCACACATGCGGTGCCGAGGCGTACGTAGTGCGGCTGAAGATATTGCGTTGTCCGATTGGGGTTCCCATCAGACACTCAACAGCCGAGCATCGGCCGTTGAGGACCTCCGGGCTTCGGTGGTCGGTTACTGACCGTGACGAGCGGCGACCTACTGCGCACGCACGGACGGCGAAGAGCGCGACGTTCTCATAGGCCCCGGTTTGCGGTGACTGACTTCGAGGGGGCAACGTGGATCGCGTGCTTCGAGCTTTGGTCGAACGGGCGGCAGCGGTCGGCCGAGACGTGGAACGGGCCGATGTGCATCGGATCTTCAGGCACGGCGGTCCGAACCCGGGCGCGGACCTGTCGAGGGTGGCCGAGCTCGGGCAGCGCGTCGACCTGCCTCCGTCATACGCGCAGTTCCTGACCTACTGCGATGGGTGGGTCGGGTTCGACGGGGAAACGGACATGTTCGCGATCGCTGAGTTGCTCGGCGGGCCGGCGACCGAGCAGGCGTGGGTAGTCCTGGAGGCGTATGACGAGGGCAGCGGCTGGCAGTTCCAGCTGTCGCGCGACCGGTACCTCGTCATCGGGGCGGCCGAGTCGAGTCTGAGCGTCGTCCTGATCGACATCACAGCGGCGCCCCGGGTCTGCTGGGTGACGCAAGGAGGCGTGGAGGAGTTCCCGACCCTCGACGCCTTCATCCGGGCTGCTACCGAATATCACCTGGAGACGCTCGCTGCCCTTCGGGCGGACCCGTGGCTGGGCATCAGAGGCTGATGGCAGCCGATGCGCTGACGTCCGCACGAACGCGCGCCGGAAGCAGCGAATCGCCGCACCAACTGCTTCCACGAAGCGTGACGATCTCAAGCCGGCCGACGGCCCTCGCTCGGCGGCAAATGAGTGCACGTGATCTTGATGAGGAGGCTTCGCGTAACGGGCAGGCGCCTGCCTCAACATGGCCGGAGCAAACTGGTGTTGGCGAATGTAGGTCGCCGTCGATTGGTGCAGACTGTGTCGGTGGATGAGGGACAGTTGCTCGACGACCGGTACCGCCTCTCCGATCGGCTCAGCGAGGGCGGCGTTTCCGAGACCTGGCAGGCGCACGATGAGCTCCTGGACCGCGCGGTTTCGGTGAAGGTGCTCTCCGGGAAGTTCGCCGCCGATGCCGGCCTGCGCGGCCGGTTCCTCCGGGAGGTGCGGGCCGCAGCAGGTCCTTCGCACCCAAACGTCATGGGTGTCTACGACTATGGCGAAACGCCGGACCACAGCCCGTTCGTCGTCATGGAACTGCTCCGCGGTCCGACGCTCGCCCTGCGGCTCGCCGACGGCCCGCTGCCGGCCGATGCCGCGACCCGGATCTGCGCCGAGGTCGCGGCCGGTCTGGCCGCCTTGCACGCCGCTGATCTCGTACACGGCGATGTCACGCCCGCCACTGTCATACTCACCGCGGACGCGGCGAAAGTAGTCGATTTCGGCATTCTCGGCTCCCCGAGCGAGCCGGACGACGCGAACACGCCGGATAGCTGGGGCCGTCTGGACCCGGCAAGCGACGTCCACGCCTTCGGGGTGCTGCTCTACAGTTGCCTCACCGGCCGTCTCCCGTCGGACGAGTCAGCGCCGGAAGTTCTGGCGGACGTCGAGGGCGTGCGGGCGGACGTGCGGGAACTGTGCATATCCTGCCTCGCCGAAGACCCCGCGGACCGCCCGGCCGCCGCCGAGGTGGCGTCCGTGCTGGCCGCGGCCGCTGGCATCCCGCTCCCGAACCGCCCGATCCGGGCGATCGGCATCTTCGCCGGCCAGCCGGCAGACGACGCGGTCGAGGAGCTCCACACCCGGCGCCAGCTGAGGCTCGGTATCGCCATGTCGGCCACCGCGGCGGTGATCCTGGCGTCCTTCCTCCTGACCCGCGACGCCGGTGCCCCGCAGGGACTGCCGGATGCGGCGGGAGTCAAACCCACCGTGACCGGTCACGCACAGCCAGACGGGACGAGCGAGCCTCCGGTCGATCCCGGCACCGACGCCGGCCCGACCACAGACACCGGAAGCGATCAGTCGACGGACACGACGGACAGCGGCCCGGATCACCGGGTCGAGTCGGTCGGCAATGCCGGGCGTCCGGGCAATGCCATGGGCGGCGGCGGTCAGGTCAACCCGGTGCCCGGCGGCACGACCGCCCCGCCGGCCGGTGGCACGCCCGGCACCACGGCACCGGGCGCCCAGCCCACGACGCCGGCGCTGGTCGCTGTCCGCCTGTCCACCCTCGGCGGCGTCGTGATCGCCGGGTGCGCCGACGGGAAGGTGAGCGTCCTGGACGTGCTGCCCGCCTCCGGCGCGAAGGTCGTCAGCGTCCAGGGCGGCGCCCGTGACACGGCGCGCGTGGAGATCGATCTGCTGGCCGTCCGCCTCCGCCTCAACGTGCGCTGCGTCGCCGGTCTCCCCGTCGCCACCCCAATCTGACACGCGCCTACCAGCAGGGCCGGCTCAATCCCGACAACCGGCACTTCAGGCAGTGTCCACGATAGACGGTGGCGTGCGGTCAGCGAGGCGGCGTTCGTGACAACCTAACGCGGCACGGCGCTAGCCGACGCATTCCACAGCGGCCGGTCCCACGAGCTGCTCGATGAGGTCGCCGGATGGCTTCAAATCTATCCGATTATCACCCGAGCGTGCGATGCGGCCCTGATCACCGACGACCTCAGCGAGCGGCTGGCGCGGCGATTTCACGAGCGGTACGTCGCGGCGGCCCGCGCCTTTGCAACCCGCCCCGGCGACCTCGGCTGGGCCGATCTGCCGGAGTCGAGGCGCGAAGCCGTGCGAGCGCAGATCCAGGGGCATCGCGGCCGAACTTCAGGCGATCAGCGCCGGCCTGACCGCCACCGGCACGGCAAGATCACGTGTACGCACATCGGCAGTTCAGGGCGCCCGCCAGCGCCGAACGCTGGTCACGAAGCGTGACCGCTTCGGGCGGCCTGGCGCGCTCGGTCGGCGGCATGAGCGTGAACATCGGGCCGGGCGTTGGTGACCTTAGTCAGGAATCTGGATCGAGAGGCAGAAAGGATGTCCCGCGGGATCCAGGAAGATTCGGTATCGGTCCGGAGCGGGTTGATCGGGGAGCAGGCGGGCCCCGAGGCGAACTGCCTCGGCTTCAGCCTCGTCAAGGTCATCGACCGACAGGTCGACATGCATCTGCTTGGGCACGGCAGCGTCGCCCCAGGTAGGCGGCCGATAGTCCGGCACCCGCATGGCCGCGATCCAGCCTTGCCTCGTTCGCACCGCAGTGAACTCGTCGCCGGTCACGGCCACGTCGCCACCGACAAGCGCAGCCCAGAACTGCGCCAGCTCTGCCGGATCCTTGCAGTCGAAAACTATCGAGGCCAATCGAGCGACAGCCATGCGATCACCCTATCTTGACGGCCAACGGCTCGAGCCGAGACAGATCGCAGGCGACGCCGATACGGCAGACACGCACTACTCGGCAAATGCGTGAGCCATGGCTACGTTCCAGAGGCCATGTACGCGGCGAGGATGTAGTTGGGGTTGCGCGACCGACCGGGGCCAGCCTGGGGGTTGCGGGGCCGGCACACACTCGGCGTATGAGCGCAGACACGGACTGTTCGTGCCAGAAGGTCGTTCTGCACGGCGCCGCCGGATCCGTCCTGGCGGTGTGGCCGGTCGCGCCGGGTTGCCGACGCTGCCGGCCCTCGGACGACCCGCGGTCAGGCGACGGGTTCGCGCGCCCTGACATCGTGTACGTCGAGATCGTCCACCACGCGTCGCCGACGTCCACGTCGACCGCCTGGCACGCGATCCCCTTCGCGCCGGCCGCGCCGGTGGGCTGGACCGTCGAGGCCGACCGCCGGTCACGCGCCAAGGCCGCCGGGTATGCCGTGGATTTGGCGCGAATGGCGGCCGGCGAGGACTTCGTGGCGGTGCTCGCGCCGCGGGCCCTCGACGCCGCCCTCAAGGAGCTGGCCCACGACACCGCCCTGGCCGCGATCGCGGACGTGCTCGACGCGGTACACGACGGCTGCCGGGACTTCCTGTCGGGCGTCGCCTACGTGGTGCTGCGCATCATCGGCCTCCCACCCAGCGTCGCCCGGCCGCTCGGCGCCGTGGTCGGGCAGCTGGGGGCCCGGGCCTACCTCGCGCCGATACGCTCCCTGTCGCGCGGGCTGCGCATCATCTCCATCGCCGACAACGTCCTCGAAACCGCCGCGCCGGCCCGGTCGCTGGAGCACCCGCCGCAACCGCAGCCCCGGTGGCCGGAGATCGCGGAACCACCAAATCTCGCCGCTCCCCCTTCTCTGCCACCGCCCGCGCCTCCGCCTGTGTCCGCCCCTGGTCCTGAGCCCGCGCCGGTTCCCGCGACCGAGGTCCCGCCGCCGCCTTCGCCCCCGGCAGCCTCGTCGCCGCAGTCGAACGGGAGCGTCGCGCCGGAGCCGTCGCTGCCGTCGCGGTCGGCCGGGTCGTCGCCCGGGCCGGCGGAGACCGCCGCAACGGAACCGCCCACGAACCCGACCCTCATGCGGCCGATCAAGCAACCGAACGCGGCAACGGCCGAGTTCCAACCGGCTGCGTTGCGGAAAATCCATCGCCCGGTTCAGCCGCCCGGTCCGGCTGAACCGCGTGCTCCTGGTGAGCCGCCTGTTCTGGCTGAGGCGTCCGGTCCCGATGAGGCGCCGGTCGTTCGGCGGAGGCTGCCCGGATTGAAGCTGACCGGACCCCAACCTCCGAGGCCCATCAAGGATGAGGTGGCCGGTCATCCGGCGGGTATGCCGTTCGAGGACGTGGAGCCACCAACGGCCGGAGAGCACTGGACGGTGGCGATGCGGATCCACGACCGTCGCCCGGATCGTGCCGTGGGAGAGGGGCCGGCCACCGACCTTATGGAACCCGAGCCGGTCGTGGACGTCCCGGTAGCGGAGCCGGAGTCGCCCGATGGGCCGGCCACCGTGGACGGCGTCGCTCAGCGTCCGATGCCCGCGCCGGGCGAGGACGACGGGCCGTATCCAAGCTTCTGGTAGGCGGGGCTCAGCGCTCGTTGAGCAGGGTGGCCAGGTGCGCGGACGACCTCCAACGAGGCCGCCAACCGATCAACGACGTCGGCAGGCAGAGGATCGCCAAGTTCGACACCCTCGTCGGTCGCCGGTACCGGGCCGCGCGTCCAGCACCTCGGACCAGTTCACCGGTCCGCCGCCCGTGGCGGCTCGATCCCGGCGACACGGCCCTCGCGGTGGAACCGCCGCCAGAACGCCCTGCCCTCCTCGCTCTTGGGCGCCTCCTCGGGCGCGAAAAGCGCCAGCGCCTCCTCGACACGGCCCTGGTCGATCAGAAGCACGGCCAGTTCGGCGGTGGTCCACGCGGAGTCGTCGGCGGACTCCAGCGTCCGTATCGCCTCGCCTGGGCGGCCCGCGAGGACCAGAAGGCCGGCCGGTTTCGAGGCCCCGTACCAGGTGCCACCCTCCGGGTGAGCTCCCAGCTCGGCGATCGGCTGCTCGACCCGCCCCGACCGTGCGAGCACCTCAACGCGCTCGAACAGCAGCTCGATACTCATGCCGCCGCTATGCTCCGCGAGCTCGTCGATCGCCGCAAGCGCCTCGTCGGCCCGGCCTCGCTCGACCAGAAGCTTGCACAGGTTCCCGACGAGCCACTCCGGGTCGCCGCCCATCAGCTTCGGCACCGGCCGCAGGACCTCGATCGCCTCGTCGGCGCGGCCGTGCCGGGTCAGAAGCTCCGCCAGAGCAGCGGCAACGTTCGGCGAGCCGTCCGCGGCGAAGGGCCGCATCGCCTCGACGGCCTCGTCCACCCGATCGAGGCTCTCCAGCCAGACGGCCAACCGGAAGACGGCGTGCTCGCCACCACTGCCGGCGACCCACTCGCGAAGCTGCTGCTCCCGACCGTGCTTGGCCAGGATGTCAGCGAGCTGTTCGACGGCATTGACGAACACGGCATGCTCGCCGAAGGCGCTCCTGGTGAGTACCTTCAGCGCCTCGTCCACCTGCCCTTGGCGCTCGAGCAGCGTGGCGAGCGCCGGCGCGGCGTTCCATAACCTCACGGACTGTCAGCCTCGATCTGCTTGCGTACCAGCGCCGTGAGGTCGCCGTCGTATCCGTGCCCCTCGGTCAGCTCGATCAGCGCAGTGAGCACCACGTGCTCACCGGCGTACGGCCGGAGCAGCACTACAGCCTCGTCCACGCGTCCCCGCCTGGCCAGCAGCACCGCCAACCGTTCGATCCCGTGCGGACTCCCCTTGTCCAACGCTCCCCGCGCGAGCGCGATCGCGGCATCCGTCTCGCCGCGCCTGTCGTGGAAGTCCACGAGCACCTCCACCGCTTGCCACCAACCGGTTTCGACGAACGGCCGGAGCACTTGCATGGCGGCCTCGGGTTCGTGCCGCTCGAACAGCGTACGCGTCAGCCGATCGGCGCAGCACCAGTCGCCTCGCTCGGCCAGGCGCCGCAGTTCGTCGAGATGGCCGTGCTCGGCCAGCCGGTTGGCGACCGCGGGCGGCAGCCAACCGTCATAGGTACGAAAACGTCGAGCAAGGTCCGCAGCCTTCACGCCGTCGAACGTAGCGCCCGCTAGGAAGGCCTGGGATCGAACCGTACTCAGCGGCAGTTGCATGCACTGAAGTGAATCCATGTTCGCCGCGTTCAGCGCCGGCTGACCGTGACGCACGCGGAGTTTGCTATGGCGCAGCTGCTGCCGGCCGGCCATCAACTCCTGCCCCACAGGCTTGCAAGCACCTGATTACCGATAGGTTTGAGCGTCTTCCTCATTCCAGATTGAGAGCTGGTGCCCTTCTCCGTACTGCTCCACCACGCGCTCGTACGCTTCATCGACGTCGGCGGCGAAGACGCTCAACGGGACGCGCTCCCCGTCGTCGATCTTGATCCAGCCTATGTACTCCCGCGTCGGCGAATCCCCGTCGATGGCCGTACTCTCTCCTCAACTACATCAACAGCTCCAGCAAACCTCACTGTTACCAGCGCGGATCTCCGCCAGCAACGTTGGACGGCCCGAGCCGCCTGCGTGAAGCGGCTTCACCGTCCTCCACAAGTGCAAGATCACGTGCACTGACATCGGCAGTTCCGGGCGCCCGCCGGCGCCGAATGCTGGTCACGAAGCGTGACCGCTTCGGGCAGCCTGGCGCACTCTGTCAGCGGCAGATGCGGATGGGCGACGGACGGCAGGCATCAGGAACCCGAGCGGTGCGTCCGCGCGGCAGGAAGGCTCAGTCACGACGCCTGGGCGGTCATGTAGAGGTCTGCGGTCCAGCTTGAGGTCGGACGACCGGGCGGTGACGGGTGACCGAAACTACAGCGAGGAGACGACGGACATGGCGCTGACACCGACGGGTCCTGGGCTGGATCGCGAAGTGTGCTCTCGTTGGCGGCTGACGCCCGGCCGGGTGTTGGGCGACCGGGCAACCGGGACGTGGGAAGCCACGCGCGATGGTGCGGCGTTCGTGGTCAAGTACTTCGACTCGGCACGCTTTCCCGACTGGCGTTACACGTTGCGGGTCGCCGCGGCGCTGCGGGCCCAGGGATGGCCGACCCCTGAGCCGGTCGAAGAGCCACTGATCGGGCCTGGGGGCGCGTGGGTGTTGTTCCACCGGTTGCCCGGCCGGTCCGTGCGGCCCGCCGATGGGGACAAGCCGGCCGAGGAGCGCTCTCGGGGGCGACTGCTGGCCGAGTTCCACAGGGCCGCCACGGCTACCGGCATCGTCGACCAGCGCGGCGGTTTCTCCGGTCCCGCGGAGCTGGTGGCAGACCCGGGGCTGGACCATTGGCTGCGGATCCACGAGCTGGCCCGCCCGGACGAGGGGCGGATACTGCGGGCCTGCCGTGACGCTGCGCTGGAGTGGTTTACCGACAACGTCATCGTGGATGCTCCGCGCAGCGTGATCCACGGTGACTTCACGCCCTGGAACCTGCTGTACGACGATGGACGGCTGACCGGCGTGGTCGACTTCGAGGCAACCCATTACACCTTCCAGGTGGCCGACTTCGCCCTGTCCTGGCGCGGATACCATGACAACGTTCTGCGGGGCTACGACGAGGTCCGCCCCTTGTCGGACCTCGAATGGCAGCTGGTACGGCCGGTGTTCTGGGCCTGGCTGTTCATAGGGGTCAAGGACCTGCTTGCAGCCCACTACGGCTGCACTGACCCTGTCGGCCCGATACCGAAGCTGGAATGGCAGATCGTCCACGTGCGGAAACACTCGGACCTGCTTTCAGAAAAGGCCGGCGCGCCGAGGCTTCCTGTCCACGAGTGAGACGTCAGACCCATGCCTCAACCAGGCGCGCTCCGGCGACGCAGCCGTAGCGTCGTGCGCGAACGCCTGTAGGCCGAAACCATGACTCTCATGGGCAGTCGCAAGGTCATCGGCATGTCCGCAGGCCGAGCCATTGGTTCGGGCTGTCACCTCAAGTAGCGATTTGATCGCGGCAGAAGCGGATGTTCGCCGAGACACCCCGGCTCTGCGATCGACGGGATTGCTCCAGGCATCCTGGCCGATGGGACCTGGCTGCTTCAGCGGCGGGCGTTCTGGTTAAGCCTGGTGGATGGCTTCGCCGATCCCGATTTGGTTGGCGCCCTGTTCGGCGGTGAGGACGACGACGTCTGGAAACTCCGGCCGGGCGGGATGCCGTCAAGAGATCTACTGCAGGTGACAAACGCGCTGCGGTAACAAGGGTGCGCCGTTGCGTGGACGGCCGAACGGCCGAACCTGCCCACGAGCGTCCAGCCACCTCGGGCGCCAAGCGCCTGCATCCGCTCATCGGCCAGGACGGGAAGCCTCGGCGCCGCTTGGGCCCGTGATCACTCACTGTGACGACGACGGTCCTGCCGCCGCGCGACACTCGCGGCATGAGAGTGCCCTGCGTCGGCCCCATCAACTCAGCGGAACGAAGCAGCCGGAGGCGGCGCCGTCTCGCGAGCGAGGAGGACTCAGCGGGCGGGAACCGCCTCGGACGACGGCCGCCACTCCCGCCTGATCAGCCCGTACACCCACGAGTCCGAGACCTCGCCGTTCACGACGCAGTCTTCGCGCAACGTCCCTTCACGCACGAATCCGAGCTTCTCCAGGACGCGGGCAGACGCCGCGTTGCGCGTATCGGTCTCGGCCTGGACTCGATTCAGGTCCGACGTGTCGAATGCCCACTTCAGCAAGGCGTGCGCGGCCTCAGTCGCGTAGCCGTGGCCCCATGCTGCATCGTCGAGGCAGTAGCCCATCGACGCGCTGTGGTAGTCCGGGTTCCACCGGGTCAGACTGCACCAGCCGATGAACGCGCCGTCGGAAACACGGTCCATGGCCAGCCGTGTCCCGGTGCCTTCCTCTGCCATCTGCCGGCAGGCCATGATGAACCGCTCGGCGCGCACCCGCTCGCTCCAGGGCGGCGCGTCCCAGTAGCGCAGCACGTAGGCGCTGCTGTGCAGCGCGAAGAGGGCGTTCGCGTCGGCGTCGTTGAACGGACGCAGTCGCAGGCGAGCGGTCTGCAGCGTAGGGGTAGGTAGGGACATGGGTGCCATGTTGCCTCTCATGAGGTGGTGGCCGCGCAACCGCACACGCGATGCGTCACTCACAACCGGGCTTCTCGCGGGTTGGGCGACCGCGCGGATCGCGGCATGAGCGGAATTGACCAGTCAGGCCGTCGACGCGATAGCGTCTTTGATCGCTTGCGCGTCGCTGTCGAGGAGCGACCTCTTGCGTTCCGGCGAGTCGGCCTTGAGGGTCCAGCCGTCTCCTGCGTAGCGAGGGATGACGTGAAGGTGGAAGTGGAAGACCGTCTGGAAGGCGACTTCGCCATCGCAGAGGAGGACGTTGATTCCCTCGCAGCGCATGTTTGAGCGTCGCAAGGCTCGTGCCATGTTATGACCGACCGACCAAACCTGAGCGCTAGTGGCTCCATCGAGGTCTTCGAGGCCCACTGCGTGCTCGCGTGGCACGACGAGTAGATGGCCGGGTGTGACGGGGTTCAGGTCCATGAAGGCCACGACGGTCTCGTCCTCGTACACCACACTGGCGGCGCGTGTCAAGATTTTTGAGGCAGGTTGGTTAGGTTTTCGTTGAGTGGGCTGGCTCGTCTGGGTCGTCTTGCTCGGCGGGCTTGTTGATCCACGCTGCGACAGGTAGGGCGGCCGGCTCGGGGT
>NZ_BAABAT010000045.1:0-96635 GCF_039537565.1 Dactylosporangium darangshiense
GTCGGCCGATGGGGGGGGGGGTGGTGGTGGTGGGGATGGTGGCGGTGGTGGCGCAGACGGTGGTTTCGGTGGGGCCGTAGGCGTTGTGCAGGGTGTGGTGGGGGGTCCAGGTGGCGGCGAGGTCGGGGGGGAGGGTTTCGGATCCGACGATGATGTGGCTGTTGGTGGGGATGGTGGTGGGGTCGAGGGTGGTGAGGAGGGTGGGGGCGATGCTGAGGTGGCGGATGTGGTGGTGGTGGAGGAGTTGGGTCAGGGTGGTGGGGTCGGTGCGTTCGGTGGTGGTGGCGATGGCGAGGGTTGCGCCGGTGGTGAGGGTGAGGGCGAGGTCGGCGGCGGCGGCGTCGAAGCTGAATGATGCGAATTGCAGTGTGGTGTCGCCGGGGCCGGTGTTGTAGGTGGGGTGGAGTCCGATGGTCAGGTTGAGTAGTCCTCGGTGGGTGCCGAGGACGCCTTTCGGGATGCCGGTTGTTCCGCTGGTGTAGATCAGGTATGCGGCGCGGCCGGGGTCGAGTTTGTCGACGTCTGGTAGTTGTGTGTTGTTGGGGTGGTTGTTGTGTAGCCAGGTGTTGTCGATGATGTGGCGGGCGCCGCTGTCGGTGATCATGAAGGTCAGTCGTTGTTGTGGGTATGTGGGGTCGAGTGCGAGGTAGATCCCGCCGGCGCGCCAGATTCCGAGGATGGCGACGATGATGTCGACGCTGCGGTCGAGCTGGAATCCGATGATCTCGCCTGGCTGGGCGCCGGCTGTGACGAGTTGGGTTGCCAGCTGGTCTGCTGCTGTGGCCAGCTCCGCGTATGTCAGGGACTGTTCGCCGCAGACGACTGCTACCGCGTCGGGGGTTGCTGCTGCCCATTGCCGGAACAGGCTGTCCACGCCGCTGACCGCGGGCAACTCGACCACCGGTCCGTCCCAGCCGACCGACGACACCGGCGAGCCCGTCAGCAGCGCGGTCAGGTGGGCGGCGATCCGTTCGATCGCGGCATGCTCGAAGCGGGCCTGGTCGTAGTCGATGGCGATCGACAGTTCCGGCCCGGGCGTGACGGACAACGTGAACGGATAGTTGTTGTGGTACCGCGAACGGACCTCGCCGATCCGCAGTTCGCCGTCGCCGCCGGGCGCGATCCTCGGGTAGTTGCCGAAGACGAGGATCGCGGTGAACAGCGGCTGCCCGTTCGGTACCGCGGTCCAGCCCGCCAGCTGCGACAGCGGGGTGTGCTCGTACCGACGCGCCTCGATCTGCTCCCGCTGCAGCCGCTGCAGCCAGGCCACCTCCGGCTCGTCGCTGTCGACGTCGATCCGGGCGGGAATCGTGGTGATCAGCGATCCGACGATCGACTCGACGTCGTCGAGCTGCTCGCCGCGCCCGGAGCTGGTGACGCCGAACACCACGTCGTCCTCGCCGCTGTACGCCGACAGCAGCCGGGCGAACGCGCCCTGGACCACGGTGTTCAGCGTCAGCCGGTGCCGGCGGGCGAACGCCGTGAGCTCGGCGGTGGCGTCGGCGGACAGGCGCGTCTCGTACACGCGGTTGCCGCGCAGGTCGGTCCCAGGGCCGGCCCGCAGCGAGGTGGCGGCGCCGAAGCCGTGCAGCCGCTCGCGCCAGAACGCCTCGGCCGCGCCGGCATCCTGCTGCATCGACCATGCCACGTAGTCGCGGAACGGCCGGGCCGGCGGCGCGGTCGGCTCGGTGCCGCGGTGGTAGGCGAGGTAGGCGTCCAGCAGCCCGTTGAGCACGAGCGGGACGCTCCAGCCGTCCAGGACGATGTGGTGGAAGGACCACAGCAGCCGGTGCCGGTGCGGCGCGAGCCGGATCAGCGTCGCGCGGACCAGCGACGGCCGGTCGAACTCGACGCCCCGCCGCCAGTCGTCGGCGAGCAGCGCGGTGCGCGACTCCTCCTGCGCCGCCTCGTCCAGTGCAGACCAGTCCAGCACCTCCAGGGGTACGAGCACCCGCCGCGACACCACCCACAGGGGTTCGGCGACGTCGTCCCAGACCACCGTGCTGCGCAGCATCGCGTGCCGGTCGAAGGTCCAGGCGCAGGCCCGTTGGAACGCGTCGAGGTCGAGCTCGCCTTCCAGCAGCAGCTCGTACCGCGACCAGTACATCCCCGGGTCGGCGGCGAGCCTGGTGTGGAACAGCATGCCCTGCTGCACCGCCGTGAGCGGAAAGATGTCCTCGATGGCCTGGGCTGAGTCGTCGGCCGTAGGGCGGAACACCGTCATGACTGACCTCCGAAGATGCGACCGACGCGCCGTTGGACGAGATCGAGAGCCGACTGGTCGAGCCGGGCGAGCGGGAAGTCCGACGGTGTGTGGCCGCCGGCGCCCGGCCGGGAGCAGTGCTCGATCAGCTCCTCGAGGGCCGTGGCGTAGCGTTGCGCGAGCCGTTCGACCGTTGCCGGCCGGTGCACGTGGGTGCAGTACGTCCAGGCCATGTGCAGGACCCCGGCGGTCTCGCGGCAGGTGAGCTCGAGCAGATGCGCGCGCGGGCCGGCGGGGGCGGGATCGAGGTCGCCGGGCGCGGGCGCCGGCCGGAAGCGTGCCCCGGTGGGGTCCGGCCCGGGTTCGGAGTCGTACGTCAGGCACACCTCGGCCGGCGGCAGTTCGTCCAGCGCGCCGGTGTACTCGCGGAGGAGGCCGTACCCGAGGCCGTCGCGGGGCGTCTGGCGCACGCGCTCCTTCGTCCGCCGCAGCACCGCGCCCGGCTCGCTCGGCCCGTTGTACGGCACGGTCACCGGGAAGGCCGTGGTGAACCAGCCCAGCGTGCGGGAGACGTCGACGCCGGCGACACCGGCCCGGCCGGGGCCGCGCAGATCGACCGTGACAGCAGGGCCGCCGGCCCAGTCGCCGATGACCTGGATCAGCGGCGCCAGCAGCGCCTCGGCCGTTGTCGTGCGGTAGGCGGCGGGCACGGCGTGCCGCAGGCGGCCGGTCTGCTCGGCGGTGAGCCGCCGGTGCAGGGTCCGCGTCGCGGACAGGTCGTTGGCCGCGGCCGGATCGTCGCGGGGGATCGCGACGCTCCCGGCCGGCGAGCGCCAGAAGTCCGCCTCCGCCGAGATGTCGGCGGACCGCCCCAGGTCGCTCAGCGCCCGGGCCCACCGGCCGACCGTGGCCGTCGCGCCGGTCAACCGGATCGGCTCGCCGCGCTCGGCCTGCTCGTAGGCGGTCTCGAGGTCTTCGCACAGGATGGTCCAGGAGGCCGGGTCCACGGCGAAGCGGTGCGCCACCAGCAGCAGCCACCGGGTGTCGTCGGCGTCGAACAGCACGGCCCGCAGCCGGGGGCCGGTGGCGGTACCGACGTCGGCGTGCGCGGCCGTCGCCTCCGCGACCACCTGTAACCGCGGGGCGCCATCCAGGGTCACCAGGCAGCGCCAGCCGGGCGGGATCGGGGCGTAGCGCTGGCGGCCGGGCTGCGTGTCCGCGGCCAGGCGGAGCGCCGCATGTACCTGCACCAGCGCCGCCAGCGCGGCCTCCAGTACCTCCGCATCGACCGGCCGGCCGATCTTCAGCAGCAGCGACCGGCTGGCGGGCCGCGATCCGCCGCGGTCGAAGGCCAGCTGCAGCGGCGTGAGCGGGAACGCGGCCTCCTCGGCCGGATCGGGCCGGCGTGCGCAGGCCCTCGCCAGTTCGGCGACGCTCTGGTACTGCAACACCTGCGCCGCCCGGACGTCGAACCCGGCTCGGCGCGCCCGGGCGGCCACCTGGATGGCACGGATGGAGTCGCCGCCGAGATCGAGGTAGTTGTCGGTGACGCCGACGCGCGGCACGGCCAGGACCTCCGCCCAGATGCCGGCCAGCAGGGCCTCGTCGGGGGTCCGCGCGGCGACGTACGGCTCCGGCCGATTGGGCTGGCGGGATCCGCCGCCGGCGGCGACGAACGCCGACGGCAGCAGGTGGTCCGGCAGCGTCTGGCGCAGGTGGGCGCGCAGCACGCGGTCCGGCGGCAGCGGATCGTCCGCCGGGTCAGTGCTGATGTATGCGATCAGGCGGCCGGATCCGGGCTCGGCGTCGGCGGTCACCACGGCCGTGGCCACCGCGGGGTGCTCCGTCAACGCCCGTTCGATCTCCGCGAGGTCGATCCGGAACCCCTGGACGGTCGCGCGTTCGCGGATCGGGCCGAGGTACTCGAGGCCATCCGGCCGCCGCCGCACCCGGTCGCCGGTGCGGTAGAGCCGTCCGCCGTCCGCGGCGGCCGGGTCGGCGACGAACCGTTGCGCGGTCAGGGCGGCGGCGTCGCGGTAGCCGCGCGCCAGCAGGGGGCCCGCCACGTACAGCTCGCCCTCGGCGCCCTCGGGGACGGGCCGCAGCAACGGATCCAGGACGTGCCACCGGGTCTGACCGGCCGGCCGCGGGTATTCCTGGCCCCCGGGGCGTCGGTACCGCTGATACGCCATCGGCCCGGAGGTCTCCGCCGGCCCGAGCCCGGCGACGACGGCCGCAGTCGCATGCCGCGCGTGGAACCGGACGACGTCGTCGAGCGCCGGCGCGTCGCCGTGGCACACCACCAGGCGCAGGTGCCGCATGGGTACGACCCATTCGTGCCCGACGAACTGGTGGAACCAGGACGGCACGCATTGCGCGACGGTGACTCGCTGTTCCTCGATGAGGCTCGTCAACCGGTCGATGTCGGCGTGCCGGGCGGGCGCCGCGAGCACCACGCACGCGCCGAGCGCGAGCGGCCACACCAGCTCCCACAGTGCCGTTTCGAGCGCGGGGGAGCCGATCCGCAGTACCCGGTCGCCGGCGCCCGCGAGGCCGGCGGCCCGGACGGCGGCCAGCCGGTGCCGCAGCGCATCGTCGCTCACCTCCACGAGGACCGATCCAGAGACGGGTATCACGGCGGCGAGCTGCTCGCCCGGGCGGTGCGCGTCCACGGCGTGCTTCGGCGCGGCCGCCAGGGCCGGGTCGTCAGGGCTGATGATGCCGGGGCCGGGCGCGGCGCCGATCACGACGGACGCGTTCGCGGACCGGATCAGGGCCTGCCGCCGGCGGCCCGGATGGCCGGGGTCCAGCGGCAGGCAGGCGCCGCCGGCCTTCCACACCGCGAGGACCGCCACCACCAGGTCGACGCCGGTCGGCAGGCAGACCCCGACCACCGACTCGCCGCGAACGCCGCGGGCGCGCAGGAGGTGGGCGAGCTGGTTGGCGCGTTCGTCGAGGGTGCCGCGGTCGATCGTCGTGTCGCCGGCGACGACCGCGGCCGCGTCCGGTCGTTCGGCGGCCGCTGCGGCCAGCAGCTGGGTGACACCGGTGCCGGTCGACCGGCTGACCGGTCGGGTCCGGTCAGCCATCGGCGCCGCTGCCCGTGCTCAGCGCCACTTCGCCGTCGGGATCGGCCGGCGTCGGGCCGTCGAGGAACCCGCTCGCCTGCAGTGTGAACAGCTCCGCGTAGAGGCCCTGCTGGGCCATGAGCACGGTGTGCGTTCCCTGCTCGATGATCTTTCCCTGGTCGAGGACGATGATGCGGTCCGCGGACCGCACGGTGGAGAAGCGGTGGGAGATGAGCACGACGGTCCGGCCGGTGTACAGCTCGCGGACGCTGTCGAAGATGGCGCGTTCCGCGCGGGCGTCCAGGGATGCGCTCGGCTCGTCCAGGATGACCAGCGGCGCGTCGCGGAAGAACGCCCGCGCGAGGGCGACCCGCTGCCACTGCCCGAGCGACAGGTCCTGTCCCAGGTTGAACTGCGGCGACAGGGTCGTCTCGTAGCCGGACGGCAGCGCCTGCAGGAAGTCGTCGGCGCCGGCCGCGCGGGCGGCCGCGCGAATCTCGTCGAGCCCGACCTGCTTCTCGGTCGAGCCGAGCCGGATGTTCTCCTTGGCGCTCAGGGCGTACTTGAGGTAGTCCTGGAACAGCACGGCCACGTTCTCGCGCCAGTTCTTCGTGTCGATCTCGCGCAGGTCGACGCCGTCGACGCGGATACTGCCCTCGCGCGGCGTGTACAGCCCGGCGAGCAGCTTGGCCAGCGTGGTCTTGCCCGACCCGTTCTCGCCGACCAGGGCGACGACCTCGCCGGTGCGGATCGTCAGCGAGAGGTGCTCGACGGCAGGGCGTTCGGACCCGCGATACGTGAACGAGACGTCGTCGACGTCGATCGTCGAGAAGTCGCGCTGGACTCGCTCGCCCCGCCCGCGCTCGAGAAGGCTCGGTTCGAGCGCGAGGAAGTCCTGCAGATCCTCGACGAGCGGTGCCGACTCGAAGAACTGGTTCGCCGATCCGACGGAGTCGGACAGCCGCTGGCTGAACAGCAGCAGGGCGCCGGCGACGGTGGCCACCTCGGCGAGGCTCAGCACGCCCGCCCGGTTGAGCAGGATGAGGGCACCGGCGGCGGCCACCACGACGAGGTTGGTGCCGACCGAGGAGATCAGGGTCGCGCGCAGCTGCTTGCGGAGCATGGCCCGCATCCGGACGAGGCGGAACTCCATGATGGTCCGCCATTGCCGCGTCAGGTGCTCGGCCAGGTTGAAGGCCCGGACCTCCTTCGCCGGTTCGCGGCCGGTGAGCAGGTTGAAGATGTACCCGCGGCTGCGGTCGACCGGCGTGGTCTGGCGGACGAACCCGTAGTACTGCTCGCCGCCACGAGTGCCGCCGATCCAGACCGGAACGACGACGACGAGCACGCACACCGCGATCCAGGGCTGGATGGTCGCCAGGGCGATCCAGGTGGCGATGAGGGTGAACAGGCTCTGCCCCTGTTGGGCGAGGCTCTGCACCAGCTGCGCCGGCCGCATCAATGCGCTGCCGGCGGCCCGCTGCAGCCTGTCGTGGAACGTGGCGTCGTCGAAGTTGTCCAGCTCGGCGAGGCAGGAGACCTTCAGGATCTCGCTGCACACGTGGATGCCGGCCCGTTCCTGCAACAGGGTCCGGCGGTTCGTGACGACGGCCTGGGCGATGATGATCGCGACGTTCGTGGCGACGAAGACGACGACGTTGAGGGCCACGCCGGCCGACCTGGCGCCCGCCTCGGAGTCGATGAGCTTCGTCAGCAGGTCGCGGGCCTGGACGATGAGCACGAACGTGCCGATGCCCATGGCGATGTCGGCCGCGATGAGGATGAGGAACTCGCGCGGCCCGGCGCGCCAGACGAGCCGGATCGCCGCTGCGGCGGCGCGGAACCGACGCCGGCGACGGCCGCCGGCCGGTTCGGCCAGCAGCAGTCCAGGGTCGATCATCGGCACTCCCCCCGTTGGTCGTGCTGTGTGGTCGACGGGCCGGTCGCGCACCGCCATCCACCGGCGCCCACGTGCCCGCGGCACCCGACCGTTGCATCACCGTCGACCGACGTCTTGTCCGCGCGTTGTGCACCACCCCGGTCGTGGCGCCTCGGCGAACTCCGTGCTCGGTAAATGACGGACACCAATTGGAAAGGGTCTCGAATTGGATCAGTGCCCAGGATAGTACGGACCTCCGGGCGCGCGTTTCAACCGCCTGGCGGGGGTGCTGAGCGGCGCTTGTACGGCCCTGGCGCGATTCTCGACCGGCCTCTGGAATCTCGCTGGAGCCGTCCTGGAATGGCAGCTGCGGGCCTTGTTGGCGATGTGGAGTTCTGCAACGATCGCAGACTGTCCCGCCCGGAATGAAGATCGTGCGAGGTGGAGGAAAGTCGACGTGGAAGATGGAGCCTGTTTCATTCGGCCGAATTTGATCATCGAGCCACTCGTCGATCGTTTCTACGCCTGGCTGTACACGGTTTCGCCGATTCAGGCGGCGATGAACCTCGCCTTCCTGCAGGTGCCGTTGCTCGAGTCCTACCTGCAGTCGCCGGCCGTGCACGTGGCCGCCAGCACCAATCCGGAGCTGCGCGGCGGCTACTTCGTCGGCGTCGAGGAGGCGCGGCGGGACGAGATCCGCGCGCTGCTCGACACGATCAAGCGGGATCGCGCCGAGATGCTCCGGTTCGCCGCCGCCGTCGGCGAGTGCGAGGACGCCGTCCGGCAGGGCGCGACCGGCTTCGATCTGACGCCGCTGTATCCGGCGCTGCCGCGGGAGGCGGCCGGCCTGGTCGAGATCGCCTACGACACCAGCAACCAGGCGTCGGCGCGGTTCCTCGAGCCGCTGGCGTACAGCAGCAGCCTCTACACCGAGGACCGGCAGTCGGTCCAACTGTCACTGGAGACGGGCATCGAGCGGCCGTTCATTCTCAGCACGCCGCGCCTCGACTCGCCCGACGTCCTCGAACTGCAGCTGCCGTTCCGCCACCCCGGCCTGCAGGAGCTGTTCCTGGCCCGGGTCCGGCCCACCACCGCCGACCGGCTCAGCGAGGCGCTGAACCTCGACGAAGGGCAGGCCGCGCGGCTGGCCGGCCTGCTGACCGGCGAATGCGGCCTGGCGCCCGACCGGCACATCGAGTCCGGCGCCCGGGTGCGCTACTTCGGGCACGCCTGCCTGGTCCTGCAGACGCCGCAGGTGTCGATCCTGACCGACCCGTTCATCAGCGCGGACAGCTCCGCCGCCGGCCGGTACACGCTCGACGACCTGCCCGACCACCTCGACTTCGTCCTCATCACGCACGGCCACCAGGACCACATCGTGCTGGAGACCCTGCTGCAGCTGCGGGGCCGGGTCGGCACGGTGGTGGTGCCCCGATCCTCGCGCGGCAACCTGGCCGACCCGTCACTGAAGCTCTACGTCGAGCACCTCGGGCTGCCGGTCATCGACGTCGATGACTTCGACGAGATCCGCTTCGAAGGCGGGCGCATCGTGGCGACGCCGTTCCTCGGCGAGCACGCGGATCTCGACATCCGGGCCAAGTCGACGTACTGGGTGGAGCTGGGCGGCCGGTCCGTGTTCGTCGGCGCCGACTCCTCGGGCGTCGAGCCGCTGTTGTACCGCCATGTGCGCAACCACCTCGGGACGGTCGACATGGCGTTCCTCGGCATGGAATGCGACGGCGCCCCGCTGACCTGGCTGTACCAGGCGCTGCTGACGAAGCCGGTCACCAAGCGGATGAGCGACTCGCGCAAGCTGTCCGGCTCCAACGCGGCCCAGGCCGCCGAAATCGTCACCGAGCTCGGCGCCGCCGAGGCGTACATCTACGCCATGGGCGAGGAGAGCTGGCTCGGTCACGTCATGGCGACGAGCTACACCGAGAGCTCGTACCAGCTCAAGCAGGTGGAGGTGTTCCTGTCCTGGTGCGCGGACAACGGCGTCAAGGCCGGACACCTCCTCGGTCAGCAGGAGTGGCGCTGGTAGTGGGTCCGGCGCCGGTCACAGGGTCAGATTAGGAGAGTGAGCGCGGTGCGTACCACGTCATACGACTTCGAGAATCCCGATGCGCGGTTCAAGGTCGTCATCAACCACGAGGAGCAGTACTCGATCTGGCCCGCCGACCTGCCGGTCCCGGGCGGATGGAACGAGACGGGCGTCAACGCCTCCAAGGCGGAGTGCGACGCCTACATCGAGGAGCACTGGACCGACATGCGCCCGAAGAGTCTGCGCATGGCGCTCGACGGCGAGCACGCGGCATAACGTTCGTGGCCTTTGCCTTCACCAACGGCATCCGGCTGTGCTATCAGCGCCACGGGCGGGGCGAGATGGTGCTGCTCATCATGGGCTCCGGCGCCGGCGGGAGCGCGTGGACCCTGTATCAGACCCCGGCGCTGGTCCAGGCGGGGTTCCAGGCCGTCACGTTTGACAGCCGCGGCATCCCGCCGTCGGACACCCCGCCGGGACGGTACTCGCTGGCGGACATGGTGGCCGACACGAGAGGGCTCATCGAGGCCCTCGGCGCGGGGCCGTGCCGGCTGATCGGCGTCTCGATGGGGGCGCTGATCGCGCAGGAACTGGCGATCACCGCCCCGCACCTGGTCCGCTCCGCCGTGCTCATGGCGACGAAGGGGCGCTCGGATGCCACCCGGTCGGCGTACAGCAAGGCGTTTCAGGCGTTGGCCGACAGCGATGTCAAGCTGCCGGCCGACTACGCGGCGGTCGTCACGGCTCTGGTCATGCTGTCCCCGGCCACTCTCGACGACGACGCGGCGGCCTCGCTGTGGCTGGAGTCGTTCCGCCGGGCCGACCGGCAACAGACCGCCGCCGTCGCTCAGGAGTGGGCGGACCTCATCGACGACCGCCGCGAGGCGCTGCGCGGGGTGACCGCGCCGTGCCGGGTCATCGCGTTTGCCGATGATCTCGTGACGCCGCCGCACCTGGGCGCCGAGGTCGCCGATGCCATTCCCGACTGCGATCTCGTGCGGATCGCCTCGGCCGGGCACTTCGGCTACCTCGAACGCCCCGACGAGGTCAACGCGGCGATCCTCGACTTCCTGCAACGGACGGGCTGAGCGGGATGCGACGGTCCGCCGTGGCGCGCGGGGCATGAGCACGTTCGGCATCCTCGGCCTGGCCCACGAGCTCGGCCGGGCGATGAGCGTCGAGGAGCTGCTGGGGCCGGACGCCTCCGACGCGGCGCGCCGGGCCCTCGCGGCAAAGGGCTACCGCCGGCTGTACCGCGCCGACGACGGCGTCGGCCTCACCGACCTCGCGACCGCCGCCGCGTCGGCCGCGCTGGCCAATGCCGGGGTGGAACCCGGCCGCGTCGATCTGCTCGTGGTCGCGATCACCGATCTCGCCGAGTACCTCTACTGGGACGTCGCCGCCGCGGTGCAGGCCCGGCTGGGCGCGCACCGGGCCGAGGCGGTCCTGATGGGGCAGGCGTGCAGCGCCGGCGTCCTCGCCTTCGACACCGTCGCCGGCAAGTTCGCCACCCACCCGGACTACCGCACGGCGGTGATCGTGGCCGCTAACCGGGTGTGCGAGCCGTACTGGGACCGCGCCGGGACCGGCACGTCGATCAGCTCCGACGGCGCCGCCGCCGCGGTCCTCGTGCGGGATCACCCGGACCGCCGGTGGCTCGCGACCGAGGTCATCTCCGACGGCCGGTACGCCGGCTTCATGAAGATGGACGTCGGCGGTACCGCGCGGCCGTTCACCGCGGCCGAGCCGGACCGGCCCGCCGTGGCCGGGCTGGCGGATCGCCTGGAGGAGTTCTTCGGTGGCGACGGCCGGGCGGCATACCGGTTCGCGACGACGGTGCAGGCGCGCAACCGCACCGTGCTGGAGCGCGCCTGCGACCGGATCGGCACGACGATCGACGATGTTGCCAGGGTCGTGTACCTCAACGACAACCGCGCGACGTTCGCCGAGCTGGCCGCCGAGCTCGGGATCCCGCTGGAGCTGACGAACCAGGAGCTCGCGCTCGACCACGGCCACTTCGGCGCCGCGGACCAGATCTTCTGCCTGGAGCGGCATCTGGCGCGGGGCGACCTCGCCGCCGGCGACGTCGTCGCGCTCATGAGCACCGGCAGCGGGATGCACTGGGCCTGCTCGATGCTGAGCATCTGACATCGTTCGGCCGCCCACGGTTCATTCGTTCGGCCACCGACAACTTGTCTCCGATGAACCTCCGCGACTGGTGCACGGCGGCTGTGTGTCAACTGGAAAGTTGCTCGAAGCATCGAACATGGTCCTGGTGTGTTCCGTTTTCGAGCGCGACCAGCGTCAATGCTGCACTTTCGGTGTCATAAACGCCTTTTTCAAGATCCATCAATGTCCGATCTAGGACGATAAATGACAACGTGACCGGGCCGTCACCAACCGTGATTGATTCATGCCTATTCCGATTGACGCGGCCGTCTGGTAGTCTCATGGAGGATTAATGGACTGGTCGGCTGTTGCACGCCGTGCTTGTCCGGTCGGCGCGGTCGACACTTCGGTCCGAATCGGATTTTCTGTCCGAAAGATCGGAGCGGTAAGCTTTCTTGGCAATGCGGGGGTATGCCATGCACTTCTATATTCTGGGACCTTTCGAGATACGGGTGGCGGGCACCGTCGTCCCCGTGACCGCGCTCAAGCAGCGCGCGGTGCTGGCGACGCTGCTGCTGGACCCTAATCGCGAGGTGTCCGTCGAGCACCTGAATCGCTACGTCTGGGACGGCAAGCCACCGGCGGCCGCGCACTCGACGCTGCCGTCCTACATCTACCGGCTGCGCCAGATCATGCGGCCGATACCCGGCGTGAAGCTGACCACCGGCGTCCTGGGATACACCCTGCACCTCGACGAGTCGAGCACCGACCTCGGCGGCTTCCGGGCGCTGGTCATCGAGGCGCGCGCCGCGCTGGACGGCGGCGACGCCCCGGCCGCGGTCGCCTGCCTGCGCGCGGCGCTCTCGCTGTGGCGGGGCAACGCGTTGTCCGGCGTTCCCGGCAATCTGCTCCACCAGGAAGGGCGATTCCTGGAAAGCGAGCGCGTCGCCGCCTACGAGGAGTTGTTCGCCGCCGAGATGGCGCTCGGAAACACCCGGAAGATTATTCCTGAGCTTCTGAAGATAGTGTCATTGTATCCATTTCATGAGTCGTTCCGAGCGCAACTGATGCTCGGTTTGTACCGGTGTGGGCGGCAGGCCGAGGCACTGCAGAACTTCGCGTTCATCCGGCGCAAGCTCGCCGATGAGCTTGGCATTGAACCGGGCGTCGAGCTGCGCGAACTGCAGAAAGTCATCCTGGACCAGGTTCCCCCGGAAAGGGTTACGCTGCCCTCTCGGGCCGCATAATCGCGACGTCGTTCGGCGAGGCGCTGCCGCGCGGCCGGGAATCGATGGTCGGCATTCGTGCGCGTCGTCGTCGGCATGTCCGTTGAGGGACGTGCCGACGCGGTGCCGCGCGCTCACCGCGGGCCAGGTGTCCCTTGCTGCCGTGCCGGCGTAGAGCCTGCATTGCCGAGACGGGTTCGTTGCCATGACGGGGGATGCATGGACATGACCGGACTACTGGCACGGACCCGGCGGCTCCTCGCGCCGGATGCCCGGGCCGACCCGGATCTGCTGACCGAACTGGGGCGCACGAGCGACATCGCCGCCGCCCGGGAGGCCGGGCGCCTACTCGCCGGCATCCCCGGCCGCCGCGTCACCGGCCGCGAACTGCGCCCACTGCGGGTCGCCGTGGCCACGACGTTCACCTGCGACGCGGTACCGGCGTTCCTGACCATCGCGCTGCTCGCGTCGGGCATCGACGCGGAGGTACACCTGACGGCACCCGACCAGTTCCTCGTGGAACTCAACGATCCGTCGTCCGGCCTCGCCCGGTTCCGGCCCGACGTGACCCTCTGCCTGCTCGACGAGGCGATGTTCTGGCCGTCCGAATTGGACGGGACCGACCTGCCGGCCCTGCGCGAGGAGCTGCACCGGCGCCGGGACGCCCTCGCCGCCGCGCTGCGAGCCCTCCAGGCACGCTCCGCCGCGCAGGTCCTCGTGCACACCGTGCCGCTGCCCCAGATCCGGCTGCGCTCGATCGTCGCCTACCGGTCCCGGGCCGCGCTGGCCCGACTGTGGCGCGAGCTCAACATCGACCTGCTCGACCTCGCCGAGCATATCGACGGCGTCCACGTGCTGGAGTGGGAGGCCCTGCTCGTCGAGCACGCCGGACCGTTCCGGGACGCGCGGCGGCACCGGTTCGCGGCGATGTCGTGGTCGCCGTCCGCGCAGCGCCTCTACGCGACCGAGGCCGCGCGGTTCTGCCGGGCCGCCGCCGGCATGTCGGCCAAATGCCTGGTGCTCGACCTGGACAACACCCTGTGGGGCGGCGTGCTCGGCGACGACGGGCCGGAGCACCTCGACGTCGGGACGCTCTATCCGGGCAACGCCTACCTCGAGACCCAGCGCACCGCGCTGGCGCTGCGCCGGCAGGGCGTCCTCCTGGCGATCTCCAGCAAGAACGACCCCGACCTCGTCGAAAGGGTCTTCGCCGAACACCCCGGGCTCGCCCTGCGGACCGCGGACTTCAGCACAACCGCGGTGAACTGGCTGTCGAAGGACGGCAACGTCGCGGCAATCGCCGAGGAGCTCGGCATCGGGCTGGACAGCATCGTCTTCGCCGACGACAGCCGGTTCGAGTGCGAGCTCGTGGCCGGGTTCCTGCCGTCCGTCAACGTCGTGCACCTCGCCGGCGACCCCGCCGAGCATGCCGGGCGGCTGGTGACGGAAGGCCACTTCGATGTGCTGAGCACGACGGACACCGACCGGCAACGGCCCGAGCTGTACCGCGCCCGCGCCGAACGGCAGCGGCACCGGGCCGAGCACCCCGCCTCCGCCGCCGAGTACCTGCGCACGATCGGGCTGAGCGTGTCGGTGCGCACCGCCGATGCCTTCATGCTGCCGCGCATCCGGCAGCTGCGGTTGCGTACCAACCAGTTCACGCTGCTCGGACCGGGCGCGGGACCGCCGGACACCGAGGCGGCGGACGGAACCCGCGACCGCCGGGTGCTCGGTTTCGAGGCCACCGACCGGTTCGGGGACGAAGGACTGGTCGGCGCCGTCTGGCTCGCCGGCGACGGCCGTCGCTGGCTGATCGAGAACTTCGTCATGAGCTGCCGGGTCTTCTCCCGCGGCATAGAGTTCGCGGTCCTGCAGGATGTCATCGACCGGGCCGTCGCCGCGTCCGCCGTCCGGCTCGACGCCTCGTTCCGCTCCACCGGCCGGAACGGTGCCGCCAAGGCGTTCCTCGACGAGGCCGGCTTCGCCCCGACCGGTGCGGCCGAGGGTGTCGCGCGGTACACGCTGCCGCTCGTGCCGGCCCCGTCGCCGTGCCCGGACTGGATCACGCTGCGGAAAGTGGACGACTATGTCAGCCGTTGACCCCCGCCTCGCACTGCTCATCGCATCGGTCTGCGACCTGCCGGAGTCCGGTGTGACGGCGGACCTGCGGTTTGCCGACCTGGCCGGCTGGAGCAGCCTCGTCGCGCTCCGGCTGCTCGACGCTATCGAGGCGGACTACGGCGTCCACCTCGACCTGCGGCGGTACCTCGCGACCGAGACCGTCCGCGAGCTGTCGTACATGATCGGTGACGGCGCGCCGGGGATCCGGATGGAGCGTGTCGCCGCCACCTCGGAGGAGGAGAACGCATGACCATTGAGGACACTGCGGCCGATGCACCCGTCCGGCCGAGCAACATCGTCATCGTCGGCGGCGGTACCGCGGGCTGGATGACCGCCGCCTACCTGAAAGCGGCGTTCGCCGACCGGATCACGATCACCCTGGTCGAGTCCGCCGAGGTGCGGACCATCGGGGTCGGGGAGGCGACGTTCAGCGACATCCGGCACTTCTTCGAGTTCCTGCGCCTGGAGGAGCACGACTGGATGCCGGCGTGCAACGCCACCTACAAGCTCGCGGTCCGCTTTGAGGACTGGCGCGAACCGGGCCACCACTTCTACCACCCGTTCGAGCAGCTGAAGTCCGTGGACGGCTTCCAGCTCACCGACTGGTGGTTACGCAACCCGGGCTCGGACCGGTTCGACAAGGACTGTTTCGTCATGGCGTCCCTGTGCGACGCCAACCGCAGCCCGCGCTACCTGGACGGCTCGCTCATCGACCAGGACTTCGTCGAGAAGCCCCACCAGGGCGGCCCGTCCCGGTCGACGATCGTCGACTACCAGGGCGCGCAGTTCCCGTACGCCTACCACTTCGAGGCGCGGCTGCTCGCGCAGTTCCTGACGAAGTACGCGACCGACCGGGGCGTGCGGCACGTCGTCGACAACGTCGTCGACGTCGGGCTCGACGAGCGGGGTTGGGTCTCGCACGTGCGCACCGCCGAACACGGCGTGCTCGCCGGCGACCTGTTCGTCGACTGCACCGGCTTCCGCGGCCTGCTGCTGAACAAGGCGCTCGGCGAGCCGTTCGTGTCCTATCAGGACACCCTGCCGAACGACAGCGCGGTCGCGCTGCAGGTCCCGCTGGACATGGACCGCGAGCCGATGCGGCCGTGCACGACGGCGACCGCCCAGGCGGCCGGGTGGATCTGGACCATTCCGCTGATCAGCCGGATCGGCACCGGATATGTGTACGCCCGCGACTACTGCGAACCGGAGGAGGCCGAACGCGTCCTGCGCGAGTTCGTCGGCCCGACCGCCGCCGAGGTGGAGGCGAACCACATCCGGATGCGCATCGGGCGCAGCGAACGCTCCTGGGTCAACAACTGCGTCGCCATCGGGCTGTCCAGCGGCTTCGTCGAGCCGCTCGAGTCGACCGGCATCTTCTTCATCCATCACGCGGTGGAGCAGCTTGTGAAGTACTTCCCGGGCGGCGACTGGGACCCGAACCTGCGGACGCTGTACAACCGCTCGGTCGCCCACGTCACTGACGGGGTGCGCGAGTTCCTCTGCCTGCACTACCGCGGCGCCAAGCGCGCCGACAACCAGTACTGGCGCGATGCCCAGACCCGGACGGTCCCGGACGCGCTGGAGGAGCGCCTGGAGTTGTGGCGGACCAAGGTGCCCGACGCCATGACCGTGTACCCGTACTATCACGGCCTTCCCCCGTACTCGTACAACTGCATCCTGCTGGGCACGGGCGGCATCCCCGTGCGGCCCTCGCCGGGGCTGGAGCTGGCCGACGAACGGGCCGCGCTGAGCGAGTTCCAGCAGATCAAGGCCAAGGCGCAGAAGCTCGTCCAGGAGCTGCCCACGCAGAACGCGTTTTTCGCCCGGATGCGCGCCTCGCTGTAGCCCGTCGGGGAGCCGGGCCGGCGGGCCGCGCCCGACGCGTCAGCCGTCGGAGCCGTCCGTCCGCAGGAGGTCGGGGCGGCACCACGCGAACTCGGCGCCGCCGGCCTGGTACACGAGATCCTCGGCGGGCGCCCGCTCGCGCGCCGCGTCGTCGCGGGCGCGGATCGCCGCCGGCACCTCGTGCGGGCCGCCCAGCACGCCGAAGGCGGCGACGATGCACGGCTCGTAGCCGGGCCCGACGCCGAACGAGCAACGCAGCGCCTGCGCGTCGAAGCCGGCCATCTGCCGAGAGTGCAGCCCGTCGGCCCCCGCCTGGACCGTCATGTACGCGATCGCCTGGCCGAGGTCGTAGCGGGCCCAGGGCTGCTCGGCGCCGGTGTCGTCGTACAGCACGGCGAGCCCGCAGACCAGCGCGGACGCGGCGGCGGCCCACCGCTGGTTGCCCTTCGCCAGGCATTCGAGCAGCCCGCCGAAGACCGGATCGCCGCGCCGACCGACGATGAACCGCCACGGCTGGGAGTTGTTGTGCGAGGGGCTCCAGCGCGCGGCCTCGAGCAGGTTGCTCAGGTCAGCGTCGCTGCAGCGGTGCTGCAGGCTGAACCCACGTGGGCTCCAGCGACGCGCCAGAATGGGATGCAGGCCGGGACCAGGGTCGTCGAGATGACCGGACACGGCCTGCGTCGTGGTCATGGTCGCGCCGGACCGCGCGCGACGTGCGTGAACGGCATGTCGTTCACTCCCCGTGATGTGGCCGCCGACGTCGATCTTTGCCAAGGCTCGGCCAGTCGATACTAGCATCGGCGGGCACGGCAAGGACCGTCCATGATGGACGGTCCTTGCCGGCCACGGGGTTCAGCGCCCGGCGGGCTCGGCGTCAACGCGGGTAACCGCGAGGTAGCCGACCAGGACGACGATGAGCACCGTCCAGGCCACGGTCACCGACCCGGTTCCCAGGCCCAGCCCGCCGCGCTCGTGCGAGACGCCCATCCAGTCCGCGAACGAGGCGCCGAGTGGACGGGTGATGACGTACGCGGTCCAGAACGCGGCGACGGCGTTCAGGGTGCCGGTGCGAAACGCGAGCGCCGGCACCGCGATCGCGGCCGCGAAGATGACGCCCGACAACAGGTAGCCCCAGCCGAACGTCACGGCGGTCAGGTCGCCGGCCGCCGTGCCCAACGCGAACGTGGCCAGCACGGTGGCCCAGTAGAACAACTCCCGGCGCGGCGTGGTGATGCTGTGGATCGACAGGGTGCGCTCGCTGGCGTACCACAGCAGCAGGACGGCCGCGAGCGCGACCGCGAAGCCGATCGTGGAGACCAGGTACGGCACGCCCAGGCCGACGTGCAGGACGTCGGCCGCCATGGTGCCGAACACACTCACCATGATCACCGCGAACCAGTAGACGCCGGCCAGATAGCGCCGCACCCGGAACTGCAGGACCAGCGCGACGGCCAGCCCGAGGGCGCCGAGCCCGACCGCCACCGGCGGCGCGACCGTGTGCGCGAGGAAGTCCGATGCTGTTTCGCCCATGCCGGTGGTCAGCACCTTGATGATCCAGAAGATGGCGGTGACCTGCGGGACCTTGGCCAGCCGGGCCCGGGTGCCGGCGGCTGAGGTTGCATCGGTGAGTACGGCGCCTGGCTGCCGCGCTGAAGTCATGCGCGCCAGACTGGCGGCTCGACACTGAGAGATCGCTGAACCGGCACCATCGTCGCCAATCGGATGAACCGGCGGCGAGCCCGGCGAGGGGGAGTGTCAATTTCCTCCAAGATGTCGGAATGCTGTGGATTTCGCCGGTCGTGGCGGCGGGACGAGGCGATCGTCCCGTGTCACGTGAACGGCAGCCGGCACGGCCTTCGGTGGCGCTCGGCGAAGTTCCGGCGCGTGCCGCGACCCGGCCGATCAGGCCTGCTCGATCGGCCGGTCGGCATCGGCTGTCCACCCCGACCACGAGGCGACGTAGACCGGGACGGTGCGGCCGAGCGTGGCGTAGGCGAACGCGACGGTGGTGGCCGAGACACCCGCACCGCAGTACACGGCCGCCGGAATGGGGAGGGCGGACCGCAGAGTCTCCGCGCTCTTGAGTCTGCCGTTCTCGAACACGGGACTTGGTACGAGTCGCGCGCCGGGGATGTGACCGCCGTCGTAGGCCGTCTGGTCGCGGGCGTCGAGCAGGCCCCCCCGGGCGCCGAACTGCGCGGCGCGGTCGGCGTCGATCGTGGGCAGGTGACCGGGTGATGCGGCGAAGGTGCTCGGTGCTGCAGGCGCCGCCGTGGCGATGTCCTCGGTGCCGCCGCCCTCTGCCCGCCAGGCGTCGAGTCCGCCGTCGAGCAGCCGGACGTCGGGCAGCCCGGCCCAGCGCAGCACGAACCAGGCCCGGGTGGCCGCGGAGACGAGTTCGGGCCGAGCGGCGTAGACGATCACCGGTGTATCGCCGTCGATGCCCCAGCTTTGTACCCGATCGGTCAGGCTGCGGACGTCGGGTAACGGCAGCCTTCCACGCTCGCCGTATCCCGATGCCGCGAAGTCCTCCTCGAGTTCGGTCACGTGAGCGCCGGCGATTTTGGCCTGTGCCGCCGGAAGCGTCGCGGACCTTCTTCCGACGTGCAGCACGACGGGGTGCGGCACCGGATGGTCGATCAGCTCTCGGGCAGTGATCAGATGTTGTGTGCGGGGATCGGACACGGGCACTCCTCGGGATGGTCTACAGCACGGACTCGAGCAGGACGCGGGTGTACTCGTGGGCCGGTGACCGGAAAACGTCGGCGACGGGGCCGGACTCGACGGCGGTGCCGTTGCGCAGGATCGTGACCGTGTGGGCGAGGCCCGCCACCACGCGCAGGTCGTGGGAGATGAACAGGTAGGTCAGCGAACGTTCGCGCTGCAGCGTCTGCAGCAGTTGCAGCACCTGATCCTGTATCCGTACGTCGAGCGCAGAAGTCGGTTCGTCGAGCACGATGAGTTTCGGGTTGAGGGCAAGTGCGCGCGCGATCGCGACCCGCTGCCGCTGCCCGCCGGACAGTTCACGTGGTCGGCGCTGCAACACGTTGGTCGGCAGTCCCACGGCGTCGGCCAGCTCACGGATCCGTGCCTGTCGCTGTCGACGGTCCCCGGCCCGGTAGCGAACCAAGGGCTCGCCGACAATGCGTGACACCGTGTACCGCGGATCGAGTGAGCCGTACGGGTTCTGGTGCACGATCTGCAGGTCGCGCCGAACCTCGCGCAGGGCAACTCGATCCGTGGGGTCGACCGGCCGCCCGGCGAGCCGCACCGCACCGGAGTCGGCGCGCAGCAGGCCCAGCACAATCCGGGCGAGGGTGGTCTTGCCCGACCCCGACTCACCGACGAGCGCGTGTGTGGTGCCCGACGGGACGGCGAAGGAGACGGCGTCGACCGCCGTCAACCGGCCGAAGGTTTTCCTGACGCCGTCGACGGTGAGTGCCGGCCCCGGGGCTTCTCGGGTGGTGTTGTCGGCACGATTGGCGAGCGTGACGGCGACCGGCTTGGGGGCGCTGGCGAACAACGCTTCGGCGTACGACGACGGGGCCACCCGGCCCCGGTCGAGCGTGACGACCTGGTCGCTGTGCGCCGCGGCGAGGGCCAGATCGTGCGTGATGAGCAGGACCGCGAGGCCGAGCTCGGCGCGCAGTTGCTCGAGCGTGTCGAGAATGCCCTTCTGGATGGTCGCATCGAGCGCGGAGGTCGGCTCGTCGGCGATGAGCAGCCGCGGCCGTCCGGCGATCGCCGCGGCGATGAGCGCGCGCTGCAGCAGCCCGCCGGACAACTGGTGCGGATAGGAGTCCAGCACGCGGGCGGTGTCGGCGACCCCGGCCCGCCGCAGCAGAGCTTCTGCTTCTGCGGCCGGGCCGCGCTCGGGTTTGGTGAGGCGGATGATCTCGTGCAGCTGGCTGCGCACCGTACGCAGCGGGTTGAACGACATGGTCGGGTCCTGCGGCACGTAGCCGAGTTCGTGTGAGCGGATCTGCCGCAGCTGCCGTCGCGACGCCCGGCCGAGGTCGGCGCCGCCGAACAGGATCGTGCCGCCGGTGGTACGCGCGTTGGCCGGCAGGATCTGCAGCACGGCACCGGCGAGCGTGGTCTTGCCGGAGCCGGATTCTCCGATCAGCGCGACGGTCTCGCCGGCCCGCAGGTCGAAGGAGACGTCGTGCACCACAGGGTTCCACTGCCGGGCGGTCCGGTAGGCGATCGAGAGGTCTCGTACCCGCAGCAGCGGCGGATCGGCGGGTGCTTCAGAGCGACTCATCGAATGCCCTCGCGTCGAGGTAGGTGGACAGGCGGTTCACGGCGAGCACCACGATGACGACCACGGCGGCGGGGGCGTAGACGAGCCACGGTGCGGCGTAGAAGAAGTTCGCGCCCTCGGCGACGAGCTGCCCCCACTCCGGGCTGGGCGGCTGGGCGCCGAACCCGAGGAACGACAGCGTCGACAGCGCCAGGATCGCCGCGCCGAGCTCCAGGACCGCCAACGAGATGAGCGTCGTGGCGATGTTGGGCAGCAGGTGCGCGATCACGACTCCGACGCGGGTGGTGCCGGCGATCTCCGCGGCTTCGATGTACGGCGCCGAACGCACGCGCAGCGCTTCGATCCGGGCCACCCGGGCGAAACTGGCGATCATCGAAAGTCCCACCGCGACGGCGGCGTTGCCGCTGGAGAACCCGAAGGCGGCGACGAACACCATCGCCAGGAGCAGTGACGGGATTGCGAGCAGCACGTCGATGAGTCGCATCAGCGGCGTCTCCAGCCACCGTGGCGCGAGTGCCGCGGCGAGACCTGTGGCCGTGCCGAGGCCCAACGCCACGGCGACGGCGAGGATCGCGCTGAGCACCGAGGTACGGGCCCCGTGGACGATCCGCGAGTACATGTCGCGGCCGAGGGAGTCGGTGCCCAGCCAATGTTTCCCGCTCATCGACGCGAGCTTGTCGGACGGGACGCCGTTGATCGGGTCCTGCCCGGCGAGCCACTCCGGCACGACGGCAGCGACGATCACGACCACGATGACGAGCACGGACAACACGACGGTCGGCGGGATTCGGCGTCCCCGCAGGCGCCGGGCGGTGCCCGATGGCGCACCCGACGATCGGCAGACGATCCAGGACGACCACCGGCGGGTGTTCGACGCCGTCCACGACCGTGATCCGGCCCGCGCGCGCAGCGAACTGCAGGGCCACGTGCACCGGGCACGCGATCTGCGTATCGCCGCGCTCGCCCGAGAAGACCGCAGGATCTGATCCGCTCCCACACTCCGTGGTCGCGTCGCTGCCAGAGCACTGCGACGGGGGGCTTCGACCGGGTGGTCAGGGGCCACTACAAAAGCTCGACGTTCAGCCCGGACGGCAAGCGGCTCGTGGTCGAGTTTGAGGACAAGGGCTTCTGGTCGACCACCCGGTCATTGCGCGTCATCGACGCGCCGCATTGATGACGGCGGCGAAGGCCGCTGCGACGACGGCCGCGCCGCCGTGCACGGCAGCAGCGACGGGAGCGCGGCGAGCCCGAACGCGACCATGGTGGCGATCGGGGCTCGCCGCGGGCCGTGCAGCCCGGCCCCGGCCACGCCGGCGGCGACGAGCAGCGCGAAGTACAGCCAGATGAGGAAGGGGTCCACGCGACCATGTCGCGTGCCGGGGCTCAGCCGCCCAGTTGCCGCACCATGTTCATGATGGTCTCGATCTGGGCCCCACCCTTGATCGGGTAGTTCGTGGCGCCGAGGTACCCCCACCAGTCCCAGCACCCGTTGGGGTTGACGCCGGACGCGGCGGCCTGGGGGTACAACACGATGATCTTGTTTGTGTCGGCATATTGGTCGAGGTTGGCCCGGTCCACAAAGGACGTGCCGACCGCGCCGTAGCCCTGCACGCAGCCGTGCAGGGCCACCAGCAGGCGGCACGTCTGCCCGGCGGTGCAGGTGGCCGGGACGTATGCGAACCCGGACGCGTCCATGCTCAGCCCGGGCGCGTACCCGTTGACCGCGTACGTGCTCTGGCCGAACTTCACCAGCCGCCCGCCGAGCGGCCCGGTGTTGGGGCCGGCGACCCCGCCCAGCAGCTTGGTGAGCAGCTCGCGTTGCGGGTCGGTACCGCAGTCGTTGAGGTACGGCGACGCCGTCCCCGAACACGCGACGGTCCCGTAGGGCGTCACCCAGCTGTGTCCGGCGGCCGATCCGCTGTTGTACTGCACCGACGCCCCGAAATCGCGGAAGTAACTGACGAGGTCGTCGTTGACGGACTTCTTGACGCTGGTGTCGTTGCCGCCGTGGTAGACGTAGACCGGCTTGCCCGACAGGTTGCGCACCGGGTCGATCCAGCCGTACGTGGCCCAGAGGCGGGTGTAGTACTCGAGGTTGCTCAGGTAGGTCGGCGAGAGGTTGTTCCCGCACCCGTTGAGCGCCTGGGCGACGTTGTTCTGCGCACAGTAGTAGGGCCCGGCGGCGAAGACGGCGGTGCCGGCGATCCGGCTGGAGTACGCGACCTGCAGCTGCGTGGCCATGTACCCGCCGGACGAAACTCCGGCAACATAAACCCCGGAAACGTTGTACCGGCCGAGCGACCCGGACACCGGGGCGGCGGTGTACGGGTTCCCGGCCGCAGCCGCGGGCGGCGCGGCGGAAAGCGTGACGAGCAGCAGCGCGGCGGCGGCCACGAGAGCTCTGGCGAGGTGTCTCATGGCCGGACGCTAGTCAGCCCACCCACCGGATAGTTATCCATCCATGTCACATGATTCAGCGGTACGGCATGTGGGCGCCCGATCGCCTGGTACTGCATCGGCACCTGGGTTGACCGTGCATGGCTGATGTTCGCTGTGGTGGCGGACACCGAGGTGTGGTCGGCGGAGCTGGATCGAGTGCATGAGCGGATCGGTCGGCGGCACGGCGACGGGCGAACGTCGTCGGCAGGTGAATCCGGGACGCTCACCTGATCAACTCTTGGGGACGAGCACTACGACGTGCTGGTCAGGGGTGCTTGGGGCCCGGGGGTGGTGCGCTGAGGACAACAGCACCGGCAGAAGCCGCGGCGCCGGGGCCACCCAGCGGGCTGACGGCTCGGATCGACACGGTGTACCGCACGCCGTTGCGCAGGTTCTGCAGGGTCGCCGCGACCGTACCGTCGCCTTGTGTCGATACCGTTGGTGTCCGCCAGGTCATTCCACCGTCCGCGCTCACCTGGTATGTCAGCTGTGCGGGGTCCCCGGCGAGGGGTGGCCGGAACGTGACGGTCAGCTTGCCGTCGCCCGGTTTCAGCTTGACCGATGTCGGAGCAGACGGGGGAACGACGCCGTAGGCCTTGATCGACGCGTTCCACTGGAGCAACGGCCAGGCCGATGTTCCCCAATTGACCATCGACTGGAAGTGCGCCGGTTCCCAGACGAGTGCGCCCAGGCCGCGGTTGTCGGGCAGGTCGTTCACCATCCGGAAGACCCGCAGCAGCGCATCCGCCTGGCCCTGCACTGAGACGGGGTACGGCGAGTTCGGGATGGGGTCCGAGAAAGCGGACGGGTGCGAGGTCTCCGCGATGTCGATCTTGTAGCCGGGGTGCTGCGCGGCAATCGTCTGGAGTTCCGACTCGAAGACGTCCGGCGTGCCGTGCCACTCCGAGTAGTACGAGAAGCCCATGACGTCGATGTTCTGGCCCTTGGCGTTGAGGCGGCGCAGGAACTGGTTCCAGAACTCCTGGGTCCTCTCGAACTGGCCGTTGTCGATGATGACGTGCGTTTCGATGCCGATGTGCACGTGGTTGGCGGCGGCGACCTCATGGACGGCCCGGATGCCGGCCGCTTGCAGGGTGGTGAACCTGTCCCACGATGCCTCGTAGGCGGCTCGCTTCGCGGGGTCGGTGGACTTCCAGTCGTCCCAGTCGATGCCGCCGCCGGGCTTGGAGACGAACGTTGGGTCGTGGTTGAAGTAGCAGTCGTAGCACCAGTCGGCCGGGTCGGTGAACCACGGCTCTGCGCGCTCGGATCCCCACAGGAATCCCTTGATCAGCTCGTTGCCGACGGCGACCTTGTCAGGAACGGTGCCTTGCGCCACGAGCCGCTGGATGTAGTCGCGTGTGTAGTCGTGGACCGCCGTCACGAGCTGGTTGAACGGCAGCGACGCCCAGTCGGTCGGCTTGGCCTGCTTGCTCGGGTCGGCCCACGAATCTGAGTAGTGCAGGTCGATACCGAGGCCCATGCCCAGGTTCTTCACCTGCTTGGCGACGTCCAGCGTGCGATCGGGCCCCTGATAGGCCGGGTTGAGATAGTTGCCCGTCTTCTCGTCGCGGGGGGTGTTGAACACGCGCAGGCGCACGTAGCGCATGCCGGCGTTGCGCGCGGACGTAAGCACATCCGTCGCCGTGGCCGGGTCGTCGACGTAGTACGTCAGATGGTCCTGGTTATCGTCCTGGTCGGCATAGGAGATGTCCGCGCCGACGACGAGGTCCGGACGAAGGTAGTTGTAGACCTCGAACTCGGAGACGCCGATCTCCGCGCCCGCGGACGCACCTGTGATCTTCACTCGCAAGAAGCGAATCCCGGGGCGGGTGAACTGGTCCTCACCGGGGCCCGCCGTCGGGTTGCGCGAGTGGTCCGCGATCGTCGTCCACGCAGCGCCGTTGGCCGAGGCCTCCACGACGTACCGGTACGTCGCCTTCGGAGTCGGGAACACCACGCGAACCTTGCGGAGGTTGTCGTAAGCGCCGCCCAGATCGAGACGGAGCCACTGGTTGGATGGCCCGGTGGCCTTCCATGCCGTTGCCTCGTCCGAGTCTGCGGCGAGGGACGCAGTCTTCCTCCTGTACTGGCCGCATACGTTACCCACGGCTTTCCAGCGATGTTGCTCTCACCGGGCTGAGTCTGCGCCGTGTCGCTTGCGGAGGCTGACTGCGCCGAAGCCGAGGCGAGCGCCGTCGCGCTAACGGCGGCGGTGGCGCAGACGGCTATGATCCAGCGTCTTGGCTGACCACTCATTGTTTGTCCTTCTGTAGCACGAGGCACAGTCCGGGCTAGGTCTATGACCGATCACGGCCCCGTGGGCCATGATCGCCGCAGTCAAGCCGTTGGGACGAATGTGAGGGGATCCGGCCTGCTACGACGGGGACGGGAACCACAGCGGCTGATCGTGGTGTGGCGGAGTCAGCCCCTTGCGTTCGGGGGGAACTCGGGGAAATACAGGGGAACTCGTGGGAACGCGGCGGAACTCGGGCCATCATGCACGATGAATCGGGCCTCCGCCAGGGGTACAACCGTGCATTCAAGGCCCGTCGAGAATGAGCACCAGCAGCGTACTGGGAGCTTGCGAGCGTTTATGTTGACTGTTTCGAATTAGTGAGAGCATGCGTTTGATTATTGCGAATTGATGAGCGCTTACGCTGACCATCGTGAGCCGGTAGCGGTGAGTGCCACGGAGATGGGTTCGAGGTCGGTGATCGACTCGATCCGCTCTTTGGTCTTGCGGCCGGCGTGCCGCCGACGAAGGTCAGCCGTGCTGGAGAGTGAGGCGGATCGCGTCGAGGCGTTCGGCGGGGGTGTCGGACCAGGTGGCTGCTCGCAGCTGGTCCGGGGCGTTAATCTGCGCCTGGGACAGAGCCTGCCGGATGCGTTCGACGAGCGCGTCGGCGGCGCCGGCGCCCGGGCCGGTGGAGACCGGGGTGCCGTACTGGTCGGTCCAGCCGAACTTGGCGGTCATCCGGTGCGGCGTGAACCCGCCCTCGGCGATCATGTCGCCACCCGGTCGGCGCAGCCGCCAGCGGGTGCTGCTGGCATACGGGTGCAGAAGCAGCAACGCCTGACTCCAGGAGCGGAAGAGCGACCGCAGCTCGTCCAAAGTCTCCTCGAGGGTGGCCGACGGCGAGTGGGGGTAGAACATCATGCCGTCCAGGGCCTTCGCCGACGGGTCCTCGATGTCCGGCTGAGTGGTCCACAGCTCGTCTGGACTCCACTCGTCCGGGGTCATCATCCACTTCTGGCGGTTGTAGATGAGGTTCTCCCGCGGCTCGGTCGGCTCGACCTCGAGCTGTAGCCGGTCGCCGCGAGGGCTGAGGTGCGCGGCCAGGGTCACGGTGGTGCCGGTGCCGCGCCAGCGCGCGAACGGCCGGTCTCCCGTGTCGCCGACCAGTGGCGGGTGGCCGAGCGCGGCGACCGCGCCGGCGAGCGCCTGCCGGAAATCCATGACGGCGCCGGTGTTCGCGGCCGGCAGCGTCACGGTCAACGAGCTGATCTCGCCGTGGCCGTAGTACCCGGCGTCCCACGTGTGGCCGCTGACCGACTCGCCGCCGGTGGCGGTGAACGTGTGCGCCCGGCCCTGCGGCTGCCAGTCCTGCGCGGCGGCCAGCCGGTCCAGTGTCGCAGCGGACCAGTCGCCGAGACCGCTGGCGAGGATCTCGCACCACTGCTGCCACCGCGGTGCCGGCGGCGGCAGGACGGTGACCGGTTCGGGGGCGGGCTTCTCCTGGCCCTCTTCGGGCGCGACGGTGCGCAGCTGCGGCGCCCGCAACCCGTTGTTGTTGAACGAGCTGTATCGCAGTGCGGCCGGGTCCGCGACGCCGTGTACATCGCGCAGCGTCCGCACGATCAGGTCCGCGAGCCGCCGGGCCGTGGCCGCCTCCACCGGCGCCGGCACCTCCGGCTGGCCGACGGTCTGCTCGTCGTCGACGGGCGCCCAGCCCAGCTCGGCAAGGCCCGCCGCACCGGAGCTGGTGTGCACGTACACCGCCGGCCCGCTCAGCACAGTGCCACGTGTGAACCGGATGAACTGTACGAACACGTCGCCGGCCTGCAGCGAGACCGCGTCCTCGTTCCGCAGCCGCTCTAGCGTGCCTGCGAGCTCGTCGGTCACATCGGGCCAGCCCGGACCATCCGCAGTGGACATGCAGCGCCTCCCCAGCAGCGTCGCCGACACATTACGGCAACCCGCGAGCCGACGTGTGCCCTGAGCTTCCTGAGGCGGTGGCGGCGATGCGACCATCGCCGCCAGCGAGAGGATCATCGTCCTCGAGTTCAGGGAATTCGGCGGCCAGGTCGCCTGCGAGCGCCTCTCGGGACGCGGAGGCGCCTTCAGGTTGGTTGAGCTGTCTGCTGTGTCACGAACGGTGACGGGGCCCACCAGCGGGTTGGGCGCTCTGCTGCCGGGCATTGGCGTCTGCGCTCTGTGCGATCCTGACGCGGTGACGGTTGCATCGACGTATGTCGAGTTCGCCGAGCGGGAGACGCGTGGGGTGTCGCCGACCTACGAGCGCCTGTCGCTGGCCATCTCCACGGATGAGAAGATCTTGGCACTGCTGCACGCGGTTCCCCCGCCGAACCGGCAGCCGAACCTGCTGCTCGGCGTGGTGCGTCTGCTCGGCGGTCCGGTCGATGATCCGGCCGCGTTCCATGACTTCACGGTGGCGAACTGGCCGGTAGTCGAGGCGGAACTGCGCACGCGGGCCACGCAGACCAACGAGATCGGGCGGTGTGCGCTGCTGCTGCCGGTGCTCGCCTCGCTGCCTCAGCCGCTGGCGTTGCTGGAGGTCGGCACCGCCGCTGGGCTGTGTCTCTACCCCGATCGTTACACCTACCGATACGGCGATCATGAGATCGGCTCGAGCGGGCCAATCCTCGACTGTGACCTCACCGGAACTGCACCGCCGACGCGACTGCCCGAGGTGGTGTGGCGAGCCGGTCTGGACCTCAACCCGCTCGACGTGACCAACCCGGCCGACGTCGCGTGGCTGGAGGCGCTGATTTGGCCGGAGCACCAGCACCGTCGGGACCGGCTGCGGGCCGCGGCCGCGATAGCCGCCGCGGATCCACCGTCGCTGGTCCGCGGCGACCTTGTGGATGATCTGCGGAGCCTGGCCGCCCAGGCTCCCGCCGGCGCGACGCTGGTGGTGTTCCACACGTCTGTGCTGTATCAGGTCCCGGCCGCGCGCCGCGCGATGTTCGTGGAAAGGGTGCGCGGACTGCCCGGGCACTGGATCGCCGTCGAAGGCTCGGACGTCCTGCCTCATGAGGCGTTGCCGCCGGCGCCGGACCAGGCACTCTACAACGTGCTCGCGCTCGATGGCGCGCCGCTGGCCTGGACCCGCGGTCACGGGCAGGCGATGGCATGGTTCGGCTGAAGGCGTCCGCCCATCCGCGGATCCGGAAGGCCACATGGACCGACCGTGCAGGCCGCGACCGCACCCCGAGCGTGCCCGGACACGAGCTGTCGGGCTTGGTCACCGAGCCGGGCTACGGCACCACCGGCCTGACCGTTGGTCAGCGGGTGTTCGGACTGGCCGACTGGGCCCGCGACGGTTCGCTGGCCGAGTCCTGAGTCCGGCCGGGATCATCGCGCAGGGGCGTGTTCCCGCAGGAAGGCCTCGATCAGCTCGTTCACCTTCTTCGCCTCGCCGCCGCCGAGCAGGCCCGTGCCGTGCTCGGCGCCGATCGAGAGGTACACCTGGTGCGGCACGCTCTTGGGCGCCGACGCGTCGAACTGCTGCGCGGCCTCGGCGAACGGATGATCGTTCTCAGCGGCCAGGAACAGTGCCGGTGACTTCAGGAGAGGCACGGCGTCCGCCGCCGAGATGCCGGCGAACAGGCCCGGGGCCGACAGTGAGACGACCGCCGCGGGGGCGGGGCGCAGCGCGGCGGCGGCGGAGAGCGACGCTGTGCCGCCCTTGGACGCGCCCATCAGCACCACGTCGGTGACACCGTTCGCGCGCAAGTGAGTGGCCGCCGCGACCACGTCGTCGTCGAGCCGATCGTCGCCGCGGTGCGGGCCGGAGTCGCCGTCGCCGCCGAAGTCGAAGGCGAGGACGCGGTAGCCGAGCCCGGCCAGGCGCTGGCCGAACGGCAGCCACTCGCACAGGTTCGAGCCGTTCTGGTGGGCCAGGACGACGCCTTTCGCGCCGGTGCCGAGTTCGACGCCGACCAACTGCGTGCCCGCGGGCGTGGCGAACCGGGCCTGCCGGCCGAGATCCCCGAGCCCCGTGCAGCGGGATCCGGCCCGCTGGGCCTCGGGCGACGGCGCCGCGGCGGGCGCCGGGGCACCGGCCGAGCAGGCCGCGAGCAGCAACAAGGGCAGAAGCCCTGCGATCGGACGCACGAAAACCTCCATGGGAGCGCTCCCGGGAGCATACTGCCGGCGGCCCGGTGCCGCTGCCCCGCGGGGCTCATCAGCGCGGTGAGCGACGCCATCCTCTCGGCCGCCGTCCTTCTCGGTGTCAGCCGGATCTCGGCCCACCACTGCCACAGCCAATGGGCGCCGAGCGCCACCACCGGATGCCGCCACCGCGAATGCGCTGGTCGGGCTTCTCTGCCGGAACAGCAGTGGACGGCGCGGCGACCCCACACCCGCGATTGAGCATCGTGTATTCCTCCGCAACAGGCGCGAGGCCCAACGGATTGTGGAGCTCAACAATCATGCCGGCCCAAATGGTCCAGTTCGATCTGCCGAGCGACGAACAGATGCTGTTGCTCGACCTCTGACTGCATCAGCTCAGCGCATACCTGCATGCATAGCGACGCCTCGAGATCCGATCGCGACAGGCGCGCGGCTATCGGCTCAGTCCTGGATGATCGGGCCGACGGTGCGCCGCCACTCTCCGGCGGCGACGCGGCAGGACTCGGCGTTGCGCTCGAGGTTGTCGCGGCGCAACTTGTCGGCGTGGCGGCGGTAGGTGTCCAGCCCGTCCGCCGTCCAGCAGGCGGTGACCGGGACCTCGTCAGCGCCGGGCGGGATGAACTTCAGCGCCTCCTCGGCCGCGGCGGCCGCGCGCTGCAGGTACCTCAGCACGTCGTGATAAGCCCACGCCGCGTACGGTGGCTGGTGCTCCTCGAGCAGCATCTTCACCTGCAGGCCGGCGGTCTGGGAGATCATGAACCAGTTGGCGGCGTCGAAGATCGTCGACGGCGGGTCGTCCGGGTAGGAGTAGTTCGCGGAGCCCAGCGGCGCCATACCGGGCGGGATGCGCTCCGGCGGTACCCACAGCTCGATGTCGCCGTAGCGCATCACGCGGTCCGGGCCGACCTGCGAGGTCACGACCGCCTCAAGCACCTCGTCGTCGCTGCCCTGGTCGCTCGGGGTCCGCAGCAGGATGTACAGCCGCGCCTCGCTCATCGAGCGGGCCCACATCCGGTCGTCCTCGCGGGGACCCAGCGCGGTCCAGGTGACCGTGTCGTGGGTGATGCCGGTGTCGTACAGCAGCTCGGTGAGCACGTCGCGGGGCCGGCGCTCGCCGAACTGCACGACGTCGACGCCGCGCTCCGGCCCGTGGTCGAGGTGCGCGAAGCCGACCAGGGTCCCGCCGGTCATCCGGCCCAGGGCGAGCGTCGCCGGCGCGAGGTCGTTCGCGACGGCGACGAACTCGAGCCCCAGGAGGGCCTCGACGTCGATGGGCCGCATGTCCAGGCGGGCCACCGGCGTGGGCGCCTCCCGTGGCGTGTCAATGCTCACCGGCTCCACGAACCCGGACCTCCTCGCTGGTTCATCTGGGACGATTGCATCTGGTTCGCCACCGCCTCCGGCGCTGCCCGCGGCGTGCCGTATCCACCGGCTTCTCGAATCGAGGTGCGCGGCGGCTGAGAACTGGCCGAGCGACTGGGCCGCTCGACGGCGCCCACGCCGTCGAGCGCGCGGCGCTGCGCACCGGCGTCATGCAGCTCACCGATGACGTCGAGCCAGGGCTCGATTGCTCGACGTGCTCAGCCGTCGACACGGGCAGACGACGAACCTCACGAGTTGACGGAAGCTGAGGTTCCGCGTTGCCGCACGACGACGGCGAGCAGGTCCCGAACCTCGCGGTCGTTGCCGCCGGCGTGCAGCACGCGCTCCGCGTCTGCGTACCGTTTCGCGCGCGACAGCGCCCGGGCTGTGCGCAGCAGCGCCTCGACGGACGGCTTGCCCGGATCGTGCCCGGCCCGCTTCCGCACCGCGTTGGCATGCGCGGCCATCGCCTCGTCGAACGCCCCGGTGTCGGCCAGCAGCGCGGCGTGCACCTCGTGATCCAGCTCGTCGTCCGAGTGGGCGGCCACACCGCCCTGCAGCGGGGCGGCGATCGCCGGCTCGTCGCGGAACCGGTGCACCGCCCACCACAGCTGCTGGGGCGTGCCCGTCGCCGCAAGGTCGGCCAGGAGAGCATTGAGGTCGCCGGCGCGATCCTGGCGACGCAACAGCCGCATCAGGTCCACGCACTGCGGTACGCCGCCGCCCGCGATGCCCAGGCGGAGCATCCGCTCGGCCCGGCCGGGATCGCGGCGGGCGATGTGGTTGGCCAGCCCCGCGTGGTGATACTCGCGGCCTTCGTCCGTGGCGATCTCGTAGCGCCAGGCCACCCCGGCCGGCAGCCAGCCCGGCGAGTCGGCCGCGACGACGAGCGCTGCCCACACCAGGCCGGCGGCGGGCACCGCCGCGCCGATCACGTCGACCCAGCTGCTGGTCGATAGCCAGGTGATCCAGACGCCCGCGACCGCGAACGCCACGACGGCGAGCCGGACCACCCAGACGAGCAGGACCGCCGGCCACAGCCGCGCGCCCCAGAAGCTTCGCATCCGCATGGTTCGATGATGCCCGGCTGCGTCCACGGCTGACGCAGTGATGGACGAGTGGGACCAGGGATGGTCGTTCACCAGCCAGTACATCTGTACCGGCTGCGTGGACGAGCCCGCCCTACGGGCTGCGCTTGAGGCGGACGCCGACTCCGAGCAGGAGTGCGACTTCTGTGGCTCTCGGCCAGCGGCGCCCCTCGACACTCTCCTTGAACACTTTGTCGGCCCCGAGGCCGCCCCCGCCACGCTCGCCGCCATGTTCGACGCCCTGCCCGAGCGGCCCGCGCTCATCGCGCAGGACCCGGCGGCGGCCGCGACGCTGGTGCACATCGCGAAGCGCTCCGGCGATCCGGCCCGGGCCGGCGGTCAGCGCCTCCCGCGGGCTCGGCGAGCGCAACCCGGGCGTTCTCTCGCTCGCCGCCGCGGCCGACCACACCGAGGGAGTGCTCACCGGCGACCTACAGATGCTGCGTGGCGCGGTCGAATGGTACCGGCGCACCCCGCGCCGGCTCGCCCTGGCCGCCGCGCTCGAGGACGCCGCGGACGGTGGGGGTCCGGCCTGGTCGGGATCAGCGGTATGGGGCGGTGGTACTCACCGGCGCGGCGAGGTGGGCTGAGGACTCCAGTTGCCGACCATCTGCACGTGGCTCCTGCCGGTGACCTCCCTGCCCTCGTAGGCGCCGGTGAAGGCGGCCGTGACCTCCATGTGGGGGCTCAGGCCGCCGGTGAATTCCCGGGCCTCGGTGCTGGTGCTGTGCATGGTGAGATGGGTCTTCAGCGACGGGATGTCGACGCGCCAGCGGGTGGGGTAGGCCTTGCCGGTCGCGGGGCTGGCCCAGAGCTTGTCCGCGCCGTCTGCGAGGGGCTTGACCGCCGCCAGTCCGTAGGAGCCGTCCGGGTGCAGGACCGTCACCCAGCAGTTCTCGGTCTCGCCGCTGACGATGTCCCAGATGGCGGCCTTGTCGCCGCAGGGGAGGCTGAGGATCATCCAGGTCCAGCGCATCCAGGGGTCGTCCATGGGCATCCGGCCCCACTGGCGGGCCATCCAGCTTTCCCCGGAGACGTTGTGGGTCTGGCCCTGGATGGTCAGGCTGCCGGTGGTCCGCATGGAGGGGAAGTCATACTGCCAGGTCGGGCTGCTCCGTACGCCGTGCGATGGGAAGGTACCGGTACCGGCGTACTTCAAGTCCGGGCCCGTGGCCTCAAGATGGACGTCGAGGCAGCCCCACGGCGTGGTCGCCTTCACCGACATCTTCTGAGCGTTGCCCGTCCAGGTCAGGCCGGGCATCTTGATGTTGAGCCCGCTCGCGCCCCAGGTGTAGTCGCTCTCGGCGATGTCGGTCTCGTGGTCCTTGTACCAGCCGGTGGTCTCGTCGGTGACGGCGAAGCTCAGTATCCGCCTGTCGAGATTGGGGAAGTTGCCCGTCCACACCAGGACTCCGAAGTCGTGGCCGGCGGCCGTCACCTCGCTGGTGAGGAAGATCGCATCGCCCCACGTTCGTTCGGCGCCGGGGGCGTGGCCAGCAAGGTCGGTGACGGGGTCGACTGCCGCCGGGATCCCGTGTCAACGATCGCGTCAATGCCCGGGCCAGTCCTCTTCATAGGGGCCTTCCCTAACCCGATACGGGCTCTGCTTAACCTGTGAGGCCACAGTTTCTGGCAAGGTTCTGTCGATCTTGGACGCTGTGCTAGGGGGGCTCCGTTCGAGCGGACTCCCTAGGCCCCGGGCCGCAGGTTCGTCACGCTCGTACCTCCTGCCGCCTGATCAGCGTGGTGGCCATCGAGCGTGTAGCCCCGGTCGTCCTCGGCGAGAATGGTCGGGGCATCGGCGTGTCCGCTGGCCTGGCCGCGCCGCCGTGCCCCGAGCTGTGCGAGCGGCCCGCTAGGGCCGCCTTGAAGACGTATGGGAACTGCGCGCTCAGGTTTGGACGGAGACGTGTCCGGTCTCGGGACCTGCGTGACACATCGGTATCAGGACGTGCGTGACACTCCGCCGAGTGTTGGTGGAGTGGACCATGACAGAACAGCGGTACCGGGCTGTGCTGGAAGTCGATGCCGGGGTGCCGGTGACTGAGGTGGCGGAGCGGTTCGGGGTGTCGCGTCAGGCGGTGCATCGCTGGATCGGTTGGTATCGCGAGGAAGGCTTGGACGGGCTGGCGAACCGGTCCAGCCGTCCGCAGACCTCGCCGGCGCAGACCCCGCCGGAGGTGGAGGCGGCGATCTGTGAGCTGCGCCGGACGCATCCGCGGTGGGGTGCTCGGCGGATCGAGTTCGAGTTGGGCCGCAATGGCTGTCCTGGCCCGGTTCCGTCGCGGATCACGATCCATCGGGTTCTGGTGCGGCACGGCCTGGTCGACGTCATGCCTCGCCGTCGTCGCCGGCAGGACTATCGGCGGTGGCAGCGGGAGGTGCCGATGGAACTGTGGCAACTGGACATTGTTGACGGGATTCGGCTGGCCGACGGATCCGAAACCAAGATCGTGACTGGGGTGGACGACCATTCTCGGTTCTGTGTGATCGCCGCCGTGGTGCGCAGGGCGACTGGCCGAGCGGTCTGTCTCGCGTTTGTCGAGGCGCTGCGAGGCTTCGGGGTCCCGGACGAGGTGCTCACCGATAACGGCAAGCAGTTCACCGGACGGTTCACCAAGCCCCGTCCGGCCGAGGTCATGTTCGAGCGGATCTGCCGGGAGAACGGCATCGTCGCCCGCAACACCAAACCTCGCACGCCGACCACGACCGGGAAAGTGGAGCGGTTTCATCAGACCCTGCAACGGGAACTGCTCGACCAGATCGAGGTCTGGCCCGACCTGCAGACCGCGCAAGCGGCGATCGACGCGTTCCGCAACGAGTACAACACCGACCGGCCGCACCAGTCCCTGGACATGGCGTTCCCGGCTGACCGGTTTGCCGCACGACCTACTGATGAGCGGCTGCCGTTGCGGCTGCCAGCAGCTCTCGCCGCCGCAACGCCCGAACCTGGCCCGGTACCCGCCCCAGCGGCCGTCCCGGTCACCAGCACGGTGACGCCCACCTCGGTGATGCTCTCGGCGAACGGGGTCGACCCGCTCGACTTGGCCGTGGAGTTCACCCGCGCGGTGCCGTTGTCCGGGAACCTGGCCGTCTGCGGCCAGCAGTTCTGGCTCGGTCCTGACCGGGCTGGTGCGATGGTCACGTTCTGGGCTGACACGACCGTGGTGCACCTGCTCACCAACGGCGTGCGGCTCAAGACCGTCCCGTCCCGGCTGACCGTCGCCCACCTGCAACGGCTCCTCGACGAAGGCGGACGGCTCGCCGGCCCGCCACCCATCCCCACCGGTCAGCCCGGCGACCCGATCGAGGTCGACCGCACCGTCAACGCCACCGGCCTGATCGGCCTGGCCGGCCGGCAACACCCCATCGGCTACCACTTCGCCGGCCGGCGCCTGACCGTGCGTCTCGACGGCGGCCTGCTGCACCTGATCGACAACGGCGTTCTGCTGCGCAGTCTGCCCAACCCGCTGACCCCCGCTGAACACGCCCGCATCCGCGATGCCCGCCCCGCAGGACCATCACCGACTCCGGCACCGGAACCCGTCCGCGTCCAGCGGCGGATCAGCTGCCGCGGTTCCCTTACCGTTGCCCGGCAACGCATCCACGTCGGAATGGTCCACGCCGGCCGCACGGTCACGGTCGAGTCCGCTGACCACACGTTCCGGGTCTACGACGGCGACGAACTGCTCACCGAGGCCGCCCGCACCACCACCCTGCCGATCGCCCGATTCAAGGTCCGCAAACCCGAACCGCCGCGACGCTCGCCGCTGCCGCCTGACCCACGGAACGCGACCGAATCGCATCCGCCCGCAGCAGCCAGTCCAAAATCTCCAACGTGCGCTCGGAACCCGATGGCATGATCGCCCGCGTGACGGAACCACCCGAGCTGCTTGTCGGACGTCCTGATGCCGACCACCTGAAAATCCGCGTGCTGGGAAGGATGCACGCCGGCAGTAGCGACTACTGGGACGGCAACTGGCTGTTGAGCCCTATCTCCGCCGCACTGGGCTGCTTCACCGCGCAAATCGACGCCGGGCTGCGCGTCGACGAGCTGCAGACCTTCAGACGCAGACTCGAGCAGATCAACCATCAGCTGCAGGGCGAAGCAACGCTCACCTCGATCGAGCACTGGATCTCGCTATCCGTGGCGTGCCTGCCGAACGGCTCGCTGTGCGTAACAGGACAGCTTGACGACGATCTCGGCTCGGGAAACGTCCTGTCGTTCACCATCAACGACCTCGACCAGACCGACCTCCCGACAATGCTGAGCACGCTGTCGATTATCGAGCAGACCTACCCATTCCTCGGAACACCCTGAACCGCAGCACTGGGTCTACCCTGTCAACGACATGATCGTCTAGCCGGACGTGTCACCCACGTCCTGAGACTGATCTGTCACCCGTGTCCTGAGACCCGACAGTTTGGACGGAGACGGCCGGCGGTCAGGCGCGACCTTTGACTGTGGTCCCAAAGTGGTCCCCGGCCGGAAGTCGTCTAGATCAACCAGAGTGATCTCCGAGCGGAAGACGAAAGGCCGTTGACCAGGGCTTACGCCCTACCGTCAACGGCCCTTGCGGTATGTCGGGACAGCGGGATTTGAACCCACGACCCCTTGTTCTGGGTCGCACCCGCTTTGGTCGTTTCACTGCTTGTCGCTACTTGACGCTGACCTGCCAAAACGCTCATGGCGACGGCTCTGGCCTTGTCGCAGATTGTCGTCCGTTCGGCGGGTTTTCGGGGGGTAATTGAGGGGTGCGATCTCGACCGTCGGCACGGGCTTGGTGATGTGGGGTTCGTGACGGAGGGGGACTTGAACCCCCACCCATAGCAGCCCTGCATGAAACAGGGATGCATGCGCTGATTTACGGAGTTCGCGGCTGGCGTTCAACCAGCTGGTGCGGTTGGTCCCGCAGGCGGGCGTGGTTGTGCAGGTAAGCATTGGCTGCGCCGCAGCGGCGGCCGCATGGGCATCTGCTACAGCTGCGTGGCCCGGCTGCGTGTAGGCCAGGTACGTGACCTGCGCACCGGTCGCGAACACGGCGGCGAGGGAGTGGGATTCAAACCTGTGTGTCAGCGGCCGCAGGGCCCGTCGAGATCGACCTGTAAGCGAGCAGTAGGAGACCGTTCAATGACAGCTACCGCACCTGTGCCCGCCGGCGCGACCGCCCATCTGTCCGAGGTCGACATCAAGGAGATCGGCCGCGAACTGGACCGGATCCGCGATGCGGTGATCGCCGGCCTGGGCGACGGCGACGCCCGCTACATCCGCCGTGTCATCACGCTACAGCGGGGCCTTGGAGTCGGCGGCCGGGCATTGCTGATGGCCTCGATCCTGCCGCCGGCCTGGCTGGCCGGCACCGCCTGTCTGGCCGTCGCGAAGATCCTGGAGAACATGGAGATCGGCCACAACGTCCTGCACGGGCAGTGGGAGCCACGCCCCGGTCGCGATCACCACCGTCGACGGCGACCGGGACAACGGGGCTCGTGGACCTGCCGGCGCCGGTAGCCGAATTGACGAGGCCCCCGAACGACCAGCCGGTCAATACGCCCCCGCTGACCGTAAAGGCGTCGAGGAGATCGCTCGACGGCGTACCGTTGAGGCTGTTCGGTCTGCGCCGCAACCTCGTCGCGCTGCGTCGGATGGTGCTGCCCATGCCGGAAGTTCTCAACACCCCGCAACGCGAGGGCCTGGAGACACAACCATGGGTGAGATGCAGCAACCCGCGTCATTGTCGGCCGAGGATGTGTTGTACGAGGCGGCCCGCGTGGCGTGTCTGGCCCCGTCGATCGAGAACTCCCAGCCGTGGCGCTGGCGCATCCGCGGCAACACCCTCGAACTGCACGCGGACCGCTCCAGCCAGTTGACCGCCACCGACCCGCAGGGCCGGTTGATGATCGTCAGCTGCGGTGCCGTCCTGCACCATGCCACCGTCGTGCTCGCCGTCCTCGGGGCCGCGGCCACCGTCGAACGGATCGACGATCCAGCCGACCCGGACCTGCTCGCCAGACTGACGCTCACCGGCCCGCACCGAGTGACAGTCGAAGACATGCGCCTGCATCACGCGTTGCGCACCCGTTGCACCGATCGGCGCCCGTTCCTGGGCATCCGGCCGCTCCCGGACGAGGTGATAGACCTGCTGCGCCAAACCACCGAACCGTTCGAGGTCAGCACGCACGTGTTCGACCCGTTGCAGGTGGGCTTCCGCGCATTCGCCGCACGGTCAGCGGCGACATTCGAGCGACGCGACCTCGGCTACCAGGACGAGATCGCCACCTGGCCGACCCACCGTGCCCCACCGACCCGCGACGGTGTGCCGGCGACGGCGGCCGTCCCGAAGGTGACACGGACCGGGCCGGCACACGACGTCGCTCCCGGCGCGATGCCGGGGCTGGCTCCCGGCCCCGGCGACGACCGGTACACCACCTACCTGGCGTTCGCGACCGCACAAGACACCAGGACGGACTGGCTGCGCACCGGGGAGGCGCTCAGCGCGGTCCTGCTCACCGCCACAACCATCGGGCTGGCGTCGTCGGCGATGAGCGATGTGGTCGAGGTCCCCGGCGCGCGGACGGTGCTGCGCGGGGCGGTCGCACCAGCCGGGTATCCGCAACTGACCGTCCGGCTCGGCGTCAACGAGAGCGCGCCCGCGGTACCGGCGGCACTGCGCCGCTCGTGTGACGAGGTCATCGAGGTTGTCCCGACGAGTTGACCCGTGTCGGATCCCCTCGCCGCTGCCCTCGCTACGGCCGTTCGATGAGCCCGGTCGGCCGGCAGCCACGGTGCGTGGGGCTCGCGCCTTTCGGTCGCATCGATCGACCAGAGCCGCAGGGCAGGTAGGGCGGCCAGGGCTGGCGCGTAGTGGCCGTGTGCCAATCGGCTGTGACATCGCGATTCGCGTGGTGATCTCGGCCTGGGTCAGGTTGTCGGAGAAGATCGACCTGACAACCGACCGCTCGGTGGGCGTCTGCCATCTGTGCGCGTGTCGGTCGTTTCCGGGACGTGTGTGATCGAGTGAACAGGCGTAGGGTGAAGGCGCTGCTCCGGACCCCGGTGGCTGACAGTCCGTCGCTGATGGACGCATCCACTGATCGAGGTCGTCTCGTGCCGATGATGGCCCACCCCGTATGGAGATCCAACACTTCTTCGAGATCTACCAGGATCTCGAACCGGGCAAGACCATCGACGCCGAGCACGGCGTCTGGGCCGACCGCGCCGACGCCGAGGCGGAGGTCGGCCGCTCACGTCGCCGCGCAGTCCGCGCCGCGGCGGTCGTCGACGAGCGGGCGTAGGGTGACGAACGGGCGTAGGGTAAGGGCGTGTCGCCCGGTCCCGGGCGGCTCCCAGGACAAAATCAGCACCCTCGGGAGCAGCCATGACCGTTTCGAAGTCCAGCGTCCTTGCCGTCCTTCGCAGCCGGGGTCAGCATGACCGCGCGGGCTGGGTGGATCGGGTGTTGCCGGAGCACATCGACACGGCCCGCAATGCGAGCCTGCTCGACCTTCTCGCGCTCGACGTGGCCGACCTGACCGACGAGCCGACCTCCGAACCACGGTAGGCGCCTCCCGGCACCTCGCCACCCAGGCGCCACTGCGGCCGGACCCGACCGGCCGGTGGCGACCCTGCGCGCAGACGGCCGCCCACAACGGGTCCATGCCACCGTCAGATCGGCTGCCGTGCGCGCTGCCCGCGTTGCGGCGCCGGAGCGCCCAGGACGTTGTCGGGCTGCGGCGCGGGCCCCACCGTCGCGCGGGATCCGGCTGGGGTGAGCATGTGGGCAAGATCGGGCGTTCAGTTCCATAGTGGACGGATGAAGTCCTCCGATCTGTCGGGAGGGTCGTGGTGGTATCCCGGGCAAGCTACTGCCCGGGATACCACCTACCCCCTTCGAGCAAAGCATTCGATGCAGTCGCAGGGTGCGCACCGGTTGGGGCGCAGCCGGACAGGCCACGATCAATCAAGGCGGAGTCCCGGTCATGTTGATCCTCAGGTGGACGGCGAGCCCGCAACGCCTGCAGGACTCCGCCACCGGGGACCGGGGTGACATGGACACCGTACGCCCCCACGTCACGGATGCATACCGCGCGGACGATGAACACGTGAAGCCGCCGGCGCCGCGGCCGGCAGTCGGTGGTCAAGTCCTGGTGGGCGTTCGAGTCGCTGTCATCGCCGCGATGAGTGTGGCGAGGGTGACGGTGGCGAAGCCGACACGAACGTCGCCGGCGCCGTAGGGCAACCACAGTATGCCGTCGTGGATAAGGCCGCCGCAGGAGTAGACGACGTTGGACGTAGCCGTCGCGTTCGGTCTCGTCGGGGCCAGGAGCGGGCCGGCGAGCTCGGCGATGACGCGCTCGGGGTGGTGCAGGTCGAGCAGCAGCGCCCCGATGGCGTACTGCCGCATCGGGCCGACGCCGTGGGTGAGCACGAGCCAGCCTGCGTCGGTCTCGATCGCCACCCAACGCCCGATCGCCTTCAGCGCAGGCAACGAACCATCTGCTACGCCAGCCTGGGAGACGATCCCATCCTGGTACCTCGTCGGTACCCAGGACAAGATCATCACGCCCGGCGCAGCAACGATGCATGGCCCACCGCGCCGGCTCCCACGTCGTAGAGGTGCGAGCCGGGCACCGGTCCCTCATCTCCAACTCCGGACGCGGTCACCAAGCTCACCATCACCGCAGCACACACGACGGCTGAACCACGTCGCCCGATCGCGTGCCGGTCGCCGTGCGCGGCCGACACGCGACCGGCGATGCCCGCAGTGCTGGTTCTACGAGGCCGCGTGATGGATCTACAGCTGTTGGGCAAGGTCGCGGTCGTCACCGAGGCGGGGTGCGCAGCCCGATCTGCGGCCGCCTTCCCGACCTTCACGGCCGCGTCGCCGTCGTTGGCGTGGCGACCATGTAGGGGGCCGTCCTCGGCGACGCCGGGCTCACCCTGGATGCGTTGCTGGCGGCGCTGGACCGCGACGATCCGCTGAAGGCCGAGGACCAGCGCGTCGACGTCGCGGCCCGGTGGGCGATCTGGCGGGCGGAGAAGGCGCGCCGGGCGGCCGACGATCGTGGCGCGGGCGTGTCGGCGGCGGCGGTGTTCGAGGCACTGTCGCGGCACCTGCCGGCGGACGCCGTGGTGACCGTGGACGTCGGCAACCACGCGTACTCCCTCGGCCGGTACCTCGAGTCGGCCGGCCAGCCGGTGCTCATGTCCGGCTACCTGGGCTCGATCGGGTTCGGCTACCCGGCCGCGCTGGGCGCCTGGGCCGCGACCGGCGGTGCGCGCCCGGTCGTGACGGTGACCGGCGACGGCGGCTTCGGGCAGTACGCCACCGAACTGACCACCGCGGTCAAGTACGGCACCCCGATCAAGCACGTGCTGCTCGACAACCATGCCCTCGGCAAGATCGCCAAGGAGCAGCGGGCCGGGGACTTCCCGGTCTGGCACACCGACCTGGTCAATCCGGACTGGGCGGCGTACGCCCGGCTGTGCGGCGCGACCGGCATCCGGGTGGAGCGCCGAGACCAGCTCGACGCCGCGATGACCGAGCTGTTCGCCGCGGACGGCCCGGCGCTGCTGTGCGTCGAGCAGGACCCGGAGCTGTTGTGATGCGCCGGCGTCGCCGGGTGTGGGCGGCGGTGGTCGCGGTGGCCGTCGTCGCGGTCGGGGTGGCGCTCGCGCTGTTCGAGCCGTGGAAGCTCTGGGTCGACGAGACGGTGGACGAGGCCCCGCCCGTGGCCGTCGCGTCGACGGCGGCGGCCGCATCGCCATCGGTGGGACCGGCGCTGCTGGCGCGGGGCGTGTTCGTCGGCCACGAGCACTCCACGTCCGCTCGGCTCAACTGGTGCAGGCGTCGGACGGGTCGCGGTACCTGCGGCTGGAAGATCTCGACACGAGCAACGGGCCGCAGTTGCAGGTGTGGCTCACCGACGCGCCGGTCCAGCCGGGCAAGGACAGCTGGTTCGTGTTCGACGACGGCCGGCACGTGGACCTCGGGCCGCTGAAGGGCAACAAGGGCAGCCAGAACTACGCGGTGCCGGCCGAGGCCGACCTCACGCAGTACCGCAGCGTCACCATCTGGTGTGCCCGCTTCCACGTGTCGTTCGGCGCGGCCGAGCTGAACCCGCCGTGACGGGCGCTACAAGTGCTGGTCGTGTCCGTCGCCGATGAGGCCCTGCCGGCCGACGCGGTGATCGTGGCCCGGCTGCGGCAGCGCGACGAGGCGATGTTCGCCGCGCTGATCGACGCGTGGTCGCCCGGTCTGCTGCGCGCGGCGCGGGCGTTCGTCGCCGACGAGCACGCCGCGCAGGACGTCGTGCAAGAAACCTGGCTGGGTGTACTGCGGGGGATCGCGACGTTCGAGGGCCGTTCCTCGGTGCGCACGTGGGTGTACCGCATCCTGGCGGCCGTCGCGTGGCCGAGCCGCCCGCGGCCAACCGGCGGGAGGCCGCCAAGCGGCTCGCGCGAGAAACAGACGGGCGGGCGGCCCGCGTCGGTCACCGCGTGGTTCTGGTGGTCGCGGTGTTGGAGTACGCCGAGGTGCCGGTGGTGTTGAACGCCCGCACCCGGTAGGTGTAGGCGGTGTTGCGGGTGAGGCCGCCGTCGAGGAGCGTGGTGGTGCCGGCGCCGACGGTGGCGATTTCGGTGAAGGTCGTGCAGCCCGTGCCCTGGCAGCGTTCGATGCGGTCGCCGGTCTCGTCGTCGACGTTGTCGGTCCAGGTGAGCCGGGCCTGGGTGCGGGACGCTGCGGTGGCGGTGAGCCCGCTGGGCGCGGCCGGTGCCGTGGCGCCGCCGCCCGTTACGGCGGGGTCGTCGCGGGGTCCCTGGAGCGGGGCCACCGCCCTCCGTCGAGGACGGCTCGTGTGGCGCGCACATCGGTGAGCGACAACGGTGGCCGGGTCGGTGGTTCCGGCGGAACGACGGTGGCGCGCTGTGCGGCGGTGAACATGACCGGGCCCCTCTCCCGACCTGCGGCTGCCACCGGATGACCGGCACGGGAGCCTGCAGCTTGCGTCGGCGCGAATCGAACCTTGCCGAGCGGGCTGTCGTCCGTCAAACGGCTGCGGGCGTGCATGTGCCCGCAGCCGTTGATGACAGCCGGATCAGGATGCGATGTGCAGTTCGTTCGTACGCTGGTCACGTCGGCGGCGCTCGAGGCGGATCGTTTGGCCTCGCGCCGGGCTCGTCGTCGTCGGGCGCGGCGGTGGTGGTGGGCCTCTGTTGCGCTCCGACGGCCGGCTCGTTGTTGAGCCGGCCGTTGCGGGTGTTCCAGATGTCCCGGGCCACGATTTGGATGATGCCCGCCACCGGGATGGCGAGCAGCGCGCCGAGGATGCCGGCGAGTTCGACCGCGATCAGGATCGCGACCAGCACGGTGAGCGGGTTCAGCTGGACGGTGCGCGAGAAGACGACCGGCTGCAACAGATGATTCTCGACCTGCTGGTAGATGATGAAGAAGACGATGATGACGATCCCCGCGATCACCGACTGCGTGAAGCCCGCGATGACGCCGACAACGGCGCCGAGCGTCGCGCCGACGAGCGGGATCAGGTCGGTCAAGCCGACGAAGAGGGCGATTAGGCCGGCATAGGGGACGCCAAGGACGGCGAGGACCACGTAGGTGAGCAGCCCGCAGATCACGCTGATGAGCAGGTTGCCGGTGATGTACCCGGTGACCGTCTTCGCGCAGTCGCCGCCGACCCGGCGGATGCGCTGGCCGTGCCGCTCGTCGAACAGGGCCAGGACGCCGTTGGTGACCTTCGGCCCCTTGAGCACCATGAGGTAGGACAGCACGAAGATGGTGACGACTCCGGCGACCCCGGTCACCGCTCCGCGCAGCAAGGCGAGGGTCGGCGCCCCGAGACGGGAGAGGTACCCGCGAAGCTGTTCGCTGTGGGTCTGGACGTAGTTCAGCACGTGGAGGCGCCTGGCCAGGTGACCGATTGGGCCGCGGCCCGCCCGTACGTCGGCGATCGTCTTCGGTAGGTTGTCGGCGAGGTGGGCAGCCTCGCGGGCCAGCGGTAGGACGAGGGCCGCGACCAGGCCGGCGATGAGCGCGAACGCGAGTATGAAAACGATGAGCGTAGCGAGCCAACGCCGCAGCCACCGTGCCCTGCGCTCCACCCAGCTCACCGCGGGGCGCAGCGCCACGGCGAAGAACGTCGCGATCACGATCCACGTGATGGCCTGGCGTGCCTGGTACACGAGCGCCAGCAGCAACCCGGTCGCCAGGACCAGTCCGATGACGACCAGGGTGTACCGTGCGACCGTCTTGTTGTCCAGAACAGCCACCTCTGCGAGTTACCCGGCGGTCCTGCTCGCAAACAGCGGTCCGGAGAGCCCGCCGCGGCTCGCCGGCTCTTCCGGCGGACGTCGGAGTCGGGCAGCGGCGGCCTGCGGGGAGGGCCAAGCAGGCATTGGCGCGTCGTTAGCCCCGCGCTGGCCGTGACCAGGGTGGGACGTCATTGTCGGCACGCGCAAGGTGCTGGCCGCGATCGACACACCATGCGCTGACAGGACACGGCAGATCGGCTCGACCCCGCCGAAGCGTTGCGGTACTCGTCGAGCCGCCCTGCCGTACGCCTGCCCGGGGCTGCGGTGACCCTGGGAGGGCGGACGTCACCGGGGGAGTGTGACGTCCGCCCTCGGACTCAGTGCGTCAGCGGCGGGATGCTCTCAAGGGTCGGTACGACCTTGGCGATGGTTCCGTCGGCGTTGAAGCGCAGGCGATCGATGGTCACCTCGCGGTGGGTGCCGTCGCCGCCCGGAATGGCGAAGCGGTGGTATGCGATGTACCAGTCATCGGTGCCTGGCACCTGGATCATGCTGTGGTGCCCGGTGCCGAGGATGCCGAGCGTGACGTCCTTGGTGAGGATCTCGCCGCGGTTGACGAGCCCGTCCGCCATGGGGCTCGTCGCGGTCGCATAGCCGACGCGGTAGTTCTCGCTGCCGGTGTCGTCAATGGACCAACTGAGGTAGTACGTGCTGCCACGCTTGGCCATGAAGAGGCCTTCGCGGAACCCGGTGAGACCCGTGATGCGCTTGACCTTTCTGGAGTCGAAGGACGTCATGTCGGGGTTGAGCGGCACGACGTAGGCGTTGCCGTTGCCCCAGTACAGGTAGGTCTGGCCGTTGTCATCGGTGAAGATCGCGGGGTCGATCGCCTGGCCGCCATCGGGGTTGGTGGCGATGAGCGGCCTGCCGAGCGCGTCGGTGAACGGGCCGGTCGGGGAGTCGGCGACAGCGACGCCGATCTTGGCATCGGCGCAGAAGTAGAAGTAGTACTTGCCGTTCTTTTCAATCGCGGCCGGCGCCCAGGCTCGCCCGTCGGCCCACGACACGTCCGGGCCGAGGTCGAGGATGGTCGGGTGCTCGGTCCAATGGACGAGGTCCTTGCTCGACCAGGTCTTGAAGGTGGTGCTGGACCAGCCTGGGTATCCGTCCGTGGTGGCGTAGATGTAGTAGGTGTCGCCGAAGCGCACGATGTTGGGGTCGGCGTTGTATCCGGGCAGGAGGGGGCTGTTCATGGCCAATGCCTTGACGGTCCACGCGCGGCTGGTGCCGTCCTCGCTGGTGACCGTGTAGGTGACGGGGTTGGTGAAGTCATGCGTCGAGCCGTTGGCTGGAGTGAGGCGCGCCTCGTCGCTGACGCGGAAGTTGGGTGCGAGCGCGGTCATGTCCGTTCCGGGCTTGACGGGCAGGGTGACGGTGTTCGTGTCGCTGTTGATGATGGCCGGGACCTTGAGGGCGTCGAGCTTGACCGAGCCGATGGCGGTCTCGTTTCCGGCGACGGAGAGCACCTCGCCGGCCGACAGGCCGCGGTTCCATAGCGTGAAGCTGCGTATCTTGCCCTTGAAGTAGTTGTCGGCGGCGTAGAGGGAGCGGCCCAGGTAGTTCGCCGTGGTGATGCCGCCGCCGAGATCGCCCGGTTTGATCGTGACCCCCGTGTTTTCGGCTACCTCGACGCCGTTGTCGTAGAGGCGGGCCACACCGCCGGACAGGGTGTAGGTGATGGTGTGCCAGCTGCCGCGGCCGAGGTCCCGACCTGTGCCGGTGTTTTGCTCGGTCGACCAGTTTCCCGTCGCGATGGCGGTGCGGTACGAATTGCCGGACGTGAAGAGGTAGCCGTTGCCCACACCGTTGGTGGTGTTGCCAAGACCCCAGATGAAGTACGGGGTGGATTGTGCGGGGTCGACCCAGACCTGGGCGGAGACGCTTACGTCGGAGAGACCGGTCAGCAGGTTGTCGGGCAGGTCGACGTGCCCGCTGTTACCGTCGAACGTCATCGCGTCGCTGCCACGGGTGACGCCGCCGCGGATGGTGGCGCTGCGGCCGTTGCCGGAGCTGTCGACGACCGTCGCGCCGCTGCCGCCCGCGAGCCGGTAGTCCGCGATGATGCCCTTCTTGGTGGCCGGCGCTGGTGACGGGCCATGATGAAGACGGTCGAGTTCGGCCTTGCTAACGGGCAGGACGGTGCCGTGTCGTGGGTGGGCCGGCAGGTCGTTGCCGGTCGACATGGTGAACTGCCCGCTCGCGAGGTCGGTGGTCTCGAACGGCACGTAGCCGCGCCCTCCGAACTCGTCGATGAATAGGTACCACTTGTTCTCGGTGTTGCTCTTGAAGATCGTCGGACCCTCACCGCTGGAGATGCCACCGGACGTGGCCGTCGCCTTGCCGATACAGTCCCGGACGAAGTCCCAGTTCGTGCTGCGCAGCTGGGTTGACTTCTCTTCCAGGATGAACTTGCTGCACGGGGTGCTGGAGGTGTTGTTTCGTTCGTCCTTGGTGAAGCGGTAGTAGGCGCCGCCCTGTTTGATGACCGTCGAGTCGATCACCGAGTAGCCGGGGTCGACCCACACCTGGGGCTCGCTGAAGGTGCGAAAGTCGCGGGTCGTCGCGTACATCATGCGGTTGTACGTGTTGCCGGCGTGGGCGGTGTCGGTCGGTGCGTAGAGCTTGGAGGCCCAGAACACGACGTAGGCGCCGATGGTGTCGTCGTAGTAGGCCTCGGGGGCCCAGGTGTTGCCCGCAGTGTCGGGGGAGACCCGCACGTGCCGCTGCTGCGACCAGTTCACCAGGTCGGTCGACTCCCAGACCTCGATGTACTTGCTGCCGGTGCGCTGGCTCGCGTCCCAGTCGCCGTTGCCGTAGATCTTCAGGTCGGTGGCGATGAGGTAGAACTTGTCGCCCTCGGGGCTGCGGATGATGAACGGGTCGCGTACGCCCTGGTCGCCCTCGGTCGAGGTGAGGACCGGGCGGCCACCGTTGAGCTCGTCGTACTTGAGCGGATCGTTGCCGCGGCTTGCCGCGAAGTGGATTTGCTCGCCGTCGGCGGTGCCCTCGCCGGTGAAGTAGGTAAAGGCGTAGCCCTCCAGTAGCTCCTGCTTGGGCAGCGGGAGCACGGTCAGGGTGAAGTTGCGCACGGCGGTGGCCGCACCTTTGGTCGCGCGTACGCTGAGCCGGGCCTTGGCGGCGCTCGATCCGTACGGCGGGCGGGTCACCTCGCCGGTATTGGTGACGATGTCGGGATCCTTGGCGGTCCATGCCAGCGTCACGTCGCGGGCTCCCCGGCTGGGCAGCGTGATGTTGCCGCGGATCGCCTGCTGGTCGTAGATGACGACGGCCGCGAGGGCATTGTCGACCTTCTGCTGGTCGGTGATGTCCTTGACGACGGTGACGGCGAACTCGCGGGTGGCGGTGTAGCCGGCGTAGGACACTGTTGCGGTCAGCGTTACGGTCGCGTTGCCCGATCCCGGGGCGGGACGCGTGACCACACCCGTGTCCGACACCACGGCAGGATTGCTCGACGACCAGGTGATGGTGGAACCGCCGGCACCCGTGGTCGGGAGGCTCAGGTTGTCCGTCACTGCGGACGTGTCACCCACGGTGAGAGCCGCCGCGTCCGCCGCGGCCCGTCCGGTGGCGGTCTGCTCGCCGAGTGCGTGGGCTTCGTCGGTGGTCACGGCGCGGTTGTAGATGCGGAAGTCCCGGACCTGCCCCTTGAGGTACCTGTCGGCGGTGTAGACGGAGCGCCCCAGGTAGTTGGCGGTGGTGGTGCCGCCTCCGATCGAACCAGGGGTGAGGGTGATGCCGGTACTGCGGGCGACCTCGACGCCGTCCTCGTAGAGGACCGCAGTACCGCCGCCAAGGGCGTAGGTGATGGTGCGCCAACTGCCGCGGCCGAGGTTGCGACCCGCCGATACGGTCTGCTCCGTGGACCAGTTACCGCTGGCGATGGAGGCGCGGAAGGCGTTGCCCGTCGTGAACAGGTAGCCGTTGCCGACGCCGTCGGAGCCGGTGTTGCCGAGGCCCCAGATGAAGTAGGGCGTGCTCTGGTCGGTCGCGATGTTGACCTGTACCGAGACGGTGACGTCCGTGAGGCCCCGGAGGACATTGTCAGGCAGGCGGACGTGACCGTCGGTGCCGCCAAGGCGCAGGCCGTCGGTGCCTTGCCAGGTGGCGTCGCCGCTGAGGGTGCCGTTGCCACCGCGGCCCGAGCTGTCGTTGACGGTTGTGCCACTGGTCTGGGTGAGGTCGTAGTGCAGGATCAGGCCCTCGTCGAGCGTGGCAGCCTCACCGGGTGAGGCAAGCGTCACGACCCCGACCAGGGCGGTGGTCAGAGCTGTCAGGCAGGCAAGCACGGGGCGGACCCGACGTCGCGATGGACGCGTCGCCGGTACAGAAAAGGAGAGTGACATCGTCGGACTTTCTCGTGTCGGCCACGGCCGAGGCCGGGCGCCAGCGGCGGGTCATGGAGGGAGGGGTGTTGCCAGAGGTAAATGCGCCCGTTGGGGTGATTGGCGGAGGGCGGGGTGGCGGCGCCGGTGAGCACGCTCGCGCTATTTACGTCGACAGTCCGTATGTGAGCGCTAACATAGGCGGGCTACCCGATGATGTCAATCTCCCTGAAGTTATTTCAGTTCCCGCATAGCGAATGTTTCGTCGTGGATCCACCGTCCGTGTTAGCGGTCCCACTATGATCGATGTAGCGGCACGATGCCCGCCAGGCGTATCCGCTTGTGCATCTTGCCGCCCGGGCCCCCAGACAAGCGGCGTCGGGCCGGACTTGCGCGAGAAGGATGCCCAGCCCGCGAACGTTAGCGTCGAAATTTGAATCGAACCGCCGCAGGATTTCGTCCGGCAGAGGAACCCTCAGCCATCGAATCACGTCCATCGACGGCGGCTGCAATACCGACTACGCCACGTTCTGGTGCTGCCAGGGAGCGGGCTGGGAAACCTAGACCAAGCCCGGTCCCGGTGTCAGGCGCTCTGATCGCGGACGGCGGCGCTGTTCGCTTGGGACGTGCCGGTTCTAGAGATCGCCGGGCGGTTGCATCACGGTTCGTACACCAGGCGGGCGGGACGGTTCCAGGTCCGCTCGATGTCGCGCAGGGGGACGGTCTCGACGTCGATGGTGAGCCGGCTGTCGGCCGCCGCCCGCAGCACCTCCGTGATCGCCGTGGGCCAGGCCGCCGGGTCGCCGCTGCCGACGCCGTGCCCGCTGAGCCGGAGGTTACGGCTGCGCACCAGGGCCGCATCGAACTGGATCGACCCGCTGGCGACCGATCCGATCTGCAGCCATCGCGTCTCGTGCCACGACGGTGTGGCGAGCTTGTCGAGGGCGGCGATCGCGGCGAGCGCGGCCGGACCCCACAGATAGTCCAGCACCAGGTCGACGCCGTCGGGTGCGGCCCGCCGCAGACCGTCGGCAAACCCCTCGCCGAGTTCGGCGGTCGCGTCGGCGCCGAGTGCCTGGCAGCGCTCCAGCCCCGCGACGTTCCGGCCGGCGGCGATGACCCGCCCGGCGCCCTTGAGGCGCGCCGCCTGCACCGCAAGCGACCCGGCGATGCCCGTGGCGCCGAGTACGAGCACCGTGGCGCCGGGCACGAGGTTGGCGGTGAGCGGCAGCCAGGACGACTGCGCCGGGTTCACGATCGCCGCAGCGACGGCGGAGCTCAGCCCGTCGGGGACCGCGATGCCCGGCGGCCGGACGGCGGCGAACTCAGCGAGCATGCCGTACGGCGGCCTCAATCCGCCGGCGTAGACACGCTGACCCTCGGGCAACCGCACGACGCCGTCGATGCCAGGCACGAACGGCGGCCGTGCCGCGCTGCTGTAGTGCCGGCCGGACGCGATCGACCGGACGATCTGGTGCACGGCGCTCGCCTCCACGCGGGCGAGCACCGTGCCATCGGCGACCGCCGGATCGGGGAACTCCTCGTAGCGCGGCGGTGAGGCGAAATCGTGGACGACGGCCGCGTACATGGTGGTGCTCCGTTCGATCGTCAGTGAAGGGAATGGGTCAAAAGACGGCGACGGGTAGACCGTCTGCTGTGGCGGGTTCGTTCGGCCGGACGCGGTCGATGCCTCCGGCGGTGAGGTGTACCTGCATCTCATCAACCTTATTGTCGACAAGTCAATAGAATGTCGAAATTTTGGCGAGCAGAATTTCGAAATTTCGACTAGAGTGGCGCTGGTGTCTGTTGTGGGGAGCACCCGCGCCGGGTCCGTGTACGACCAGCTGCGCGCCGACCTGTTGACCAGCCGGATCCTGCCGGGTACGAAGCTGAAGCTCGTCGCGCTGGCCGAGCGGCACGAGGTGAGCATGTCGGTGATCCGCGAGGCGCTCAGCCGGCTGTCCGCCGAGGGCCTCGTCGTAGCAACGCCGCAGCGCGGCTTCCGAGTCATCTCGCTCAGCGACGGTGACCTGATCGACCTGACCAACACCCGCGTCGACATCGAGTGCCTCGCCGCGCGCCGCGCCGTCGAGCACGGCGATCTGGCCTGGGAAACCGGCTTGGTGGCTGCCCATCACGCGCTCGACCGCACGCCGACGCTCCTGCCTGACGGCGGGGTCAACGAGAACTGGATCGACTGCCACCGCGACTTCCACTCCGCGCTGCTCGCCGGCTGCGGCAGCCCCCGGCTGCAGGGCATCGCGGCGGCGCTGCGGGACGCGGCGGAGCTGTACCGAGTGTGGTCGCAGACGCTCGCCCACGACGACACCCGTGACATCGCCGCCGAACACCGGCAGCTGACCAACCTGGCGGTCGCGCGGGACGCCGACGGGCTGACCGCGGCGCTGGCCGCGCACATCCAGCGCACCACCGACGCCCTGCTGCGCCACACCCAGCAGTGAGCAGGCACGGCAATGCGCTGGAGCGTGGGCCGGCCGCTCGGCTTCGTCCACGTCGGGTGAGGTGGTGGTACGAGATATGGCCCTAGCCTTTGGCTATGAGGCTGGTGGTCGATCTGACCCGGTGCCAGGGGTACGGGCAGTGTGCCTTCGCTGCGCCGGAGGTGTTCCGGATGCCCGGCGATGAAGCGCTGGTGTACGAGCCGAACCCTGGCGAGGAGCAGCGGGAGAAGGTGCTGCGTGCGGCGGCGTCGTGCCCTGTGCGAGCCATCGTGCTCGATTATCAGACGCGCGAGACCGTGGCCGCGGCCAAGACCCGGGCGAGAGAGGTTGCCACCGGAGTCGAGCGGATCGTCATCGTCGGTGCTTCATTGGCGGGGCTGCGGGCCGCGGACACGCTGCGCCGGGAAGGTTTCACCGGTTCGCTGACGTTGATCGGTGACGAGCCGTACGAGCCTTACGATCGGATCGCGCTGTCCAAACAGGTATTGACCGGATGGGTGCCGGCGCAGCATACGGCGTTGCCCCGCAGCGGCTCGCTGGATGCGCAGTGGCGGCTGGGGCAGCCGGCGGTCGGGCTGGATCGGCGCAACAAGCGGGTGCTGCTCGCCGACGGCGAGCAGGTGGCCTTCGATCGGCTGTTGATCGCGACCGGCGTGCGTGCCCGGCCGTGGCCGAACGCCGATGAGGCGGCGCTGGACGGCGTGCACACGGTCCGCAGCCGCGACGACGCCGCCGGACTGCGGCAGCGGCTGGCCGCCGACCCGGGGCACGTGTTGGTGATCGGGGCCGGGTTCATCGGCTGCGAGGTTGCCTCCGACTGCCGGGAGTTGGGCCTGCCCGTCACGGTGGCAGACCGGGGACCAGCACCCTTGGCCGGCGCGTTGGGCGCCGCGATCGGCCGGGTCGCGGCGCAGATGCAGCGCGACGCCGGCGTGGATCTTCGGTGCGGGGTGTCGGTGCACGCGTTGGAAGGCGACGCGGACGGTCGGCTTCGCCGGGCGCGGCTGTCGGATGGCAGCACGCTGGACGTCAACGTCGCGGTCGCGGCGCTGGGTGCGAAGCGCAATGTCGAATGGCTCTACGGTTCCGGTTTGGCTGCCGGTCAGTGGGGTGTGGCCTGCGACGCGGGGTGTCGCGCGTTCGACGTCAACGGACTGGTCACCGACGACATCTTCGTCGCCGGGGACGTGGCGCGCTTTCCGCAGCCGGTCTACGACTACCAGTTCATGGCCCTGGAGCACTGGGGCAACGCCATAGACCAGGCCGAGATCGCGGCGCACAACATGATCAGCGCCGGTCCGGATCAGTGGCCGCACATCGCCTTGCCGGTGTTCTGGTCCACGCAGTTCGGCACCGAGATCAAGTCGATCGGGGTGCCCACCTACGCCGACGAGGTTGTCGTTGCGCAGGGATCGACGGACGACCGCCGGTTCGTGGCTGCTTACGGCCGCCGGGGGCGGATTACCGCCGCGGTCACCTTCGACCATGGGATGTGGCTGGAGTTCTACGGCCGGCTGATCGAGCAGGCCGCGCCCTTCCCGCCGCGGTTGCGCACCGTCGACCAGCCCTCGACCCGGCAGCCGGTGCCCGCCGAGGTACGGCCGGAGCCGTCCCCCCAAGCCACGGTGGTGCTCACCGGCCACCAGCCCAGCGAGCGCCGCGCCGTGCTCGTGCACGGCGGCTGAGTGTCGGGCTGAGTGTCGCAAGACCCGTGGAGCAACCGTGGAAGGAAGCCGTCATGGCAACGGCCAGCGTCTTCGAGCAAGTTCTGGACTACACCAACCGGGCCGATCCCTACCCGCTCTACCGGCAGTTGCGGACGACACCGGTCGTACGCGAGGCCGACGGCAACTACGTCGTCAGCCGGTACCGCGACATCGTCGCCCTGCTGCATGACCCCCGGACCAGCTCGCGGGACGTGGTGAAGCTGGGCGGCTTCATCTCGACCGACCCGCCGGAGCACGACCACATGCGGCGGCTCATGAATCGACACTACGGCCCGCCCGAGACACCCGACCGGATCGATCGCATGGGGCCTGACCTCATGAATATCGTCACCGGATTGATCGACAGCTTCACCGGCAGGACCGAGGTCGATCTGGTGGACGACTTCGCGTACCCGCTCCCGGTGACGGCGATCTGCCGGCTGCTCGGCGTGCCGGTGGAGGACGAGCCCCGGTTCCACGTCTGGGCCGACGCCATTGTCGAGGGCCTCGGCCCGCAAGCCCAGGGGTTCGAGGAGGCGCGTCGGCACGCCGATGACGCCTTTGCCGAGATGGGTCAGTACTTCGCCACATTGATCGACGCCCACCACCAGCTACCGGGCGAGGATCTGCTGTCGGCGATGGTCACCGACGACCGTACATGGGAGGGGATGTCGCGTGCCGCGTTGCTGTCCAACGCCTCCCTGCTGCTGATCGCCGGCCACGAGACCACGGTCAACCTCATCACCAACGGCATGCTGACCCTGCTGCGCCACCCGGACATGCTCGATCGGATCCGCCAGGAACCCGACTTCGTCATCCGCACGGTCGAGGAACTGCTGCGCTACGAACCGCCCGTGCACATGCTGATTCGGAAGGCACTGGACGACATCGAGGTCGCCGGCACCACGATCCCGGCCGGCGCCACGATGCAGCTGGTCCTTGCCTCCGGCAGCCGAGATCCCGACCACGTGCGTGATCCGGACCGGTTCGACCCCGACCGGCACGACCTGGAGCGCATGGACTTCAGCCCGGAAGAAAGCCAGCACCTGGGCTTCGGCGGCGGCGTCCACCACTGCTTCGGCGCACCGCTTGCCCGGCTGGAGACCCAGATCGCGCTCACCGAGCTGGCCCGGCGGCTGGAGAATCCCCGCCTGCTCGCCGACCCGCCGCCATACCGACCCAATCCCGTCCTGCGCGGCCCACGGCACCTACCCGTCGGGTTCGACCATGTCCGCTCAGCCCAGGAACTCGGCATCCTCGGGGGTCGGGCGCCCACGAAAGTGGCAACCAGGCAACACGGGTAGGGCGAGCACCCGTGCGACGCGTCATCCGATTGCGGCGGGCGGTCCAGCTCGCCGCGACGCACGGTCCAGGCAACCGTCATGCTGGATCAAGGCACCATGCACGAATCGAGTTATGGGTTGAGCAATGTCCAGCCTATAGAGCCTGGTCGTTCTCGTCCGGCGTGATCGTCTCCAGCGCGGCGCGTAGGGCTGCGCGGGAGGTGATGCCCAGTTTGGGGAAGATCCGGTGCAGGTGGGCGCCGACCGTGCGGTGGGACAGGAACAGCCGTTCGCCGATCTGTTTGTTGGTCAGGCCCGTGGCCGCCAGCGTGGCGATCTGCCATTCCTGCGCGGTGAGGCTGGCTGACCGGGTGCCGGGCGAGGTGTCGGGCCGGCTGGTGGCCACGCCAGTTGCGCGTAGCTCGTTACGGGCCCGCTGCGCCCACGGCAGCGCGCCGAGCTGGTCGAAGGTGTCGATGGCGGCGCGCAGGTGCAGGCGGGCTCGGGTGGTGACGCGAGTGCGGCGCAGCCGTTGTCCATAGGCGAGGTGGATGCGAGCACGCTCGAACGGGCACCGATCGGCTGCGGGCAGCGACAGGGCGGCCTCGAACAGCGGGCCGGCTTCATCGTCGTCGGCGGCCACGGCGGCGGCACCGGCCGTGATCAGCGCTGTGCGAGGGGAGATGCGGGCCATGTCGGCCTGTTGGGCGGCGGCGGCGTGAGCGCGGGCCTGGTCGATGTGTCCGGCGCGGACCGCCGCCTCGACCAAATCCATGATCGCCCAGCGGCCCGGGATGCCGGGAGCGAGGGCACCGGGCGGGTCGACCTGGATCGCCTGCACATAGGCTTCCTCGTAGTCGCCCTCGCCCAGGGCGGCGATGGCGCGCGCGTGCCGGGCGCACGACTGCGTTATCCCGATGCCGCGCGGCGCCGCCCAGGTGGAGATCTCGTCGGTCAGGGCCCGGGTCAGGTCCACGTTGCCGCGGGCGGCCGCGACAAATGCCAATTGGAACCGGAGCTGCTCCCCGAGAAGCCGGTAGCCGTTGGCTGCGGCCAGGTCCAGCCCCTCACGTGCCAGGTTGTCGGCCTCGTCCCACTGCCCGCGCTCATAGGAGTCGATGGAAAGCATCAGCAACCCGGCAATGGCCACGCCGATCGCGCCGTCGTCGCGTTCCCGTTCGATCATGCGCTGAATCAGGTACCGGTAGCCGTACAAGTCGTCAACGCCGACGGCCGCGTAGGCCAAGGGCACGACCTGCCAGAGTGCCGCATGGGCGGGCAGGGCCGCGAAGGCGCGGGCGAGACCCTCCCGCACCGTATCGGAGGTGCGGACGGGGTCGGTGTACGCGTCGTAGCACAGTCGGAACGGGGCGACCGTCTCCGGGTCGAACCTGTCCAGCTCCGACTTGAGAAGCTCCCAGGGCTCCGGTCGGGCGGCGTAGATGCTGACAACCAGCAGTGCGTACAGGACCGCGTAGGAGTCCAAGCCGGTGGTGTCGGCGGTGTCGGCGACGTCGTCGAGCGCCCGGTCCAGCAGCCGGTAGGCGGCATCGACGTCACCCTCATTGTTGGTGAGCAGGTGGGCCGTGGCGGCGAACACCAACCCGGTCGGAGTGTCCGGTGCCTGACCGGCGTCGGCCAGCAACTGGGGCACCTCGTCGAGTTGACCGGTGATGCTGGCGAGCAAGGCGGCGTCGACCAGTCGGCGGGATCGGTCGGCCGGGTCCGGGCTGAGTTCACCGGCGCGCACGAGCGCGGCCACCGCGGTGGACGCGGCGACGCGTGGAGAAGGCCGCCTCATCTGACCCTCGGGCGCCGGCGGTTGACGGGTTACAGCGCCGCCAGGTGGAGGTGGCCACCTCCACCAACGCCCGGGCCACCTCCTCATCCGGTCCGGTCGCGGCCTCGGCCAGGTGCCATACCCGGTGCTCCGGGTTGCCCGCGAGGGCGGCGGCCAGCGCTTGGTGGGCTGATCGGCGCTCGTCGGGCGACGATGTCTGCACGATCGCCGAACGCATCAGCGGATGGCGAAACACCATGCGGCCGGTGACCGTGTCCACTTGCAGGACGTCCGCCTGCTGCGCTGAGGCGAGGTCGTCGACGTCCGCATGGCCCTGTGCGGCAGTCCGGACGGTGGTCAGGCTGGCATCCGCCTCCAGCGCGGCGAGCAGCAGCAATCGTCGGGTGGGTGCGGGCAGCGCCCGGATGTCGGTGGCAAACGTAGCCTTCAGCCGCGTGCTCAGCGGGAGGACTCCGGGTAGCGGCTCCTGCCCGCGGCGCTGCCGCTCGGTCAGTGCTGCGGGCAGGTCGCACAGCGCGAGCGGGGTCTCAGCCAGCTGTTCGTTGTAGATCAATACCCGGTCGGTGCACTCCGCTCTGACGCTGCACACGAAGCGTTCCGCGAAAGCGTCCGCCCGAGGCGGGTGTCCTCCGACGTGGTTGGATGGTCAGTCGGCGGGCTCGATCGCTCGGCGTAGCAGCGCCAGCAGCGCCTCGCGTAGTTCGTCGTCGGGTACGTCGTCGGAGTCGCCGGACGTTTCGGCGATCCCGGCGAGCATCACCCGCGCGGCGATCCGGGCGGCCGGGCGTTCGGGATGCCCGGCTACCGCGTCGACGAGTCGGTCGGCGAACCGTTCCAGGTGCGCGAACTCGGGGCTCTCGAGCAACTCCCGGAACTCGCCTCGCAGCAGGGCCATCTCCCGCCGGAACCGGACCGCGAGGTCGACGAAGCCCTCCATGGCGACCCGCTGCGCGGCGGCCGGACCGGCCGTGGCGACGATGCTGTCCTCCAGCGCCCGGATTACCGCGAGCGCCGGGGCCATCAGCTCAATGAGGAGGGATTCCTTGCCGGGGAAGTGGTAGAGCACCGCCGCCTTGGAGCAGCCCACGTCGCGGGCGATGTCCCGCAACGAGGTGCCCTTGTAACCAGCGAACGCGAAGCGCCGCGCCGCAGCCGCGAGGATCTCGTGGCGCATCTCCGGTGCCACCCGTGCCATGCCGCTCCACCCCCAGAACCAGCATGCCTGACCGGTCGGTCAAGGGCTGACCGACCGGTCAGAACGATTCGGTGGTATCGGTCACCAGCGCGCTCATCCAAGCCAGCATGCCCGCCACCAGTGAGTACGTCCGCGAAGGGCACAAGACGGCCGAGGCCATGATCCGATGTAGGGTCGCCGACCGCGAGGCAATCGCGGCTTCGAGTTGGCGATCCAGACGCTCATCGGGGGTCGTGGGTCTCGAGGCGCAGCTCACCCGGAGCCGCTAGCCTACTTCGGGCTCCGGATCACGTGAACCTGCCGCCGTTGGTGTCGATGAGGTGGCGCTCCGCCCGCAGAGTGCTCCCGCCCCGAGTGGGCTGTCCACCCAGGCGCAGGCCAGGTTGATGGAGTCCTACGGCGCCCACTGTGTTTACGTCACCGACTCCGGCGGACGGCTCACCCTGGATGGCGTCCGAGACCGGGTCCGCGCCTACCAGGACGTCCTCGACCCTGGCACCGAAATCGGCATCCAGGCTCACGAGAACTTGTCCCTCTCTGTGGCCAACAGCCTCACCGCCGTTGAGGAGGGCGCCACCCGCGTTGCGCGTCACTCGCCGGCCACGGCGCGGGCGCCGGCAACTGCCCCATCGAACCGTTCATCGCAGCCGGCCCGCCGGCCGGGGACGCGGGGAGCGTGAGCCGCCTCAAGACTGGCGCGGTCGGTGGGATGGGTTTGCCGTCACGACGCCCGGGAAGGCCACCGGAACGCCACGCGGAAGGGGCCAACCCGATGAGGGTTCTCGTGAATCTCACGCGCCCAGGTGTACGCGCGGTGCACTTCTCGCCCTCCGACGTCTTCCGGATGCATGGCGACGAGGCGCTGACGTACGACCCGGAGCCCGATGACGGGTTTCGCCAGGAATGCCACCGTCTGACGACCATGCCGGGTTCCACGGTCACGTGGGCCACCGGATAGCGTTGTGGTGAGCACGCCAGCGCAGGTGGCCGCCTCCCGCGTGACGATCCAGTCTCGCGTGAGCGCACGCCCCTCTGCTGGAGAGGGAGAGCGGGCCGGGGACTGATTCGGTCATGACGGAGACTGGGCGCGAGTTGAGCCCGAACAAGCTGCGGTGCCTCGCCGACGAGCAGGCCTCGCTGCGGCGGGTCGCGACGCTCGTCGCACAGGGAGCGTCGCCGGCGGCGGTGTTCGCGGCGGTCGCCGAGGAGGTGGGCCGTCTGCTGGCTGCCGAGTCCACGGTTGTGGCCAGATACGATCCCGATGGCGCTGTGCCGGTTGGTTCGTGGGGCAGAACGGGCGATGTCGTCGCCATAGGCGGCCGGATCCCGCTGGGCGGTCAGGACGTGACTACACGTGTGTTCGAGACCGGCCGACCGGTGCGGATCGACAAGGAGCCGATCGACATGGAGTCGGCTGATGGCTCCAGCGCGGTGTCTGCCGTTGTGCGCAGACGGGGGGTGCGGTCGGCGGTCGGCGCGCCGATCACCGTGGCGGTAGCCGCTGGGGATGCTGGCCGCATGGTTGCCGCGCGAAGTGGGCTTTCCCTCCGGCGCGGAGGACCGCCTGGCGGATCTCGCCGCGCTCACCGCGACCGCGATCGCCAATGCTGCAGCGCGGGACAGGCTTCGCCGGGTCGCCGACGAGCAGGAGGCGTTGCGGCGGGTGGCGACCCTGGTCGCCCGAGGGGTGGGGCCGAATCTGGTGTTCGCCGCGGTGGCCCAGGAAGTCGGCGCGCGTATCTGGGGCGCGATCGGCGTCGCGTCGCGACGTGAACGGCTTCCCTCGGACACCGAGCAGCGGATGCTCGAGTACACCGACCTCATCACACAGGCGATCGCGAACGCCGAGGCGCGCAGCGAACTGGCGGAGGCGCGCGCGCGTCTCATCGCCGTCGCCGACGAGACCCGCCGGCGGATTGAGCGGGACCTGCACGACGGAGCCCAGCAACGGCTGGTCTCCCTGGCGCTGCAGGTGCGCAGGGCGCAGGCCGAGTTCGGTGAGGAGCTCGACAACATCGCCACCGGGCTGACCGGTGCAATGGACGACCTGCGTGAGCTCGCGCGCGGCATCCACCCGGCGACCCTCACCGAAAGTGGTCTCAGACCCGCGCTCAAGGCGCTCGCTCGCCGCTCATCCGTGCCCGTGGAACTGGACGTGCGGACATCGGCCCGGCTGCCCGAGCCGATCGAGGTGAGCGCCTACTACGTCGTGGCCGAGGCGCTGACGAACGTGGCCAAGCACGCGCAGGCCTCCGTCGCCACGGTCACCGTCGAGACCGCCGACGAGGTCCTGCGCGTCTCGGTCCGCGACGACGGTGTCGGCGGCGCGAACCTCACCGGCGGCACCGGTCTGGCCGGGCTCAAAGATCGCGTGGAGGCGCTCGGCGGCCGGCTCTTCCTCGACAGCCCACCCGGAGCGGGGACCGCCCTGCGCGCGGAGTTTCCGCTTGCCAACGGCGTCGCGGTCACGTGATGGCAAGCCCGGGACCGGGCTGGCGCCCGCGGGTGAGCTGCGCCTCTAGGCCCAGGATGAGCGTCTGCATTGCTAGCTCGAAACCGCGGTCGCCGTCGGCGACCGCACCCGGTGCACCGGCCGACTCCGCTGACTCGAGTGCGGGCTGCATGGCGGCGAGACGTCCGAGGGTCCCGTTGACCTCGGCGATGAGATAGCCCGAAAAGAGGCTGGTGATGACCGCCGCGACCGGGGCCACATCGGTGGGCGGCACGCCCGCGGTGTGCAGGATGCCGGTCAGCGCCGTCCAGAACGGGTCTTCCCGGTCAATGGAGCTTGGGTTGGCGAAGCTGTGCTCGATGAGGTTGGGGTGCTGATGTGCCAGCGCACGGAAGCCATGGGCGACGCTGTGTAGCTGTTCCTGCCAGGTACCGTCGCCCGATTTCGGCCGGAACTGCCTGGCGACGAGGTTCGTGACGCCGCGCAGCAGTGCGGCCTTGTTCGGCACATGGTGGTAGAGCGACATCGGGTTCACTCCTAGCACCGCGGCGAGTTTGCGCATGCTCAGCGCCTCGATCCCGTCGCGATCAATAAGCCCTAACGCCGCGGCGTAGATGCCCTCTTCGGTGAGACGTGCGTCTCTCCGGCCGCCCGCTGCCTGCCCAACCGTAGCCATACGCCGTATGGTAGCAGCAGCCATACACTGTATGGCTGATACTCCCGGCCGTTAGTTCAGGCTCTCCACGACATCGCCTGTGACCTCGCAATGAGGAGGACTTCGATGCGCAACCTCCAGACCATTCCCACCCCGCGCGGGCTTCCGATCGTCGGCAACGCGCTGCAGATCCCGTCGGACGCACCATCTGCGTTCTTCGAGGAGTTGACCCGCCAGTTTTCCGAGGGCATCTACCGGCTCACCCTGGGTAACCGCGAGATCGTCCTGGTCTGGGATCCGGACATGGTGGCCGAGGTGTGCGACGAGTCGCGCTTCTACAAGCCGATCGACAAACCGCACAGTGACGTGCGGGCAATTGCCGGGGACGGCCTGTTCACGGCGAGGGGTGACGAGCCGAACTGGGGCAAGGCCCACCGGATCCTTATGCCCGCGTTCAGCCAGCGGTCGATGAAGGCGTACTTCCCCGAGATGCTCGAGGTTGCCGAGGCGCTGGTCGGCAAGTGGCGGCGCAACGAGGGCAAGGACCTCGACGTCGTCGCGGACATGACCCGGCTGACCCTCGACACGATCGGGTTGACCGGCTTCGACTACCGCTTCAACTCCTTCGACACCGAAGCGCTGCACCCGTTCCTGCAGGCCATGGCTGACGCGCTGATGGAGGCCATGGCGCGGCTGAGGCAGCCGCCCTTCGTCACCGCGTTGCGGGTCCGGCAGGTTCGGACCTTCGAGGAGAACGTCCGCGTCATGCAGTCGCTCGTCGAGGAGGTCATCCGCGAGCGTCGCGCGGGTGGCGGCGATGGTCGCCGCGACCTGCTCAGCCTGATGCTCGGCGCGGTCGACCCCGAGACCGGCGAGCCGCTGTCCGACGAGAACATCCGCAACAACGTGGTGACGTTCCTCATCGCCGGACACGAGACCACCAGTGGCCTGCTCTCCTACGCCCTGTACATGCTGCTGCGCAACCCACACGTGCTGGCCCAGGCGTATGCGGAGGTCGACCGGCTGCTGCCGGGTGACACGGTGCCCACCTACGAGACGATCATGAAGCTGGACGTGATCCCGCGGATCCTGGACGAGACCCTGCGCCTGTGGGGGCCGATCCCCGCGATCGCCCTGGCGCCGTTCGAGGACACCGTGATCGGCGGCAGGTACGCGGTGCCGAAGGGCCAGCAGGTCATGGTCCAGATCCCCGCGCTGCACAAGCACCCCAAGGCGTGGGACCGGCCGACCGAGTTCGACATCGATCGGTGGCTGCCAGAGAACATCTCCAAGCACCACCCGCACGCCTACAAGCCGTTCGGCAACGGCGAGCGGGCCTGCATCGGCCGGCAGTTCGCCCTCACGGAGGCCCGGCTCGCCCTCGCACTGGTCCTGCAGAACTTCGCGATCACCGACCCGAACGACTACCAGATCAAGGTCAAGGAGACGCTCACCCGCAAGCCGGAGAACTTCATCGTGCGGGTGCGCTCCCGCCGGCCGTACGAGCGATTCGACACCGAGGCCAAGGCGGTGCAGGAGCCGCAGGCGCCGGCGGTCGCGGTGAACGCTGTCGGTGTCACGCTACGCGTCGCGTACGGCTCGAATCTGGGCTCCTCGGAGGATCTCGCGCGGCAGCTGGCCGGCCGGGCCGAGCAGTCCGGCTTCGACACGGCGCTGCTCACGCTGGACGAGTTGGCCGACAACCCGCCCAGCGACGGGATCCTGGTCGTGGTCACGCCGAGCTACAACGGCAAGGCCCCGGACAACGCGCAGCGCTTCGACGCCCTCGCCACCGCCGGCGGGCTGAGCGCGGGATCGATGTCGCAGATGCGGTTCGGCGTGCTGGGCAACGGCAACACGCACTGGGTGACGTACCAGGCATTCCCCAAGCGGGTGGAGGCGGCGCTGCTGGCGGCCGGCGCCACGCCGATCGTGCCTCGCGGTGAGGTCGACGCGAACGGCGACTTCGACGGCATGGCAACCACGTGGATGGACGCGCTGTGGGCGGCGCTGGCCGAACAGTACGGCGCGGACACCAGCGCCACCGCCGGCCCGCGGCTGCGGCTGGAGGTCCTCACCGAGGCGCAGGTGCGCCCAGCAGTGGTTTCCGACAAGGCGTACCCGATCACCGTCGTGGCCAGCGAAGCACTGGTCGGCGACCCGACCGGGCTGTGGGACTTCAGCGTGGAGGCGCCCCGCCCGCAGGCCCTGTCGATCACCGTCGAGCTGCCCGACGGGGTCAGCTACGAGACCGGCAACCACTTGGCCGTCTTCGCCAAGAACGATCCCGAGCTGGTGGCCCGGGCGCTGCGGTTGCTTCGGGTACCCCGCGACCAGGTGGTCCGGTTGCGCCACGAGGAGGGCAGCACCGGCACGCACCTGCCGATCGACCAGCCCGTCACCGCGGAGCTGCTGATGACGGAGTTCGTCGAACTGCAGGACGTGGCCACGCGCACGCACGTGCGGGCACTGGTGGAGCACACCCAGTGCCCGTGGACTGCCGCCCAGCTCCAGGGGTACCTCGACGACACCGACGAGGCGCGCCGGCGCTACCAGGACGAGATCCTCGCCAAGCGAGTCTCGGTCCTCACCCTGCTGGAGCAATTCCCCGCCAGCGAGTTGCCGCTGGCCGCCTTCCTGGAGCTGGCCGGGCCCATCCGGCCGCGGTTCTACTCCATCTCCTCGGCCGCCATGGTCGAACCGAACCGGCCGCGACTGACCGTCGGCCTGGTGGAGGGTCCGGCCTTGTCCGGCGACGGGGAGTACCGCGGCCTGGCCTCCCAGTACCTGGCCCGGCTGCGGCCCGGCGACGTGTTCTTCGGCTACGTCCGCGTCCCAACTCCGCCGTTCCACCCGCCGGCCGACCCGACGACGTCCATGATCCTCGTCGGTCCCGGCACCGGCTTCGCCCCACTGCGCGGCTTCCTGCAGGAGCGCGCCGCCCAGCAGGCAAGCGGTGTCGAGATCGGTGTGTCGAAGGTCTTCTACGGCTGCCGCCACCCGGAGCACGACTGGTTCTACCGCGACGAGGTGCAGGCGTGGCAGCAGGCCGGCGTCGCCGAGGTGCACCTGGCCTTCTCCACCGTGCCCGGTCACCCGTACCGGTACGTCCAGCACGCCATCACCGCCGACGGCGACCGCGTCTGGGCAGCGATCCAGAACGGCGCCCACATCTACGTCTGCGGCGACGGCAAGCGGATGGCCCCGGCGGTACGCCAGGCACTGGCCGGCATCCACCGCAGCCACACGGGCGGTAGTGCCGGCGACGCCGAGACGTGGCTCGACCAGCTCGAGAACGACGGGCGCTACCAGCAGGACGTCTTCGCCTGATCGCCGCGTTCGGACACCCATGCCCCGCGCGGTGGGGGCAACCGCAGCACCGCGAGACAGCGCGAGACAAGGAGAATGTCATGTCCACCATGCTTGCCGGCCGGCTCGACTACAACACAGGCAAGTTCGCGATGCAGGAGGTACCCATCCCGCAACCCGGACCGGGTCAGGTAAGGATCAAGGTCGCCGCGGCCGGCATCTGCCTGTCCGACGTCCACCTCATCGACGGCAGCCTGCGGCTGGACACCGCCGTCGACGCGGTGACCCTGGGGCACGAGGTCGCCGGCGTCATCGACGCCGTTGGTGATGAGCGGGTGCCCGCCAACTGGCAGATCGGGCAGCGCGTGCTGCTGCAGGCCGGCCAGCCTTGCGGCGCCTGCCAGCCCTGCCTCCTGGGCCGGGTCGGCCAGTGCCAGCACCCACTGACCCGCGGGGTCGACTACGACGGCGGCTGGGCCGAGTACGCGATCGCCGACCACGTCACCCTCGTCGGCGTACCCGACGATCTTCCGCTGGAGCAGGCCGCAATCATCCCCGACGCGGTCTCCACTCCCTGGGGTGCGATCACCGGCACCGGTGAGGTGCGCCCGGCCCAGGCCGTCGGCGTGTGGGGGTTGGGCGGCCTGGGCGCCCACGCGGTGCAGTTGCTGCGTCTCGTCGGCGCCGCCCCGATCGTCGCCGTGGATCCGCTACCGGCTGCCCGGACCCGGGCCCTCGCCCTGGGCGCCGACCACGTCCTCGACCCGGGCGCCGCCGATTTCGCCGAGCAGGTACGCCGGCTCACCGGCGGGCGGGGCCTCGACGTCGCCTTCGACCTGGCAGGTGCCCCGCCGGTCTGGACCCAGGCTCAGGCCGTCCTCGCCAACGAGGGCCGGCTGATCCTGGTCGGACTGGCACCCCAACCGCTGACGATCCACCAGACCACCCTGTTCAGCTTCCTGAAACAGCAGGTCCGCGGCCACTACGGCAGCGCACCCGAGCACGTCGAGCAGCTCGTCTCCCTGGTGGGCCACCACCGCCTCGACCTTTCCGGGTCGATCAGCGATGTGCTCCCGCTGTCCGAGGCACCCCGAGGCGTCGAACGGCTCGTGAAGAAGGAAGGCACCCCGATCCGGCTGGTTCTCAAGCCCTGAACACGGCAGGGCGGTGCAGAGGTCCGACAGGTCGCGCCCGGCGCGCATGACCGTGCCGTCCGGGCGCACGACGGCGGCGTGCGCACCGCCTTGCCTCAGCCAGCGGTGGAGCTCACTGCCAGGCCGGGTAATGACGAGAGCCGCGCCGCAGCGGGTACAGCGAGCCGCTCGGCAGCGCCAGGCGGCGCATCGCGGCGCCGAGGGCCACCCCGCCCGCGACTCCGATCGCGGCGCCGACGCCCATCTGCAGGGCGAACTCGGCGACGCCGGAGCCGATCGCGGACCATCCGCCGCCGGTGCCGGCGGCGAGGACGGCGGCCATCGCGGCGATCCCGACCGGGTCGTTCGCGCCGGACTCGCCCTCCAGGATCGTGCCGGACCGGCCGGCCACCTCGCGGCGGCCGAGCACGGAGAACACCACGGCCGGGTCGGTCGGGGCCAGCGCCACCCCGAGCAGCAGCGCCGGGCCCCAGCCGAACCCGAACGCGTACCGCCGTCGAACAGCAGCAGGATCAGCATCACCGTGACGATGCGCTGCACCGTGAGCACCGGAATCCGCTGCAGCGCCGGCACCACGTCCGAGACCACCGCGGCCCCGGCGAGGAAGATCGCCGGGGCGGGGACCCGGATGCGCTCACCGACCCGGTTGGACAGCAGCGCGAGCAGGCCGGCAACACTCACCAGTGCGCGATGACCGCGCCGTAGCCTACGACGTCGTTCATCGGCCGCCACCGGTGCTGATAGACGCCACGCGAACGGGCCTCCTGTCTCGGCGCAGCAGCATGACAACGCCGACCAGACTTCCCGGCACACCAGGGCCACACATTACCGTCAACCCGCGCTGTGAGATCAACAGCAATCGGCAGAGACCCGTCCGGTTCCTGTTTACCGGTCCGGTGACGCTCGCCGAACGCCGCCCGGGACGACGCCGACCTTGGCGAGGATCACCACGTGCGGCGATCTGGAGGTCGAGGCGTCGCTGCGGTACCTCGTTGTGGCCGCCGCCGCGGTTCGCGGCCAACTTGTCGTCGCATTCCGTAGGCAACTCTTTCGCCTCGCCAGAGGGAGATAACGCCGACACGCCGGCGTACAAGAATGATGCGTGTAGCGCCTCAGCCGTTGGCGCCTTTAGCGCGTGCGGGTACGGAGGCCGGTTGTGTCAGCGTGGTCAGGAGGAGGGCAACCGTGGTGGCCAGGGCGGCGACGATCGCGCAGGTGATGAATCCGTCGGTGAGGTTGTGCGTGGCTCCGAGGAGTGGGCCGAAAGTGGCGACGCCGATAGCGGCACCGATCTGACGAGAGGTGTTGAACGCTGCGGATGCGGCTCCGTGCAGGGCGGGTTCGACGGCGGCGATGGCTTGTGTGGTCATGGTGGTTACGAGCAGTCCCGAGCTGAACCCGGCGGGGACAAGGGCAAGTACCAGTGGCCAGAGCGCGGATGCGGTGCTGGCCCACGCCACCGCGAGCAGCGTGGTGGCCAGCACGGCCTGACCGATACCCAGTACAGCGGGGCGGCCGATGCGCTGCGCGAGTGGGGCGGCGTAGACGGCGCCGATCGAGATGAGGCCGGTTAGGGGCAGGAACAGCAGCCCGCTGACCAGTGCGCTGAGACCGCGGCCCTGCTGGAGCATCAGGCCCATCGCGAACAGCAGCCCATAGAAGGCGAAGTTGAACAACGCGCCCTGTGTGGCCGTGGCGATGAACCGGCGGTCGGCGTAGACGCCGGGCGGCAGAAGAGGCGCCGGGGTGGACCGTTCGGCCCAGACGAAGCCGACGAGCCCAGCGAGGGCCAGTGCGGCGGCGGCGATGATCGCAGGGCTCACCCAACCCTGCGCGGGGGCTTCGATGAGCGCGAAGACCAGCCCGCCGATCAAGACAGCCGCGGCGCCCATGCCGGCGTTGTCGAGGCGCCGGGGGCGGCGCGTAATGGTGGGCATCGAGCGCAGGCTCCAGACGGCGGCGGGGATTCCGATGACCACGTTGACGGCGAACACGGCCCGCCAGTTCGCGAGCGCGACGAGCGTCCCGCCCAGCAGCGGTCCGGCGGCCATTCCGATGCCTCCTGCGGCGGCCCACCAGCCGACAAGCCGGTGCCGCATCCGCTCGTCGGTCGCGGATGCCGTGGCCAGGACGAGCGCACTGGGCAGCAGCAGAGCGGAGCCTGCGCCTTGGACCAGCCGGGCGACGTTGAGCATCAGCATCGAGGTGGCGGCCGCGCAGACCGCTGAGGACGCGGTGAAGACCAGCAGGCCCGCCACGAAGGCCCGTTTCGCGCCGAGTGCGTCTGTGATCGCCCCGGCACCAAGCATCACCGCGGCGAAGGAGAGCGTGTAGGCGTTGACGGCCCATTCCAGATCGGATCGGGAGGCGTGCAGGTGCGAGGCGAGCTGGGCGAGGGCGAGGTTCACGATCGTGCCGTCGACGAAGACCATGAAGGCCGCGATCAGCGCGAGCACCACGACACCCCGGCGGTGTTCGATACTCATAGAACTACCCTAGAACGTGTTCGACGATCATGGAACAGGAGAGGTACCGTGAACGCGAGGAGGAATCATGGCGTCGCACACACGGGCTCCCGCCGCCCTGGATGTCATTGCTGTCCTGCATGCCCTTGCTGACCCGGTACGCCTGGACCTTGTCCGGCAGTTGCGCGAGTCGGACACGGCGATCGCGTGCGGCCGGTTCGAAACCCGGGTGGCCAAAAGCACCCTCAGCCACCACTTCAAGACCCTCCGGGAAGCGGGCATCATCGCCACCCACCGGGAAGGCGGTCAGGCCCTCAACACGCTGTGCACCGCAGAGCTGGAAGCCTCTTTTCCCGGCCTACTCGGCGCCATCTTCCGTCGGGCTCAGTCATAGCGATGGCCGATGCATGCCCGACGTGTTCCCTCGCCCGCCGGACGACGACGGTCGGCTTTTCGCCGGTACCAGACGGGGTCGGACGGGCTCGTGGTGCAAGTTCCGTGATAACGCACCTGAGTCCTCTCAGGACGGTCGCCGGGAGGACCCGTGCCATTGCAGGAGGTGTGCTGCCCGCCGTTATCCGGCCGTCTCCGGTCTGCTGGCAGACGCGGCCGTGACAGCCGTAGCCAGCGGGTCACAAACCGGGCGGCCGAGAATGGCAGCGAGGTCGGGACTGGTGTCGCCCAGGAAGCCGTGCCGGATCCCGGTCGCAATCGAAGAGAGCATCGGCGGCTGGAACGGCAGCAATCCCGGCATCCCGTCGAGGAGCCTGCGCCGGTACTCGCCCAGGCCGATGGTCCGGTGCGGGACTCCGAGCCGGCCGGCCACGTGCGCTGCCGTGATCGGCGTGCCGACCAGATCGTAGGTGCGCCCGCTGTGTTGTGCTGGAGCCGCGGCGATGATCGCCGCAGCCTCGGCGAGGTCCGCGCGGGCGACCGCGGCCACGGCGCCGTCGTCGAATGGGGACTCCACCCCGCCGTCGGCCCAGATCAGCAGGCCGCCGAAGAGTTCGGCATAAAGACCGTTGCGCAGGACGGTCCACGGCAGGCCGCAGGCGCGCACGAGCCGTTCGGTCGCACGGTGCGCCAGTGCGAAACTGAGGTGGTCGCCGGCACCGGTCAGGCTCGTGTAGATGACATGCCGGACGCCGTCTCGGGTGGCGGCGTCCAGGACGGTCGCGTGCCGCCCGATGACCTGGTCGTCCTCGGCATACCCGGCCGAGATCAGCACTAGGGTCGATACATCGGAAAGGTCAATTCCGGAGGGGTCGTCGAAATCGAGCCGCCGCACTTTACGGCTCGGGGTGCGGCTGCTACCTGTCGCGATCGCGCCGCGGGCATGAAGCGCCGCGAGCATGGCCGAGCCGAGGTTCCCGTTCGCTCCGGTCACCAAAATCATGTGAGTCACAGTCTTCCGTAGTGGTTCTCTTCCGTAACTACGGTGATCCTGATCCGCCCGCGTATCGGCAACAAGGAGGCAGTTTGATGTCACCGACGCACACTGAAGTAACCGTCGCACCCGCCGACCTCGATCCCTGCGGACACGAAGATCACCCGGACTGCGGGATCCGCGACGTCCTGGACCGCATCGGGGACAAGTGGTCGGTACTCGTGATCGTCGAACTCGCCAGCGAGCCGCGCCGCTTTCGGGAACTGCAACGTGCAATCGACGGCATCTCCCAGCGCATGCTCACCCTCACCGTACGCAGACTGGAACGCGACGGACTGGTGCTACGCACCGTGTACCCGACCGTCCCGCCCAAGGTTGACTACCGCCTGACCGCGACCGGGGCCAGCCTGACCCACCTGGTCAAGACACTCGCTGACTGGTCTGTCACCCATCGCCCCGTCATTGCCGAGGCACGGCACCAGTACGACCAGGCCCACCCCGACCTCGACATCCGCAGTGCATAACGCTGTTGCTTCCCACTGGGCGTGCCACTCGTGATGACGAGATCAGGTTACTCGGCGCACATGCGTTCGGACACACCGCGAAAGTCGAGGTGCAGCAACCGATCGCACCGAGCCCGACCATGACAAAGCTGAAACCGTTGTGGTGCAACGGTTTCAGCTTCACCAAACCGCATTGCCGTGACTCCGTTCAGGGTTCGAGTTCCTGGCGGCCCACCACCCGAACTGCTGTTTCGTCCTGCCTATCGGTCCGATGTGGACCGCGGATGCTTGTTGGCTGCTCGTTGCTGCTTGCGTCGTTTCGGCGCTTCACACCCTGTGCGTCGAGTTCGACCTGCGGTTTCAGGCCGGATCCGGTCGCAACGGTGGTGGAGTTCTGCGGGGGTCGGGGCGGGCCGCCCGGCCGGTTGCGGCGGCGGATCTTGGTTCCGAACCCCTCTCGCGGTGGCGAGTACGAGCCGGACGCTTGCCTCGGCGGCTTTTGTGGTGGGTGGCGGGGAGCACGCTGGTGTAGGTGTCGGCGGTGAGCACGATGCTGGCGCGGCCGAGCTGGTCCTGGACGGTCTTGAGGTCCGCACCTGTGATGTGGGCGAGGCTGGCCGCGCCATGCCGGAGATCATGCGGCCGCACCGGCGACAGCCCAGCCGCAGCGATCAGGTATCGCAGCCGCTTGGTGAAGCTGTCCGACATACCATGATGAAGCGCCCGGACTACCTGAGCGCGGCGCCGCCGCTGTTCGGTGGGGGAGTGCCGGCGCGGGCGAGGATGCCGACCGCGGCGACGGCGCAGGCGCCGCCGATCGCGGCAAGGGTGCCGCCGTATCCGGTGAGGGCGGTGAGCGCGGCGGCGGCGAGCGGTGCGGCGGCCTTGGCGAGGGTGACCGGCGTGTTGAGGGTGCCGGCGATGGTGGCGTAGGCGGTGGTGCCGTACCGGTCGGCGAGCAACGCGGGCGAGGCGAGTGAGGCGACACCGAACCCGACGCCGAAGGCGACGACCCCGCCGACCGCCCCGGCCCGGCTGCCCGCCAGCAGCGGCAACGCGGCGCCGGCGACCGCCTGCGTGGTGAACACCGCGGCGATGACCGCGGTCAGCGGCAGGCGTCGGCGGGCGCCGGTGAGCAGCAGCCGCCCGGTGACCGACAGCACGCCGAGCAGCCCGGCCACGGTGGCGGCCAACGTGGCCGGATGGCCGCGGCTGACGAGGAACCCGACGAGGTGAACGGTCATGGCGCTCATCGCGGCGCTGTGCGCGACGAACGCGACGGCCAGGCACCAGAACCGGCCGTCGCGGCGAGCGGAGCGGACTGCGGCGGCCCGCTCCGCGTCGCTCGCGCGCGCGGCAGGTCGCCGTGCCGGGCTGCGGCTGCTGGCGCGCGGACGATGGTGGCGTGCAGCGGCACGGCGACCGCCGCGTAGAGCCCGGCGAGGACGAGCAGCGTCGTGCGCCATCCGTATCGGTGCTCGATGAGGCCCGTGAGGGGCATGAAATGGTTGAGGCGAACCCGGCAACGACGATCATCGCCAGGATCGCGCGAGGCCGCCGGCCGGCGTCGAACCAGGCCACGATGACTGCGGTCGCCGCGTCGTACAGCGCCGTGGCCATCGCCACGCCGAGCCCGGCGAACACCACGTACAGCTGCCAGACCGCCTCGACCCGGGACCAGGCCACGAGCAGCAGCGCGCCGGCGACGGAGCCAACGGTCATGAGGGCCCGGCCGCCGTGCCGGTCGAGCCACCGCCCGACCGGGATCGCGGCGGCGGCCCAGGCCAGGATGGCGCTGGTGAGCGCGCCGGTGACCGCGGCCGGGCTGGTTGCAGGTCCGCGGCGATCGGGTGGAGCAGGACGGCGAAGGCGTAGTGGAGGCAGCCGTACCCGACGGTCTGCGTACGAACCCGTAGGTGCCAAGAATGAGAACGCGGTTCATGAACTGGGCATGCCCGTGGCTCAGCAGGTGCGGAGACGATACCTCCGGCCGCATGCAAGCCCGGACCGTGTGAACGCCTCAATCTCGTCCAGGTGCGCCGGCGTCAGCCCGTACCGCTCATCTGGGCGGATCAACAACGCCCGTCCGTGAGCGGTCAGTGAGCCATTCCGAGTAACAACGGGTAACGCTGGGTAGCTGTCCGGGCCCACGCGGTGCGGTGACGCGCTGAAAACGTTGCGGTGCAACGAAAAGACGCAGCATCCCGGTATGAAGGTGGTCCTACCACAGATCAACTTCACAAGGACGCTGCGCCGAACGACGAGTGTCACATACCCTCGGTCCTGCCGGTACGCGATGAGACGGTGGACTTCCTGGCCGGACTGCTGACAGCGGAGCGGCAGCGACGTGGTACCCGTGCCGACACGCGGGCGTTGTCCTGTCACGACCAGGCGGTCCTCGTTCTGCGCTGGTTCCTCGACGGCACCGGGATGAGCCAATTGGCCCGGACAACGCGATCAGCGCGTCCACCGGCTACGACTACCTGCACGGGGGCATCGACGTGCTCGCCGCCCGGTCACCGAGTCTGCATGGGGCCGCTGCTGGCCGCCAAAGCCGCCGGCTATGGCCACGTCACCATCGACGGCACCCTGATCGACCGACCGCGCGGCCACACCCGGCCCGACACCTGGCGTCGACCTGTGGTGGTCGGGCAAGCATGCCAATCACGGCGGCAACATCCAGGTCATCACCGTGCCCGACGGCTGGCCGATCTGGACCTCCGAGGTGCGCCCCGGCCGGCAACACGACACCAGCGCAGTGCGTACGCACACCGAGATCCTGCCCGCCCTCACCACGATCACCGGCGACCTGCGCACCCTCGGCGACCTCGGCTACGAAGGCGAGGCCGACACCATTACCGTGGCGTTCAAGAAACCCAGGGACAGCCGGCTCACGTTCGTGCAACAGCAACTCAATCAGGCCCACAACGGTGTCCGCGCCATCGCCAAACGTGGCAATGCCCTGCTCGAAGGCACGTTCAAGGCACGTAACGTCAGCCTGTCGCCCGGCGGATCGGCAAGATCGTCGCTGCCGAGCTTGTCCTCCTCCACTTCGACCACGTCCGCGCAACATAACGCGCTCGGAAACAAGTCGCTGCGCGGAATGGCTCACTTCGCCGCGTCCAACCGTAGGTGTACGCCGGCGCCGGCGTACGACCTCAGGAGTACGGCAGGATGAGTGCCTGGCGTCAATGTCTGGCGACCGGCCCGCTCATAGCGTCAGGGGCAGCCAACCTGACCGCAAGGAGTTCGCCATGACGTTGACAACAGCGGCACCGCCGCGCCAGTGGGCGGTGCAGACCACCGACCTCGTGAAGGTATACGGTTCCGGGGACACCGAGGTCCGGGCTCTGGACGGGGTGACTGTCCGGTTCGAGCGCGGCCGGTTCACCGCAATCATGGGACCGTCTGGGTCCGGTAAGTCGACCCTCATGCACTGCGCGGCCGGTCTCGACGCGGTCACCGGCGGGACGGTGCGGATCGGCGGCACTGAGCTGGGCGGGCTGTCCGACCGGGCGCTGACCCGGCTGCGGCGGGTCAGCATCGGGTTCGTTTTCCAGTCGTTCAACCTGCTGCCGACGCTCACCGCCGAGCAGAACATCCGGCTGCCGCTGGACCTGGCCGGGGTACGGCCCGATCCGGCCTGGTTCGACCACATCGTCGACGTGCTGGGGCTGGCCGACCGGCTGCGCCACACGCCGTCACAGCTCTCCGGCGGGCAGCAGCAGCGGGTCGCCTGCGCGCGGGCGCTGCTGGCCCGGCCGGAGGTCGTGTTCGCCGACGAGCCGACCGGCAACCTGGACTCGCACAGCGGCGCCGAACTGCTGGACTTCCTGCGCCGTAGCGTGCACGAGCTGGGTCAGACGGTCGTCATGGTGACGCACGACCCGGTCGCCGCCGGGCATGCTGACCGGGCGCTGCTGCTGGCCGACGGGCGGCTCGCGGCCGACCTTACCGACCCGTCCGCCGACTCGGTCCTCGACCAGCTGAAGCGACTGGGAGGCTGACATGTTGCGGACCACTCTTGCTGGCTTGCGGGCCCGGCGTTGGCGGATGATCGCGACCGCTCTGGCCATCGTGCTCGGTGTCGGGTTCGTCGCCGGCGCGCTGGTCTTCGGCGACACGGCGAAGGCTGCACTGTACGACCAGTACGCGCGGGCGGCGCAGAACATCGACCTGAGTGTGCAGCCGCCCCCGGCAGCCGGCGGCGAGAAGTCCGCGGTGGACCCGGTGCTGCCGCTGTCCACAGTGGAGCAGCTGCGCTCGGTCATCGGGGTCGGCGCCGTCGCCGGCAGGATGAGCGAGCCGCTGCCGCTGCTGGACCGCAACGGGCGGCTGGTCAGCAACTTCGGGCAACCCGGTGTGGCGCTGTCGACCGGCGACGACCCACGACTGCGCGGGTACGACCTGACTGCCGGCCGGGCACCCACGGCGGCCGGCGAGGCAGCCCTGGACGAGGCGAGCGCTCAGCGGCTGAGGTACACCGTCGGCGACCGGATCGTCGTGCTGGACACTGCGCAGCAGCGCCATGAACTGCGGCTCGTCGGTCTGGTCGGATTCGGCGCGGCCAAGGAGTACGCCGACCGCTCGGCCGTCGTGCTGACCGAGGTGGACCTGACCACGATCGCCGGGGCGCGTGGCTACCGGGAGGTCGTCGCGACCGTCTCCGGCGCTACCCAGGCCGACCTGCGCAGCCGGGCACGAGCGGTGCTGCCGGCCGACGCCGTGGTGAAGACCGGCGATCAGCGCCGGCACGACATCGCCACCGCCGCCGTGCATGAGGTCGACACGTTTCTCACCGTGCTGCAGATCTTCGCCGGGATCGCCGTGGTGGTGTCGGCGTTCGTGATCGCGAACACCTTCAACATCCTCATTGCCCAGCGGTTGCGGGAGCTGGCGCTGCTGCGCTGTGTCGGCGGCTCGCGCGGTCAGGTGCTCGGCTCGGTGCTGGTGGAGGCCGCCGCGGTCGGGCTCGTCGGCGGCATCGCCGGGCTCGGCCTGGGCCTCGCGGTGGCGTACGGCATGTTCAGCGGGGCCAACGCGCTGGGCGCCGCCCTGCCCAGCCACCCCCTGGTGCTCACCGCCACCCCGGTCGTCGTCGCCGTCGCAGTCGGTCTGCTGGTCACCGCCGCCGCCGCGCTGGTACCGGCGATAAGGGCCGGGCGGGTGCCGCCGCTGGCCGCCCTGCGCGCGGTACCGGCGGCCCGGGTCGGCTCCCGCCGCAGCCGGATCGTGCTGATCGTGGTGGTCCTGCTCACCGCGGCGGCCGGCATCGCGCTGACCGTCCGTGGTGAGCAGAGCAGCGATTCGAAGCTCGGCACGCTCCAGGTGGTGGCCGGCGGGATCATCGCGTTCCTGGCGGTCGTGCTGCTCTCGCCGCTGTACGTCGGGCCGCTGATCGCCGCTCTGGGCTGGCTGCCCGGCCGGATCTTCGGTACCCCGGTGCAGTTGGCTACCGCGAACGCCCGCCGCAGCCCGGGCCGGACCGCCACCACGACCGCGGCGCTGATGATCGGCATCGGCCTGATGTCCGGCTCGGTGGTCCTCACTGCGACCATCCAGGCGACGGCCACCGCCCAACTCGTCTCGCACTATCCGGTCGACTTCATCGTGCAGCCGGCCGACACCGGCCAGCGGACCGTCAGCGTGCCGCCCGGAGCCGTCGCCAAGCTCCGCGCTGACCGTCTCCTCGGAGCCGTCGGCGAGGTGCGGCTGGACCTGGCGACCAGCAACGGCAACCGCACCCAGCTGGGCAGCCTCGACCCGGCCGCGCTGCGGTCGCTGGCCACGTTCCAGATGACGGCTGGCTCGCTCGGCGACCTCCGGCCGGGCACCGCGATCCTGTTCACCGGCGCGGGCGAGAACAAGGCGCACCGGCTCGGCGACCGGATCGTCGTGGTCAGCTCGGTCGGCAAGCGGCTGGACCTGACCGTGGTCGGGTTGATCGCCGGCACCGCGCGTACCGGCGACACGCTGATCTCGTGGGACGACTTCGCAACCCTGCGGCCGACTGGCGGCGACGACCTGGTGCTGATCAAGGCGGCCGCCGGGGTCCCGCCGGCCGCCTCACGCAACGCCGTCGACGCCGACCTGGCCGACTATCCAGCGGTCGCGGTGAACAGCATCGCCGGCTGGCGCGACGAGATCACCGGTACGGTCAACCAACTCATCGGGGTGGTCGCGGCGTTGCTCGCGTTCGCGATGCTGATCGCGCTTATCGGGATCATGAACACGATGTCGTTGTCGGTGTTCGAACGTACCCGCGAGTCGGCACTCGTCCGGGCGCTCGGGCTGACCCGGGGCCAGTTGCGGGTCACCCTGCTGGCCGAGGCGTGCCTGATGGCGCTGGTCGGCGCGATCGTCGGGATCGCGTTCGGAGTCACCTACGGGTGCCTGACCGGCCGGATCATGTTCGCCACCATCCAACCGCTGATCCGGGTCCCGTACGGACAGCTGCTCCTGCTGCTCGCCGTCGCCGCCTTCGCCGCGGTGCTGGCCGCGGTCCTGCCGGCCCGCCGGGCGGCGAAAGCGTCGATCGTGACCGCGATGGCCGAGACATGAGCAGCCCCGGGCTGGGCGGCAGTCACCGCTCAGCCCGGCGCGCTGGGCCGGACCATGCCCGTCTCGTACGCCATGACCACCAACTGAACCCGGTCCCGCAGGTCGAGCTTGGTCAGGATCCGCCCGACATGCGTCTTGACCGTAGTGTCGACGATGTGCAGCCGGCCGGCGATCTCGGCGTTCGACAGCCCCTGCGCGACCAGCAGCAGCACCTCCTGCTCGCGCTCGGTCAGCCCGGCCAGCACGGTTCCGGCCGACTGGGCCGGGCCGAACTGACCAGCGAACCGGTCTAGCAACCGGCGCGTCACCCTCGGCGCGACCACCGCGTCGCCGGCCGCCACAACCCGGATCGCCGCCAACAGCTCCTCCGGCGGCCCGGTCTTGAGCAGGAACGCACTCGCGCCGGCCTGCAACGCGGCGAACGCCTCCGCGTCGGTGTCGAAGGTGGTCAGTACCAGCACCCGCGGCCCGCCGGGCTGGGCACACAGCCGCCGGGTCGCCTCGACGCCGTTCATCACAGGCATCCGGATGTCCATCACCACGACGTCGGCCGGGATGCGCTGCAACACCCGCAGCGCCTCGGCGCCGTCGCCTGCCTCCGCGGTGACCGTCATGTCCGGTTGCGCCTTGAGCACCATCCGGAACCCGGCCCGGACCAGCGGCTGATCATCCACAACCATCACTCGAATAGTGGTCCCGGCCGCGGTCATGTGGCTCCCCTCACCGGCAGTGTCGCGTCGACCTGCCAGCCACCGCCGAGCCGCGGCCCGGCGCTGAACTGCCCGTCATGCATCGCGACACGCTCCCGCATCCCGATCAGCCCGTGCCCAACGGTTCCGTTCGCGGTCGCAAGCCGGCCGGCCCCGTCGTCGACGACGCTGATCGTGACCCGCTGCGGACCGTACTCCAGCCGGATCGCCACCTTGGCCGCGGCACCGGCATGGCGGATCGCATTGGTCAGCGCCTCCTGGACGACCCGATAGACGGTCAGCTCCTCCGCCGGAGACATGGCCGGCAGGTCGCCGACACTCTCCTGCGTGACCGACAGGCCGGCCGTGCGTGCCCGATCTATCAGCGCGCACATCTGCCCGATCGTCGCCACGCCACGATCGGGCAGGTCACCGGCCGGGCCGTCGCCGCGCAGGACCCCAACGATGCGGTGCATGTCGAGCAGCGCGTCCCGCCCGGTCGCGGCGATGGTCCGCAACGCCTCGTCGACCTGGGCCGGGTCCTCCGCGAGCGCGTAGGTGGCCCCGTTGGCCTGCACGACCATCACAGCGAGGGTGTGCGCGACGACGTCGTGCAGTTCCCGCGCGATCGCCGCCCGTTCACCGGCCACCGCAAGCTGGGCGAGGTGGTCGCGTTCCCGCTCGGCGGTGGCCGCTCGCTCCTCCAGGCTGCGCAGATACCGCCGGCGGGTGCGCAACGTATACGCGACCAGCCATACCGCCGTGCAGAAGCCGAACAGCAGCGCCGCCGAATACCACCACCGGAACGTCCAGTGCCGGGTCTGCTCGATGACCAGCCCGGTGGCGACGATCGCCGCGGCCACGAACCCGTGCCACAGCACCGGCGCGTACTTCACCACTGAATACATTGCGATCAGCACCGCGATGTCGAAGCTGGTCGGATCGGGCCGCCCGAGAATCACAAGATGACCCAGCGCCAGCGCCGACACGATCAGCATCACCGCCAGCGGGCGAAACCGGCGGAAGCCCACCGCGACGGCCATCGCCACCCCGAACAGGACGTGGAGACGGTACCCGTAGGGGACGGTGAGCACCGCCACACTGCCAGCCACCGCCAGGTCGAACAGCACCGACCGGGCAGTGACCCGCTCCACCCCGGCCACCATGCACACAGCTTACCGAGCCGATGCGGTCAACCGGTCGGGCCGCGGCGCGACCCCGAGTCCACGCGACAGCGCCGGTCCGATCGGCGGCGCCCACGCGACGTTCGGGCAAGATCGGGTGCACGCACATCGGCAGATGAGTGAATTGATCAGGCGCTTCCGTCGGCCGGGCCGTAACCCACCGTAGCCGGTTCGTCTCGATGGATCTGGATGCCGGCGAGACTGCGGAGCCCGCGCGGCCGTGGCCTCCACATGATCGGTTGCTCGCTGGTTGCTCGGATGTTCGCTACCTGGCACAGACGGACGCGGACGCCACAGGAACTTCCGCGTCCGATACAAGGCGAGCATCGGCTCTTTCAGATCTCTGAGCCAGCCGACCAGCACGGACGTTGCAGGACGCTCGACGCTCGCCATGGACTTTTCGTTGCTATGTTTGAACTTGAGCGAGTTGATCGTCCACTTCGGACCTTTAATCGTCGGGAATATCAATCGCGGGTTGTATCGCACCGCGATTTGCCTGCGTAAACGTGCGATCCAGCTGTCCATTGTGGATTTGGATTGCCCCAAGGTTGCTCGGCTGTTCAAGTGGCGGTTTATCCGCACCTGTCCGGCGTAGCCCCAGTATTTCCGGAGCTGTCCGCGCTGCGAATAGACCCGAGGCATGCTCGCGTGCCGACCGGGCTGTCCAGCACCCCAATGCTTCGAGCGATCTCGCTGGCGGAGCTTGGATCGAGGTTTGGTGGGTGCAGCGGTTCACCCCACTGCTGGCCGCCGGCGGGAGAACGATGTGGTCGAGGGCCCTGAGGTCGGGCCGGTGGTGCAGTGGCTCCGCTGCCTACTCAACACCTCACACGTACTGCGGGTCGGGCACTGTGACGGTGTCCACGCCCGACCCGACAGCACGGGCCGCCGCAATGATCTAGCCGCTTCTCGACGGCTTGATCGCCAGCTTGAGCTGCCATGACGGCCACTACCGTGGCCGACGTGGCCACCTTCGTCGCGTTCGACCGTGCCGCCGCGATGACCGGGGCGATCGCCAACCTCAGCGGGGGCATGATCGCCGACTGGACAGCTGGCGTGGCCACGCCGGCCGGGCCGGGTGACGCCTGTCACGCGGCCTGAGGCGACGCCACCGACAGATTCCGCCGGCTAACCGGATCTCCACCTGTGTAGAGCAATCAGAGGAGGACGAGATGCAGGGTTCCACCCGAATTAACGGATCGGTGGCGCTGGTGACCGGCGCCAACCGCGGTATCGGCCTCGCGATCACGCGGGCGGTGCTGGAGCGCGGCGCCACGAAGGTCTACGCCACGGCCCGTGACCCGAAGACTCTCGAGGCGCTGCGCGAGCACTACGGCGCTCGTTTGGTCGCGTTGCGGATGGACGTCACCGACGCCGAGCAGGTCGCCGAGGCGGCACGCCAGGCCACCGAGGTCGACCTGCTGGTCAACAACGCGGGCGCATTCGAGCCGACCGAGCTGACCGACGACGCGATCGTCGACGTGGCCCGGCGGGAAATGGAGGTCAATTACTTCGGGGTCCTGCGCGTGCTGCGCAGCTTCGCCGACACCCTGGCACGGCGCGGTGGCGTCATCGTCAACATCGGCTCGGCGGCCGGGCTCACCAACGTGCCGCTGCAGCCGACGTACAGCGCCTCCAAGGCCGCGCAGCACTCACTGACCCAGGCCGCCCGCGCACTGCTGGCCGGCCGGGGCATAAGCGTGCACGGCGTCTACCCCGGGCCGGTCGACACCGACATGACCAAGGACCTCCCACCCCAGTTCGAGAAGACCGCACCCGATGCCGTCGCGAAGGCAATCCTCGACGGCGTCGAGGCGGGCGAGGACGACATCTTCCCCGACCCGTTCGCTGTGGCGCTCGGCAAGCAGTTCCACGCTTCCCCGAAGACCGTCGAACGGCAAATGGCCGCGCTGGTCGCGGTCCCGGCATAGGCCCGGCAGGCGGACCCGTCTACGGCGGCTCTGTCCGCGTGTGGTGTCGGCCTTCGACAGCCACCTCGGGCAGGGCCCGCCACCGGACGGCAAGCCATGCGAAGGAGCGGTAAAGATGCAAAGAAGCAGAGGCTGGCCCATCGTCCACCTCGAACTGCACACCAACGATCTGTCCGGCGGGAGCGTGTTCTACGAGCAGCTGCTGCGGTGGCGCACCGAGCGCATCGAAGTGCGCAGCGACTGCTACCACGCGCTCACGTTCGGCGGTCCCCTCACCGGCGGAATCGTTGACTGCCGTACGCCCACCGCGACGTGGCTGCCGTACGTGGAGGTCGACGAGATCGAGGCGGTCACCGAACGGGGACGACGGCTCGGCGCGACGGTGCTGCTCGAACCGCGGGAGGGCCCCGCGGGCTGGCGAAGCGTACTGGCTACGAGCGAGGGCGGCGAGATCGCGCTCTGGCAACCCAAGCGGCGTCCCGAACGGGGACGGCTATGACGGATGCAAAGCATTCCGGAACGGCCGTCGCGGGCGGTCAGGAGGCGTACGCAGATCTGGTCGAACCGCATCGCGGTGCGCTGCACGCCCACTGCTACCGGATGCTCGGCTCGGTCCACGATGCCGAGGACGCCGTGCAGGAGACCCTGGTACGGGCGTGGCGGAGCCTGCCGTCGTTCGAGGGACGCAGCTCGTTGCGGTCGTGGCTGTACACCATCGCGACCAACGTCTGTCTGCGAGTCATCGAGCGCCGGCCGGGGCGCGTGCTGCCGATCGATTACGGTCCGCCGGCCGATCCGCACCGCCCGCTCAACCCGCCGGCGGCCGAGTCGACCTGGATCGAGCCGCACCCGGACGAGCGCTTCGATCCCGGCGACGGTCTGGCCGGCCCGGAAGCCCGCTACGAACAGCGGGAAAGCGTCGAGCTGGCGTTCATCGCCGCTCTGCAACACCTGCCGGCCCGGCAGCGGGCGGTGCTGATCCTGCGCGACGTGCTCGGCTTCTCCGGCGCCGAGGTCGCCGCGGCGCTGCAGACGACGCCGGCGTCGGTGTACGCCGCGCTGCAACGTGCCCACGAAACCGTCGATCACCGCCTTCCCGACCGCAGCCAGCAGGCGACACTCCGCTCGCTCGATGACGCACGACTGCGGCAGATCGTCAGCCGCTACGTCGACGCTTGGGAGCGGCACGACGTCGCCGCGATCGTGGCCATGCTGACCGACAGCGCCGCGATCGCGATGCCTCCGACCCCGACCTGGTACCGGGGATCTGCGGCAATCGCGGCGTTCCTGGCAGCGAGGCCGCTAAGCGGCGGCCTGACGTGGCGGCTGACCCCTACCCGCGCGAGCGGCCAGCTCGCCGCTCGAGCCGATCTATGGGACCCGGCAACCGGCACGTTCCGGCCGCACCACACCGCAGTGCTCACCCTGCGCGGCGAGCTGATCAACGAGATCAACACCTTCCTCGAGCCGTGGGCGCTGTCGTCGCACGCACCGGTGAGCGACGCCTGCCGGCCCGACCGCCAGCCCGCGGACCTCCGCCGTGCCGGGACTTCTTACTGATCAAGGCACCTGTTCGAGCACCGCCCGGCACCGCTCGGTGGCGCAGCGTGTCCCGAACAGACGCGCGAAACCGCCTTTCCTGAAGGGACCTTGTACGTCATGACGGCCGACACGGCCTTTGCTCCACGTATCGACAGCCGGCAGCGGTTGATCCTGTTCGTTCTGCTTCGCCCACAACGCCCTGCTCGCGGCCGGCATCTCCGCCGCGCGCCTGGACCGGCTCCGAGAGCGCGTGATCACGAGTTGAATACCTGGCGTGGCGGCTCGTCGACGGGTAGGCGCTGCGCCGGCAGCCGGACGTCGCGGATCTCCCGCGGTCGTCTCCTCCGGTGCCGCCCGGGTCCCCGGACGGGCGCGTCGGTCACGGCGGCCTGCCGGCCGGGCAGGGCGAGGACCGCGAGGACGACGAGGCAGTAGCCGGCCCGCATCGCACCGAGCGCCGGGGCCGGCAGCAGTTGGTTGAGCCGGTCGTCGATGGCGTAGAACAGCGCCGCCGCGCTGGTCCACATCGGGAAGCCGCGGGCCGGCACGTATAGGTCGACCAGCGCCGTCGCCACCAGCAGCCCGCTGGTGTAGTAGGTGTAGGTCTCCGGGTCCAACAGCAGCCGGGCACAGACGACGGCGAGCGGTACGGCGGCCCACCGGCCACGGCGGACGGCGATGACGGCCACCGCGACGCCGAGCAGGAGCTGCGCGGCGCGGTCCCAGGACGGCGTCCTGGGGTCGTGGACGCCGAGCGCGTTGAGTGCCGAGCCCGCCACGTTCGGTATGGTGAATCGCCCGAGGTTGAGCGTCCGCGGATCGCCCAGTACGAACGGGATCCAGGCCAGCGCGACGCCGGCGACGAAAACCGCGGCGGCCCGGGCTCTGCGCCCGGCCGGCAGGGCGAGCAATAGCGCGGCACATCCGATCGCCCATGGCTTGCTGTCGGTGGCGACGGCGAGCAGGAGTCCCGTCGCGACGGCGGACCCCCGTCGGATGGTGCCCGTCGCGGCCACGATCGCCGCGAGCGCGAGCGCGTCGTCCAAGTGGGCGAAGTGCGCGGCGACCTCGGTCCACACGGGGAGCACCAGCATGCCGGTCACCAGCAGCAACGGGTCGCTCATCCGCCCGGACCGCTCGCGGATGCGCGCCAGGGCCGCCAGTAGTAGCGGCCCGCCCGCGGTCAGCAGGACCACGGCGGCGATGCGGCCGTGCCAAGGGTCGAGATGCGTCAGCGGTACCGCGAGGAGGAGCGCGAGCGGACCGATCTGCAACTCCGGATGCGCCGCGTACACGTGCAGTCCGCCGGAGATCGGCGAGCTCGAGGCGAGCATTTGGGCGCCGAGGACGAAGTAGTGCCAGGAGAATCCGGCACTGCGCGCGTGCAGCAACGCCCAGGCCGCCGTCCAGACCGTCAGCACCGCCCAGACGCTGCCGCGGACCCGGATGCCGAGGCGACTTCGCGCCGGCTTCCTACCGATGACGTCAAGTTCGGCGTCAAGACGCGCCCACTCACTGTCAGGCATCGTGCGGTCACGGGAATCGCCGGCGAGCGTGGCGGATCGTTCACTCAACGACGTCGCGTCCCTTCGGATCCGCCTGCCCTACCTCGACTTGCGCGGACAACCTATACGAGGTACCTGAGAATCAGGTGCAGGGCGCGTTGTCGGTTGTTGTGCCCCGTATCGGTGACGACCTCGTCCGGCGTGACCGTCAACGTGGCCAACAACCGCGGAAGAACCGGCGGGCCGAGACGAGTACGTCGATGACCGGACCATCCTGATCGACGGCCCGACACGGCGCCACGATGCCGAGCGCCGATCCGCCACCAGATGCGCACGGCAGGCGTCCTGCGTTCAGTCTGGTAGAAGGAAAGGGTGTTGATCGAGCCGGCCACGCCCGACGACCTGGCGTCCATTGCCCGGATCAGCCGGGCGGTTGGCCAGCCGGAGGCCGGTTCGGGTGCCGACCCGGCGTACGTGTCGCATCTGCTACGCAACGGTACCGTCCGGGTGGCCCGCGACGGGGGCGGCAACGTCCTCGGCTGGGGCGCCACCGCGACCGGTCCGCTGGGCTGAATGCTCACCGACCTCTTCGTCGACCCGCAGCATCACGGCCGCGGCTTCGGCGGAGCCCTGCCTGGCGATGCACACTCCCGACGTGAAGCTGCCGGTCACCAGGGTCTACTCACCCGGCCTCGGCTGAGCCGCCGGGCGGGTCAGCATGTGGCCGCCATGGTCGCAGACCGTTGATCGGCACTGCCAGGGATTCCGGCCGACGATGCCCTGTTGGTGACTGTGTTTCCGGCATGAACTGCCGGCGGGCGACAATGTCGAGGCTGCGCTCAGCCCGCTGCTGCTGCGAAGTTGACCGACAGGCCGGCGAGTGCCTCAAGCCCAGACGACAACACCTTGTTCACTACACCCACCCGGTTCTCCTCTCTCGGTGCGACCCTCCTGCTGAGGGTCTTCGACAGGACGGAGCAGAACCATGCGACGAGCATCAGTAGCAGCAGCACCGGATTCCCGTGCAGAAGCAACGGGCTCAACGCAGCCTCGTGATCGATCATAACTGCCGGGGTGTGACATCACGGCCGCCGAAGATGCGCAGGTCAGGTCTCAAGCGGACGCCACCACGCGGACAGCGGCCCAGGTCGGAAGCTGGATTCGGCTTTGCGGGCTACTGATCTTCGGCTCAAGAAGGTCGAGCAGTTCCCCCAATTGCTGCTGGCACGGGGAGCAGCGCTCCCTTCCTCAGTCGGGACTGTGGCGAAACCTGGGAGTCGACGGCGAGTGAGGAAGATTAGCGCATAGTGGTTGGGTGATGGAGCGGCAGAAGCTTGTTCGACTGGTGGACGGCGACGATGACCTGCGCGTCGCCGTCCGTGCGGCGCTGGCCGCCGGTGCTCCGTTTGATGTCTGGGACGACAGCAGGGTGCCGGTCTCGGCGGCCATTACCCTCCTGCAGAGGCGTCAGGCCGGCGCCGAGCGGCGCGGCAGGCCGCTGCTGCAGGCCGCCGAAGGCCTCGAAGCGCTGCGGCTGTATCCCGGCGACACCGTGCTGGTCGGCCGCGTCGACGACCGGCAACGCAGTGGAATGCAGTTTCACCTCCATCTCGATCCCGAGACGGAAGCAATCGTCTGCTGTGTGGGCGTGCCCGGGGCGCGCTGAGAGCCGGTGGCCGGCGCCTTGCATTTGCCGCCCGTCGGCGCAGCGGCTGTTCGTGATCGCCTTTGTGAACACCTAGGCCACGACGACCGGCGCGCAGGCTGGTACACCCTGACCGTCCTGCCGCTGCAGCCGGACCTCGACCGGGTCCGGCTGGGTGGCTCGCCTCCTGTCGCCACTCGACGGATCCGCTCATCCCATGATCTCCATCGAGTCGCTCTCGGTGACAATCTTGGAGTAGAGGTCCGAGCGATGTAGCCACCCTCGCCGGGCTTCGAACCGGTGAGGGCGGCCACCAGACAGACCGCGTGCCACTCACCGTCACGCAGCCTCGCGAGGCGACCGTGTACGCCCGAACGTTCGCGGAGCTCTCGTCGATGGCGGTGGTCGGGCCGGCTGCGCGCCGGATCATCGCCGACGCAATCACGGCGCTCGACGGCTAACCGCCAGCAACTTCTAGCAACATCGTTCCGTAGCGATCGGCGCAGCTCATAGCGTTCATGCCACAGGCAAGGCGGCTGTGACTTGTCTCCGGCTCGTTGAGCCTCACCACCAGGGAGCCGAGCGGCATCGGTGTTGCTTCCTCGCCGTGTGACCCCGCTCGGCCCCTGGTGGCATCCAGTGCTACGCAGTCGGGAGGTTGACCCACCATGCGATTGCTGAACGCCAGCGATGCAATACACGTGCGGAAGCGGGATTGCACAGCTGTCGGCGACGAGCTGACCCAACTTGATGTGGTCGGTGCGGCGACGGTCGCGTCCGCCAAGGCGCCGCGCGGGTTGCTGGCCCAGCTGTGGTTCACCCGGATGGACGCGCGCTCCTATCGTCGGTTGGCTCGTGTGCATTGCTGCGGGGGGCGCCCTGCAGGCAGGGCCGTGACCGCCGCGCCAAACCGCTCAGCCACCGTCTCACCCAACCGCTGCCAGCCGGAATGGATGCGCCGATCGCGTGGACCGCGGCGCCAGTCGGGACTGGCCTATGGGTCAGAATCCGACGGCAGCGGGCCCATGCGAGACGACGGCCAAGGCGCCGGAACGGGTCGTCTACACGGTTGCGTTAACCGGGTCGTCTACACGGTTGCGTTAACTCGGTCGCCGGGTCGCACCGTTCAGCCAAATGGAAGTCGGCAGCCGCTACGTGCACGCGGCGGCCAGCCGGCGGGGTGCCTCGCGGCTGAGCCGGCCGGCGCGCGAGCGGAGCCGGAACTCGTCGAGGTACCCGTCGGAGTCGGCCGACGAGACCAGCGTCAGCCGCAGGATCTCCCAGCGCCCGGCGGGCGAGCGAGCGATGGTGACGATCTTTCGGGCGCCGGTAGTCGAACCGCTCGTTGTCGTCGTAGATGAGCTCTGTGCCGCATCCCGGCGGCAGGAGCATCGCCGCCAGCGCCGCCGCTGTCCGTTCCCGCATCTGGACCGGCCGGACGGCCAGCAGCACCGCCGCCGCCAGCAGGAGGGGCACGGCGAGGATTACCGTCTGGGTTGGATAGCGATCGGCGAGCGGCTCGAGCGCGAGGTACCGGCGCGGATTCCGCTGCACGTACCACTCGGCCGCGATCGCCAGCGCCGTCACGGCGACGAGCGCGGCCCCCGTCGAAAGGCGCAATCTATGGGCTTGTCGGCACCAGCAGATGCTCTTCACCGCGCCGCCCACCCGCCGCTGACGCCGTTGCGAGCCGGCCGGCAACGGCAATCGGCCGGCCCGTGCGGCTGGTGCTCCGCTCGCGTCGGACGTGTTCGCGCGTGGAATGCGTTCGTGCGCCGGCGTTTCGCCCGCCTCGGGCAGACTGGGTGATGGCCGTCATGCGGCCTGCGGCGCGAACTGGCGTAGGCTGGGGCTGCGGCCGGTTCTGATGCGGCCGCGCGTGGCCCGGGCGACTACTCCTTCTCGCCTTCACCCGCCGCTCTGCGGCGCCGGTCCGGAGGTCCGCCCAATGCAGGTCGTGCAGTTCAAGCCCAGGCCCGATCGTCGGCACGACTCAACCGGCCCAGCCAACGGGAAGCCGGTCGGTGCGACTCCGACCGGTGCGACGATCCATCCGATCGGGGCTCAGGCTGTGGTCCACGCGCTCGTGGCCGCGGCCAACGCGGCCGGGTTCGCGCCGTCGATCCTCGACAGCCAGCCGTGGCGGTGGCGGCTGACCGGCAACACCCTGGTCCTGTACCTCGACCGGGGCCGCATCGTCGACGACGTCGACGTTGACGGCCGCCTGGCGATCATCAGTTGCGGTGCGGCGCTGCACCACGCCCGGATCGCGCTGGCCGCGGAGGGCTGGCGGCTCACAACGCACCGCCGGCCGGACCCCGCCGACCCCGACCGGCTCGCATCGCTGCGGCTCGATGAGCGCTCACCGGCCGAGCCGGCGGATGCACCGCTCATGAACAGCATCCCCCTGCGCCGCACCGACCGGTCGCCGGTCACCGGCGCGCCGATCGCAGCCGCGCAGCTCAAGGCCGTCACCGCCGCAGTGCGGGCCGAGGAGACGTCGCTGCACGTGCTCTACCCGGACGAGGTCCTCGACCTCGCCCGGGTCGCCTCCGACGCCCGGCCCTCCGAGTCCGGGTCCGGGGACCGCTCGACCGGCGCCGGCCCGGTGGGCCTGGCCGAGGACCGGGGCGCGACGTTCGCGCTGCTCTACGGCCATCATGACGAGCCGGAGGACTGGCTGCGCGCGGGCGAGGCGCTGTCCGCTGGCTGGCTGACTGCGACCGCCGCCGACGTCTCGGTCCTGCCTCTGAGCGCGGCCGTCGAGGTGGTCGCCACGCGGCAGGCGGTCCAAATTATGATCGGCTGCGTCGGCTACCCCTATCTGCTGCTGCGTCTCGGCCGCGCCACCACGTCGCCGACCGGCCCACGTCGCGCACCTACCGCTCAGGTCATCGATCGGCGCTGACACCGCCCGCGCCGCGGTCCGGTCGCTACACCGCCCGCGACGTCCACCGCGGCGGACTCAACTATCAGATCGAGCACCACCTGTTCCCGACCATGCCCGGCTGAACCTGTACCGGGCGCAAGCCATTGTGCGAGCGTTCTCTCGGCAGCACGACTTCTCCGACTGCCAGACCACCCTGCTGCGCTCGTACGGTCAGGCGCTGCGGCACCCCCACAACGCCGCCGGCCCGGCGGCGGGAGCCAGGTGGTGCCTGACGCCCGGAGCAGGGCGGACAGTTCGGCTGCGATGTGCTTGTCGTAGGCGGACGCCGGCTCCGTCGGTCGGCCCGGCGAGCGGAGCCGTTCGGTGATCCGCCGGTCCGCGATGGCCGTAGCCACGCCTGGGCGTCGTCCCGCCGCCCTGTGGAAGCGAGTCTCCAGACCTCGACGAAGACCGCGCGGGTGATCAGCACGGCGGCGCCTGCGTCGCCGAGCCGCCTTCGGGAGTACAGGAAGAGGGGACGGACCATGAGGCGGTACAGCGCGACGAAGGCGGCCGGCTTCCGGTCAGCGATCTGCACGATGAGCCTGTCATACGACACCGCGGCGATGAGCGGCTTGGTCTGGTGTGTGGGCACGGACGCTCCCAACGATGCCTCGATGAGGACACCGCCGAGGTCCGGGGCGGTAGAGGGTTCTCAATGGTAAGCCGTCGATACGCCCACGGGCGGGCGTGATCCGTCGATTCCACCGTACGGGTCGGCGCTGGCCGCGACCCGTCACCGCCACCCAGGGAGTAGGACCGGTCGCTCGGTCTCGGGCGGCTGCCAATCGTCGCCGCTGCGCTCAGCCCGACCGCGCGGACCGGGCGGCTCGCACGTTGCCGGATCCGCTGCATCATGCGTATGGACGACCCGATCGAGGACCCGACGCTGCACGCCCTCCGGGAGCACGTCGACAACGACCGTATCCTCGTGCGGCTCGAACGCGACGTGCTGCTGCGACGGCTACTACGTCACGACCGTGTCCATCTACGACGCGCAGCTGCGAGTGAGGGCGCTGGTGACGGTCGTGCCGACAGTCAGTCCTGCGGACATGGTGTATGCCGTCGTAGAGCCTCGGCACCCTCAGCACCGCGACCCGTACGTCGTCACCCGCCTGCTGTTCAACACCTGCTGCTCGGGGCTGGCGAACGCCTGACGTTCCCGCACGGACGAGTCGTATGCGCAGGGGCCGGCCAACCGGTCCGTGCGCGTATTCGCGTCGGGAGCCCGCTGACGCGCGGTCGCCGGTGATCCTGCACGTTCCGCACGCGTCGACAACCTGCTCAACACCATCGAGAACGGCCTAAGCCAAGAGGCCGCCATCGACCGAATCTTCGGACATCGCCAGCGCTCCAACCAGCTCCACGAACGCCGCAGGGCCAACCGAGCGGTGCTCGCTGCCCTGATCAGGCGCCGTTGTCTACCTGATCGTCTGGTCGGCAGCGGTCCCGTCGCCGGGTGGCATCGGCGCGCTCGACGTCACCCTGCTGGGCGGCCTCATGGCCGTGGGGATCTCCCCAGCGACCGCGGTCGCCGCCGTGGTCGGATATCGGCTCGTCACCGTCCGGGTGCCGCTGCTACCCAGCGCGTTCGTGGCGGTGTTGCCGCACCGCCGGATTCTGTGAGCGAGCGGCCCGGACACCAGCGGCAGCGCCCGGGCCACCGCGATCGCGCCCAGGCCGACGGCCACCCCGGCGACGACGTCGAGGATGAAATGGTTGGCGGTGACGACCACCACGACCGCGGTCGTCAAGGTGTACAGGTAGCACAATGCCCGTCCCCGCCGGCTCGCCAGCAGTGCGGCGGCAACGCAGGCCGTCCACACCGCCCAGGCGAGGTGGAGCGACGGCATCGCCGCGTACTGGTCGGCGGGCACCGGGCCGCCGTGGGTGGTGCCGAAACCGGCGTCGGCCACCGAGTCGGTGTAGCCACCGCCCGGCAGCAGGCGCGGCGGCATCACCGGGAACAGGAAGAACACCGTCATCCCGACGACGTTGGTGATCACCAGCGCGTTGCGCATCGGCCGGTAGAGGTCCGGCCGGACGACGTAGCACCACACCAGGACGCCGAGCGTGACGAGGACGTGCGCGGCCTCATACCAGTAGGCGGCCGCCAGGCCGAGCGGTGGATGGCTGGTCAGCCACCGGTTGCCGGCCGACTCCCAGTCCAGGTGCAGGAGCCGTTCGACCGACAGGATCCCGGCGCCGTGGCGCCGGGCGGGGACGGCGCGGACCGCGGCCAGGGAGCGGATCAGGTCGTAGACCTTGACCAGCAGGACCACGACGAGGATTTCGCCGATCACGTGCGGGCGGCGTCGAGGTGCCGGACGCCGGGTGGGTTGCTGTGTTGCGTCGACCGGAACGGGCGGCGCGGAGACGGGCCGTACGGTCACGTGGCGTTCCGTGCGGCGGCCGCCGGGTCGGCCGCCGGCACGGTGCTCGTTTCCGCCGTCGCTATGTCACTGGCTGCCAAGATGCCTCCTCCTGCTGTCGGCGATGGACCGGCCGGCGCGAAGAGCGCCTTTGATCATTAGCTGGGTCAGCGTACCCGGCAGCCACACCGGCGGCCGGGCCGCACCTGAAGGCCTTTCGGATGCCGAGGAGCAGCCTGGCGAAGTGCGCCCCACCCGGCCGGCCGGACCCGGGGCGCCGGCCCGCTCGTTGCGGTGCATGTCGCTGGGGGCGACGGCGGAGCGCAGCTCGACAGCCAGCGAGGTGGTCAGGGCGTCGGCGGCTGCTGGTGCGGCCCGACACGATTCTCAAGTGGCACCGTGACCTGATCGCGCGTGAGCGGAGCGGCACGGCGCGGCGAGTCCCCGAGCGGGCGCGCTGGCGGCCCTTCGGGCCGCCCTTGAAGACGCATGGAAAGTTTGCGCCCGGCCCGGGTGAAGCACTGTGTGACTCCGGTTGCTACCTGTCCGGTCCCGGCTGGCCGCCGAGATCCTCGCCGGCCGCCGCGTGTCGGTACGCGTCGAGGAGCACACGCAGTCCCCCTCAAGAGACGGTGCGAGCTCTGCGAGCAAACCGGACCAATGCACGTCCACCACGTCCGCAAACTTGCAGACCTCCAACCACCCCGGACCGACCCAACCCACGTGGACAACGCACATGGCGCGACAGCGACGCAAAACCCTCGTGGTCTGCGCCGCCTGCCACGACCACATCCACACCGGGCAGCCCACCACCACACGCACGGCATAGATCACTGGAGAGCCGGATGCTCGGACACGGGCCAGTCCGGTTCGGCGGGAGGCCGCACGGAAAAGGACCTGCACAGCAGGCACCTCGCCGTGCGGCCGACCCAGCCATCAAGGTCAATGGCGTCTGGCGATACGTCTACCGGCCGGTTGACCAGCACGGGCAGGTGATTGACGTGCTGGTCTCGGTCCGGCGCGACGCCGCCGTGTCCCGCAGGTTCTTCCAACGAAACCTGGCCACCCTGAAGGTCACGCCCTCCGAGGTGGTCAGCGACGCCGCCCCGCCCCGATCTACCCGGCCGTGCTCGACGAGCCGGTTCCGTCGGCGAGGCATCACGTCGAATGAATCGGATCAGGCGCGGCGCAGCCAGAACGTCAGGCCGAGGTCGGCGTCCTGGTGCGGCGTGGCCGCCCAGTCCGGCTCGCCCGGGCCGAACCGCACCGCGAGCACCTCGTCGGCGACCAGGTCGCGGTGCTCGTCGAGCGCCGCAGTGACGTCGTCCTGGGCCGCCGCGTAGCGCAGCTCGATCCGGTCGGAGACCTCCAGGCCGCTGGCCTTGCGGGCCTCCTGGATCAGGCGGATCGCCTCGCGGGCGAGCCCGGCCCGGCGCAGTTCCGGCGTCATCTGCAGGTCGAGCGCGAGGGTGGCGCCGGCCTCCGAGGCGACCGCCCAGCCTCGGCGCGGCGTCTCGGTGATGATCACGTCGTCGGGGCCGAGGGTCACTGGCTCGCCATCGACCGTCACGGTGGCCTCGCCGGCAGCGAGGCCCCGCTTGATGGCGGCGGCGTCGGCCGCGGCGATCGCCTTGGCCACGTCCTGGACGGCCTTGCCGAACCGCTTGCCGAGGGTCCGGAAATTCGCCTTGGCGGTAGTGTCCACCAGCGACGCCTCGGAGGCGCTGAGCGGCAGGACCATGGCGACGTTGAGCTCTGCGGCGATCTCTGCGATGAGCTCCGGCTTCAGGTCGGCGAAGCCCTGTGCCGAGGCGAGCGAGCGCGCCAGCGGTTGGCGGGTCTTGACGCCGGACGCGGCGCGGGCTGTGCGGCCCAGTTCGACCAGACGCCGGGCCACCGCCATCTGCTCACCCAGCCGGGGATCGATCAGGCGCTCGTCCACCTCCGGATACGCCGCCAGGTGCACCGACGGGGCGGCCGTCGGGTCCACCGCCACCACGATGTCCTGCCAGACCCGGTCGGTAACGAACGGGATGAGCGGCGCGAGCAGCAGGGTCACCGTTCGCAGCGCCTCGTGCAGGGTGGCCAGCCCGGCCGGGTCGCCGCGCCAGAAGCGGCGGCGGCTGCGCCGGACGTACCAGTTCGACAGGTCGTCGACGAACGCGGCGAGCAGCTTGCCGGCTTCCTGGGTGTCGAACGCGGCCATCGCCTCGTCGACCTGACGCACCAGGACGTTGAGCTCGGAGAGCACCCACCGGTCGAGCATCGGCCGGTCCGCCGGCGCCGGGTCCTCAGCGCACGGCACCCAGTTCGCGGTGCGGCCATAGAGCGCCTGGAAGGCGACTGTGTTCCAGTAGGTCAGCAGCGTCTTGCGGACCACTTCCTGCAGGGTCGTGTGACCCACACGGCGGGATGACCAGGGCGAGCCCGCGGCGGCCATGTACCAGCGCACGGCGTCGGCGCCGTGCTGCTCCATTAGCGGGATGGGCTCGAGGATGTTGCCCAGGTGCTTGGACATCTTGCGGCCGTCTTCGGCGAGGATGTGCCCGAGACAAACGACGTTCTCGTACGAGGACCGGTCGAAGATCAGCGTGCCGACGGCCATGAGGGTGTAGAACCAGCCGCGGGTCTGGTCGATCGCCTCGCAGATGAACTGGGCCGGGTAGCTGCGCTCGAACAGTTCCTGATTGCGGTGCGGGTAGCCGAACTGGGCGAAGGGCATCGCGCCCGAGTCGTACCAGGCGTCGATGACCTCTGGCACGCGCGTCGCCGTCGCGCCGCAGTGGCAGGTCAGGGTGACGTCATCGACGAACGGGCGGTGCGGATCGAGGTTCGACAGGTCCCGCCCGGCCAGCTCGCCGAGCTCGGCGAGCGAGCCGACACAGGTCAGGTGCTGCGCCGGGCAGCGCCAGATTGGCAGCGGGGTGCCCCAGTAGCGGGATCGCGACAGGGCCCAGTCGACGTTGTTCGTCAGCCAGTCACCGTAGCGGCCGTGCTTGATGGTCTCGGGGTGCCAGTTGGTGCGCTCGTTCTCGCGCAGCAGTTGGTCGCGGATCGCCGTGGTGCGCACGTACCAGGACGGCTGGGCGTAGTAGATCAGTGGCGTGTGGCAGCGCCAGCAGTGCGGGTAGCTGTGTTCGTACTGCCGCTCGCGGAACAGCAGGCCGCGGTTCTGCAGGTCGATGACCAGCGGCGCGTCGGCGTCCTTGAAGAACATCCCGCCGATCAGCGGGATCTGCGTCTCGAATGTGCCGTCGGGGCGCACCGGGTTGACCATCGGCAGCCCGTAGGCCCGGCAGCTGGCCAGGTCGTCGGCGCCGAACGCGGGCGCCTGGTGGACCAGGCCGGTGCCGCTCTCGGTAGTGACGTATGTCGCGAGGATGACGAAGTGCGCGTCCGGCACGTCGACCAGGTCGAACGGCCGCCGGTAGGTCCAGCGCTCCAGCTCCTTGCCGGTGAAGCTGTCGCCGGTGCGCGTCCAGCCGTCGAGGACCTGCTCCAGCAGCGGCTCGGCGACGACGAGCCGCTCGGTGCCGTCGGTGGCCACTACGTAGGTGACGTCCGGGTGTACCGCCACGGCCGTGTTGGACACCAGGGTCCACGGGGTCGTCGTCCACACCAGCAGCGACGCCTGCCCGGCGAGGGATCCCGAGGTCAGCGGAAACCGCACGAACACTGAGGGATCGGTGTCATTCTCGTAGCCCTGCGCCAGCTCGTGGTCGCTCAGCGCCGTCTGGTCGCGCGGGCACCACGGCGCCACCCGGAAGTCCTCCACCAGCAGGCCCTGGTCGAAAATCTGCTTGAGCGACCACCAGACGGATTCGACGTACTCCGGGTCCATGGTGCGGTACGCGTCGTCCATGTCGACCCAGTAGCCCATGCGCTCGGTCAGCTCTGCGAAGGCGTCGGTGTGCCGGGTCACCGATTCCCGGCATTTGGCGTTGAACTCGGCGATGCCGTAGGCCTCAATGTCCTGCTTGCCGGTGAAGCCCAGCTCCTTCTCCACCGCGAGCTCGACCGGCAGGCCGTGACAGTCCCAGCCCGCCTTGCGCGGGACGTGAAAGCCCTTCATGGTCTTGTAGCGCGGGAAGATGTCCTTAAACACCCGCGCCTCGATGTGATGCGTTCCCGGCATCCCGTTGGCGGTCGGTGGGCCCTCGTAGAAGATCCAGTCGGGCCGCCCCTCGGTCTGCTCGAGGCTGCGCTTGAAGACGCTGTTGCTGTGCCACAAATGCAGCACCTCATGGTCAAGGGTGGCCAAGTCGACCTGCGCGGGCACGGTTCTGTACATCCGGTCGGTCCTCCGTCGGGCGTGCTCTCCAACGAAGGGACGAGACCGAGGTCCCGCGGTACCACCCTCCTTGGCCGCGCGAAACGCACGACCCGCTCATTCGGATGCAAGGTCGGTTCTACTCGGCCCGCGGGCCTTTCTTCCGACGGCTCCGGGGTGATGTTCCCACCGTGCACGCTCCCAGGCTCACACCGCCCCCGGGTCGCTCCGAGCTGCGTCCGGTAGTACTCGTCCCCATCAACGCGCCTCTTGCAGCAGACATTTTAACAACGGGACGCCGGTCGCCGGCGCGCCGGCAGCAGTCCTGGTGTCTGCGCTCTCCCTCGCGCCGGGGTGGCTGCCGGCGCGGCGGTGTAGGCGTCGATCGTGGTGTTGATCCGCGTGGCGATCGCGGCGAGCGCCATGCTGGCCGCGTCGAGCCCGGTTGCGTAGGAGACGCCGTTGCCGGCTTGGTAGCGGTGCGAGACGAGGTCGCCGTCGTCGAGGTGGCCGGCGCTGAGCTCGATCCGCCTCCCACACTCCATGGTCGCGTCCCTGCCAGAGCAACGCGACGGGGTCTTGGATGAGTCCGGTGGTCGTCCGCCGTTGCTACCCGGGGCGGTGCGGCGGGCGGCCAGTCTTACGTTGCGAGATGGTGTGCCGGATTCAGCGCCGCCGTCACGCCCCGCGATCCCTCTTTCCCGGCCCCGCCGCGCCGCCCGTCCTTGCGACGAATCGCACCGCTGTTCACGATCGAAGGCGCCAACACGCACCTGGCCGGCGCATCCCGCTCGGGTGCGGCCCTCGTCTCCGCCGGGGATCTGCCCACCTGACTCGACCGTCAGTCCCACAGCGTCGGCCAGCGCAGCCTCGCTGTTCAGACCGTCGCCACCATCGCAGTCACCCGCCTGTCAACGGCCTCTTGTTCGTGGCTCTGGCACGAAGTTCGTGAATGCCTGGTTCGGGGGTTAGTCGGCGAGGATGACGCGGCGGCGGAGGAGGTCGAAGTTGGCGCGGCCGAACATGGCGCGTTTGATGGCCTTGAGTCTGCAGACGTTGCCCTCGACGGCGCCGCTGTTCCAGTCGAGGGTGAGGCCGTTGCGGACGGCTTCGTAGTCTTTGACGAGTCCGGCTGCGAAGCCTGCGAGCGCGGCGATGCCGCTGTGCTGTGCGTGGCTGATCCAGGTGTCGAGGTGCTGGCCTTGGCGGTGGCGGAGCATACCGGCGAAGTCGCTGACGAGGCGGTCGACGGTGTGCAGGCTGGCGCAGCGTTGCAGGATGCGGCTCAGCTCGGCTTGGTCGTGTTTGGTGCGCTCGCCGGCCGGCTGGATGATCCACCCGGTGACCTGCCGCGGTTTGAAGGTTGCTGGTGCCAGCGCTGCGGGCGGAACGGCGCTGACGCGCCAGGTCTGCAGCAGCCGGCGGACGCTGCGTTCGCTGCCGTGATAGCCGTGATCGCGCAGTTCGGTGGTGAGCAGGGCGGCGTTGGTGCAGCCCTGCTGCCAGCGTTCGGCGAGGTAGGGGACGTGTTCGTCGAGCTCGCGTGAGCGTGTGGCGGGGTCGGTGAGGAGTTCGTCGGCGGTCGCCGCGAGCCGGTAGCGGCGCACGGTCTTGCCGTCGAGGTTGAGCGCGTTGCAGATGGCGGTGGTGCCGATGCCCTTGCTCGCCAGCGCGTGGATCTCGGCGTGGCGTTGGTGGGTCAGCTGTGCTCGGCGGCCTTCATCGGAGGTGGTGGGCGGTGCCGGCTGTGCGACGACTTCATGTTCGGGCCGATCGCGTAGGCATTTGCGGTGCGCGCGGACGACCCGATCGACTGCTTGGGTGGAGTTGTACAGCAGATGGAACCGGTCAGCGACCTGGATCGCGTCCGGCGCGCCCAGCCGAGCGCCCTCGGCGTAGCCGCCGGCCCGATCCCGGCAGATAACGTGAGTACCGGGGTGGGCCCGCAGCCAGGCAGCGAACCCGGCGGACCGCCGGTCGGGCAGCAGGTCTACCGGGCGGCGGGTGCGCATGTCCACCACGATGGAGCCGTAGTGGGAGCCTTTGCGGAACGCGAAGTCGTCCACCCCGACCACCGCCACACTGCCCGGCTCCGGCACCGGCAGGGCGCGGATCAGCTGCAGCAACGTCGTGCGGGACACCGCTGCCGCCAACCGCCGGGACATCCTCGCCCCGGGCCGGCCACCCAGCGCGAGAGCGATCTTCTCCAGAACGCCCCGAAGCAGTTCGGTGCGACGCGCGTACCGGCCGGTCACGCCCGGAACCTGCTCGGTGAACGTGCGTCGGTCGCACGCCTGCTCGTCGCAGAAGAACCGCCGCACCTGCAGCCGCAGCAGCGTCTGCCGGCCGCCGATCCCCAGATCCGACACCGTGCGCCCGTATCGGCTGTGCACCCGTGTCGACGCGTTCCCGCAGTCCGGGCACGCCGCTGCGGCCGCTGACACCTCGGCATCCACCGAAACCAGGGTCTCCTTCACCCGGACCTGCTTGATACGCAGCGAAGCCAGGTGCGGCAACAACATCGTCAAGCCGAGATCAACGCACGGCAGCCATGATCACCGATCCACAGCGCCGCAAAGCCATGGGGGTCGATTTCACGAACTTCGTGCCAGAGCCCGGTTTCTCCCCAGTGACGGCCAGTTAGTTCCCCGCCCTGGTGAGGTGTTCGGTCAGTTCAAGGGCTTGACTCCTTGTCCGGTGGTGGCTTGGTTGAGGCGGAAGCTGTCACCCTGGGTCACGACGACGTGGGCGTGGTGCAGGAGCCGGTCGACGGTGGCGGTGGCGAGGGTTTTGGGCATGATCTCGTAGAAGCCATCTGGGGCTGGCTCATGTTCGCTGGGGCATGGTTGCGCCTTGTGCCTGGCCAGAAGCGATCCCGTCTGATCTATTGATCCTTCAGGGGGTTGGTCGATATGTTAGGCGCCGCCTTACTGAGTTAGG